>JANMVQ010000116.1:0-10487 GCA_031392845.1 Chloroflexota bacterium
CGCCGCTGGCTAACAATGTGGCCGCTGCACAGGGCAAAGTAAACAAGCGCGTCATTAAATCACGGGTCGGTCACCAAATCATTCTGGACGACACGCAAGGGGCTGAAAAGATTACGGTGATCGACAAAACAAACAAGAACAGCATCGAAATTGATGCCTCACAGAACAGCATCACCATTAAAGCCAATGGGCCGATCAATCTGACAAGTGCATCCGGTGATGTGTCGATCGAATGCAACAACTTTTCGGTTAAGGCCAAAAGCAATTGCACCCTTGAAGGCGACACTACAGCCAAGTTCAGCAGCAAGGGCGCACTCAATATGGAAAGCACTGGCAATATGGCTATCAAAAGCAAAGCGCCTATGAACTTGGAATCTATGGGACCTATGTCGATCAAAAGTAATGGGCCGATGACTGTTCAGGGCTTGCCCACTGTAAACGTCAATAGCGGTGCACTTGAAGTCATGTAATAAAAGTAAAACGAAATAATATGCCAGGATTTCTACTCACGGCAAGCTGCCAGATGCAATGTGCACATGGCGGCAAAGCCACTCCGACGCTGCTGAATCCACGCGTCAAGTTAAGCGGACAACCTGCCATCATGGGTGCATCGCCAGTTGTGATTGCCGGATGCCCGAATGTGGTCCCAGCAGCAGCGCCGACACCCGTTGGCCCAGTGCCTGGACCACCGGCCTTGGCGCCTTGTATCAGTGCCACCCTGCTGCCACCGACCGGCACTGTGCGAGTCAAGTCGATGGGCATGCCATTGGCGTGCCAGACCAGCACGACTGCACCCGCCATTTTCGCTGGACCCATTCCGATCCCACCGGCTGTCATCATCTTGATGCCGCCCATTCCCTTGCCGGTGCCTCCAGCAGTGTCACCTGGGCAGTTTCGGGTAAAGGCAATGTGACCATGAGCGCAATCAACGATCGAGAATTCCTTGGCCAAGGTTTGGCATTTCCGTTGCAAATTAGTCCGCGTGGGCAAGTGTCGATGGCAGTCGGGGCGACCGATATCGAACAATCCATCCGTATCATTCTCGGAACCATGCCCGGCGAGCGCGTGATGCGACCGGAATTTGGCTGCCGTGCCTGGGAACTATTGTTTGAGCCCAATCACACCGTGTCACACGGCATGATGTCTATCTATGTGCAGGAAGCCCTGGCCATGTGGGAACCACGCATCGCAGTGCAGGACGTGCAGGCCTATCGCGCACCTGAAATGCACAACGCCATGTTGGTCGAAGTGACTTATACGATCAAAACCACCCACGACAAACGCAGCATTGTCTTTCCGTTCTATATCGCAGAAGAATAAAGCATCCTCATGCCTATATCGTCATTACCTGAACCCATCCTTGATGATCTTCGCTTCCAGAAAGACCTAGTGGATGAAGCGCGCCGACGCATCATTCGCTATTGTCCAGACTGGACAGATTACAACATCAGCGACCCTGGCATCACGCTGATTGAGTTGTTTGCGTGGATGACTGAAATGCTGACCTATCGGTTAAATCTGGTGCCGGAAAAAAATTACATTCGGTTTCTCGACCTACTGGGTCTACAACTCAAGCCAGCAAGCTGCGCCACAACCGAGCTGACCTTCCGCCTGTCGGTGCCGCTGCCACTCAAACCAGAGGATGACACATTTACAGTTGTGCCACAAGGATTGGAAGTCGCCACACGCCGTACTGAAGATGAAGCGGAGATCATCTTCAGCACCGATGAGCGACTACTCATCGCCCCACCCCAGCTGGCGCATTTACGTCGCGAAGAAGAGGTAAACAAAAATTATCTGCCACGCTTAGGCATCGAGCCGTTCTATGCCTTCGATCGCACTCCGCGCCCTGGCAACACCTTTTACATCGGCTTCGACGACAAGCAATCACTGGCAGGTTATCTGTTGCAACTGCGTTTTACCAGTCAGGCCATGCAGGCCACTGGTGTACGACGGGATGATCCGCCGTGGGTGTGGGAATTCTCTACCGGCGTGGAGCAGTGGATGGAAATTGCACCCAGTGAACGTGTGGGCGAACGTGACAGCACCGGTGGTCTGAACAACGCCGAAGGCCGTGTGATGTTTTATCTGCCGCTGAGTTTTTCGCCAAGTCAGGTGCATGGGCGCAATGGCTATTGGTTGCGATGTCGTTTTGAACAACGCCGCCCAGAGCAAGGCACGTATACCCAATCCCCGCGCATCACTGGTCTACAAGCGTTTGTGATGGGATCGACAGTCAGGGCAACCAATGCGGTAGTGGTGACGCAGGAGTCGCTGGGGGTCAGCAATGGTGAGCAGGGGCAACTCTTCAAACTTGGTCACGCGCCTGCGTTGACGTTGCGGGCAGACGAAACACTTGAGATTGAGGAAATAAGCGAGGGCGAACTCGTTTTTGTGGCTTGGAAGGAAGTTGAAGATTTTGCACACTCCACCCGCTATGACCGACACTTCACCCTAAATACAACCACTGGCGAGATTCGTCTTGGCCCTGGCGTACGCCAATCCGATGGCTCGATGCGCCAATACGGACGGGTTCCAGAATCGGGTCGCCAATTACGCTTCAGCTGCTATCGCTATGGCGGTGGCTCGGAAGGCAATGTGCCGATTGATCGCATCCAACTCCTCAAAACCACTGTGCCATATATCGACAGTGTGACAAATTTGGTGCGTGCCACTGGAGGGCGAGATCAGGAATCGCTGGATGAGGCCAAGCAGCGCGCGCGGCGAGAGGTGCGGGCCCAACAACGGGCTGTTACCGCGGATGACTTTGAACATTTCGCATTGTCCTCTGGGCGCAGTGTGGCCCGAGTGCGCTGCAATCCATTTAATGGGCGAGCCAGCGCGAAAGATGCGTTGCCCGGCACCGTCGATTTGTTGGTCGTGCCTGCGGCGATGGATGCCATCCGCGTCGGTGATCTCTCGCGGCTACGTTTGGATAGCGCCTTGCGCGACGAATTGACTCGCTATCTCGATCAATATCGACTGCTAACAGTCAACCTGCGGGTGCGCGAGCCGGTTTATATCGGGGTGAAAGTCTCCGCTGAGATTGTGCTGACCAGCCAGAGCTTGCCGGAGGCAGTCCGGGGGCGTGTTCACGATGCATTGGCTGGGTTCTTGTCACCATTGGACATCGGCACTTATCTACCTGCTGATGAAGGCGAGCGAGCGCAGTGGACAGGTTGGCCATTTGGCCGCGATCTGTATGTGGCCGAGCTTTATGCGCTGATCCAGAACGTGCCGGGGGTGAAATACGTCCGCGATGTGAAGTTGGGGGCGATGCGGATCGACCTTGGCAAACTCAGTCCAAATGGCAGCGGATCTGCTATGACAAGTGCGCTGGTGATTAGCGATCAGCGATTGGTCGAAGTGCCACCGGACGGTCTGATCTGCTCGTTGGAGCATGAGATTAAGGTGGTGACGCTGTGACAACCACAAGAATAGGCCTGACCAATACAGTTTCAAGCCTCATGCATGTTGATTGTGTTGCCGACCACTACAAACGCTATTCTGGTGAGCCAGTGATTTTGTTTGTACGAGTAACGTTACATACACTAGTCGATAAACTGCGGGTAGCCATCGAGCTGCCCGCACAATTTGTATTAGAACAAATGCACACCCCATCGCAATGGCCACAACTCGCCGCCGATCTGGAGCGGGTGGGCGATCTTGTCTCAGTCGCTTGGGAGTCACCGCAGAATGTCTCCGCAGGCGTATATGAGTTTACAGTGCAGGGAGCAGCAACACCCATTGCTATGCAAGCCGATGAACCCGAGCACGAGCTGCGGTTTGCAGCCGAAGCGCGCATCATGCATGCCGACTGGACCTATTGGAGTCACGAAGGCGTATCTATCGCGATCATCAATCATGCCCGCTATCTGCGCTATTTACCCAGTCTGTATCGGGATGACGAAACAATGGGGCGCTTCTTGATGTTGTTCGAGAGCTTCTGGCGACCTATTGAACAGCAGATTGATCACATCGACGATGCACTGGACCCGCGCATGACCCCATCTGCATTGCTGCCCTGGCTGGCCTCCTGGGTAGATATGAAGCTGGATTCAAATTGGGACGAAGACAAGCAGCGTCGCCTGCTACGTGCGTGCGTAGCTTTATATCGCCGCCGCGGCACGTATAACGGACTTAAAGAGTTTCTTGAGATCTATACCGGTGTCGTGCCCAACATCATCGAGCATCGTGCCAGCAATATGCGTCTGCGCAGCAATGCCATCCTCGGCCAAGGCATCGCTATTGGCCGCAACAACGTGCCAAATGGGCTGACGATTCAGCTGAGACTGCCCGGTTTGCCTGAGGCTGAGGCCACGCTTCGTCGCCAAATTATTGAGTCGATTATTGAAGCTGAAAAGCCCGCACACGCCACCTATCGTTTGTTGATTGAGGAGAGCGCACCTGCATCCACCACAACGCAGATACCCACCACATCATGACTTTGAAAGATTTCACCCCCCCAATTTCTAGCGCTAGCAGCGCTTCACATCAGCGCTTCGCACCGTTGCGCCGGATTAAACCAACCGAAGGGATGATGGTGACCGAGGTCATCTGGGACGAGGCACATGAGTTTCACCGGCAGCAGCAGCGTCTGCATGGCTTGTATGCGCATGGGTCCGGCATCCTAACGGGCTTGCAAGTCATTGCCAGTGACCCAGCCGACCGCGAAGTCTATGTGTTGCCAGGCATTGCCCAAGACAGCGCTGACAACATGATCGTAGTAGCACGCCCGGTAGCTTTCAGCTTAGGCAACGCACAGGGCGAATTGCAACTCGTGCTGAGCTATGGCGAGTCCGAACCCCGAAATGAGAAGCTCTCGTCCGAGGACAACGCATTGCGCATCCAATCAGAATTTCTGATGGAGACACGACCAGTCCAGGCTGCGAACGATGAAAACGACGATGGCACCGCTATGAATCAGGGCAATGTTGGCGATGGCGGATTCGTAGAACTCGCGCGGATTCGTTGCACCAGTAACGAACGGCCGATCACAAATGCCACTAACCCGGCACACCCCGTCGCGCAGGAGATTGATGTGCGCTTCCGTCGCTGGATTGGCGCAATGCAATCACCGGTCTTACGCATTGGCACTCTAGCTCTGGGTGGACAAGCCAGCAGCAGCGCAGCGGGTGTGCAAGCACTGGCGCAATCCATGCGAGCGTTACGCAATAAACAGGTGTGGGTAGATGAAGATGTGGTGATTAACGCTAGCGCGTTTCAATATCACTTGCTATGCCTGTTGGGTGCAGGGGCATTTGAATTGAATAGCGATGTGGTCCGCCGCTTGCGTCAGTTTGTCGATCGCGGTGGTACGCTATTCGCTGAAGTCGTGGGCACGGGTCAATCCAGTGCTGCACGAGACAGCTTTCAGGCACTCTTTCGCACATTACAGCTAAAGCCAGAACCCACCCCGCGTGGGCATTCGTTGTTGAGCATCCCGCATGTCTTTGGTCAGTGGCCAATAGGGGCCACAGGCAGCGCTGATGTGCTTACCTGTAATGGTCTGATCTACAGCACTGCTGACTATGCCCGCCTGTGGCACGGTGAAACTGACAAAGCGCCCGTACGCCGTGAGGATATCCGTAGTGCGCACGAGTTAGGCGACAACATACTCACCTACGCCCAAGCGCGACTAGCGATCAACTTATAGCCACCCGCTTCCGACTACCCCATACCCCCTATGAAATTTATTATCACCGACCGGCAAGGTTGGACTCGCGATTACAGCATCAACAAGTCCATCGCCCACATAGGCAGTGATACGCACAACGAAATTGTGTTGGATGCCAATCGCGGCAGTGGTGTAGCTGCCCGCCATGTGCAAGTGCTGAATCCACCAAATGGATCAGGCTCGGCCCGCCTCATCAATCTGAGCGACATGGACGTCCCACTGGGCGATAGCGGCCTGGATGTGTTGGCCCCGCGTTGTATCAAGGAGCTGACGCCCGGTTTAATGTTCCGGTTGGGCGAATTCACGATCCAGGTCGACAGCATAAGCCATGGCGAGCCGCACTCGGCAGCTTCGGCGACTTCGACGCAATCTTTCGCAATTCTGCAAGCAGAAGGGGTCGCCATGAGTGCTTCCCAAATCAACAGTAACGGGCGCAGTTCTAAAAATGGTTACGCAAATGGCAATGGCAATGGTCATATTAACGGGTCTGGCCAAAAAAACGGCAAGATACAAAGTGGCGCAATTGCTGTACCCGCTGGCCGTATCGGAGTGCAGTTGGCCCTACTTAGCAGTGACCTGAGCGTGGATCGTTGCATCGAAGGAACCGTGCTCTTGCGCAACAACGGCGATCGAACGGGTGTGCAGTTCAAAATCGATATACAAGGGTTGCCACGCGATTGCTACGAACTGGAACCCGGACCCGTGTTGTTCCCCGGCGCTGGCAAGGAACTGGCGCTGCGTATCTTCCATCCCCGCACCGCAGCATTGAGCGCAGGCAACCATATGCTGACCGTGCGCGCTGCGGCCCCCGAGGCCTATCCTGGCGAAATGGGGGCAGCGGCACAGGTGGTGCGTGTCCTCCCCTACTACGCCCATACGATTCGATTGTTAACTACAAGCGAGCTAACAGGAGAACTGAATTGATGAAGGCGGCTTGGGTTTTTCGATTGTGTTTAGTGGCAGCGCAGGTTTGGCCGACCGTTCTTTGGCCACACCCTGCCTATGCCCAAAGCACGGATGTGGCGCCGACACTGCTGATCAGTGACATCAGCGGGGAGGCATTTCCCGCCGTCACTTTGCGCATTCGACCCGTGCCGATGACGGCAAACGCACTCGACCTCGACGATCTCAAGCTTATTGAGGAGGGCGTCGCAGTAGCACGCAACCAAATCACACTCCAGCGCGGTGACGATCAAAATATCGGCTTGGTGCTAGCCATCGATGTCAGCATGCCAGCCGCTGAGTTCGACAGATTGCGACAATCGCTAAAAACTCTGCTCACCCGGTTGCAACCCAACGACAAAATCAGCGTGCTGACCTTCAACGAGAAGATCAATACCCCTATTAGTGCAATTCGCCTAAGTAGCATCGACAAAGTACAAACCGCATTGGAGGCACTCACTGCCGGCGGCAGCTTTACTGCACTCAACGCCGCCATCGTGGCTGGAGTCAAAGAAGGACAACAGCTCAAGACTGCGCCGGGGCATCGCGCACTGCTGGTTTTCACAGACAGCGGCGAAAACACCAATACGCAAAACCCAGACGACATCGCACAAGCTGCGCGTCAAGCACACCTACCGGTCTATTTGTTCGGATTTTCATTGGGCAAGACGCGGGCAATAGGATCGGATATTCCAGTCCAAACGGGTGGACAAAGCTACATCAACAATGGTGTTGATGAAGCCTTGACCAATCTTCCCAACGTGATCGATGGTCTGCGCCAGACCTATGCGTTGCGGTATCAGTCAGCACTCAAAGCAGATGGCCAACGCCATGCGCTGCGTGTGGAATGGCAACCTGGCGCGGCAATCCCTGCTGAACAAGCCTTTGTGGCCAAACAAGGCAAAGTCCAAGTCGCGATTGTCGGGTTGCCGAAATCGCAATGGCTGGGGGGCGATGTGCAATTGGGTGTAGATGCGCAAGCGTCTTCACCCATAAAGCAAGTTGATTTCATGCTGGATTGGCAATCTATCGGCAGCGCAATCCACCCACCCTTTCAGATCCACTGGGACACCCGCACCCTGCAGCCAGGCGAACACACCTTGGCTGTTCGGGTGATGGACCAGGCTGGCAACGTCGGCAGCAGCGAGACCAAGGTGCAAGCGCCGCCCATGACCCAAGTGCAACTCAACTTATCGTCCAGTTGGATTTGGGCCGGTAACACCGTGCAGGCACAGGCCGATGTCAACTCCGTTGTGCCGATCAGCCGGGTGGAGTTACTCATCGATGGGCATGTTATTGATGTCTACAACAAAGCCCCATTTGTATTTGATATTCCGACCCGGTATGTTCAGGGTGGCAAGCGGGTATTCAGCATTCAGGCACAAGATGCCTTGGGGCGGATTAGCATGGCACAAGCCGAACTGGATGTGGTTGGCGTTCCATGGCGCTATATTGTGTCGCCAATCATGGCGGTATTGTCGGTGCTGCTAGGGTGTAGTTTGCTTGCCCAAATGTTTTCGGCATGGCGCACCAGCCAAATCCGCACTTATCCATTGCAAGTCCAAAACACCGGCAATGCACCCAGCCGTTATTTGCTACGGATCGCGGGTCAACGCAATCCACAAGCCTTGCAGCTTAGGTTGACCCACAATGGCGCGGCGCTGCCACTGGCGCGGGTGGCTTTGGCAAACAGTGATATGCCGATTGAGTTTAACGAAGACGACCCGGACTCAGTCACAGCAACTCACAAAGTAGACCCAGACTTGAACACTGTGCGCACCCAAGGGGGTGCAGCGGTGGCGAAAGGCAAAGCAGCCTTGGCCGGTGCCAATGCACAAGTGGCCAAAGTGGGCAAAATGGCGGCAATTGCATCCGAAACACTCATGATGCTAGGAAGTTGGTTGCCCGGTAGTGCGGGCGTGAAGTTCAAAGAGTTCGGGGCGCGCATTCAGCAAGCGCAATTCGCCACCAAACGTGCCACCAGCACAGTCACCAAAGTCCAGAATGTGGCTCAGAGCACTATAGACAACACTGCCGAAATTGCAGCCACTGCCACGGGCAAAGCAGGCAAGATCAGCGCTGCCAGCGCGGCCGTGGCGAATGTCTCCGGAGCGGCACCCACGGTTCGCCAATCGCGTGGTAGTGCAGCGGTAGAAGGGGTTGTGGTAGCTGAGCCCACAGTCGGCACCGAAATCACATCAGCAGTGGCTGCGCATGCGCGAGTAGGTCGCATGGGTCGTTGGTCCATCACCCCATTGATTGCACCTGGAGACGCCTTAACCTTGGGATTGGTGGCACAGCCGAAACGGCCACAATTGAATCGTTCGCTCTTATATACGCTAGAACTGGAATCACGTTCTGCTGAAGACAGCAACGGAATCGATGGACACAGCAGCAACTTCTCGCTGGACATGCGGGCGAGCAATGGATGGACGCGCTATCAACCTTTTGTGCTGGCTTTTGCCATCGGCGCATCCATGTTGGTAGTGGCGGGATGGTTTTTGTGGATCGGGGGGTTGCTGAGATGACGGCATCAAATTCAATGACAATGTCATCATTTGGCCAAACTCGCTCCGTAGAGATGGAGATGATCGGACCCGATGGTGAGATCACATTTATTCCATTAAACGCGGGCAAAGGCATCTTAAACATTGGCCGCCATGCCGACAATGACGTGGTAATCGATGCACCCGAGGTAGCCGACTTTCATGCCATGCTCGATTATCGGCGCGCACCGTATCAGCTAATCAACTTCAGCGAGAGTGGGCTAACACTGAATGGCATGCCAGTGCCGCAACATAATCCACAAGAGGTGCAACGTTGGGATACGCTGGCATTAGCAGGATACACGCTGCTGTGGTTGGATTCAACCGGCTCTTCCAACGTCCCTACGACAGGTTTTAGTCCATCTTCGTTAGGCCCAGACATGATGAGTGGTATTGCGCAAATGCCCGCGACATCAGCATCATCAGCCGGGTCAGACGCACCGATAACAAGCTCACCCACACGCGGTGCGTTTGTGCCGGATCGCTTTGATGAAACTATCGTCGTTGATTTGTTGGAACGAAGCGCGACCGTCGATGTCAACCAATCGGCCACCTATACCCTGACGGTTGTAAATGGCGGACCGCTTGTCGCTGGGTTTGAGGTGAAAGTCGACGGCCTCGATCCGACTTGGATAACTATTACACCCGCGCGCTTTAATTTGACCGAAGGTGCACGCGCTACAGCGATAGTGAGCATCAGCGCACCCCGCACCCCGAACAGTCGAGCTGGACAACATCCATTCTCGATTACGGTGAGCTCACCCGATTATCGAAATCATTTGGCAACCCGCTCGGCGACATTCATTCTGAACCCGTATTACGAGTTCGATATGACCGAACTGGAGCCACGCCAACAAACGGTCGGCTGGCGTAAAAGCAAACGCACGGCACACGCGGTGCTGCAAGTGAGCAACCACAGTAATGCTGAGTTTGCGATCAAACTGGAAGCAGGCGACGACGAACGCGCTTGTCAAGTCGAGTTTCAGACTGCGGGCGGGCGAACCCGCCGGGCGCGCCAGATTGAATTGCGAGCCCAGCCCGATGAAACACTGCCATTGGATGTTTTTATTACGCCCAACAAGCGCGACTTGATTTCGATGCGCGGCAAGAGCTATCAGATTCAGTTCACAGCAACAGCCATGGCGAGTATGTTGATGCAACAGACCGCCACGGGTCAGATTAATAGCAAGCCACTGATCGGTCCAGGTTTGGTCTTTATGATGGCGCTGATACTGGCAGGAATTATCGTGTTGGTATTTAGACCGCAGCTCAACGAGTTCAATGCAGATAAAGATTTGGTGATCCCAGGTGAGACGCTGACC
>JANMVQ010000302.1:0-17257 GCA_031392845.1 Chloroflexota bacterium
CGTCTCGATCTGCACCGAGACAAATACTGTCTTGTTAGCACGTTCAATCAACTCGATCGGGCTGATGCGCCCAAAATTGGAGGGCACGCGTGGACCAAAGCCGCGCCGCCCCAGCGGTGGATAGCGGCAATCGCGCACCACCTCACGCGCTTCTTCAGCGCTGTAAATCTGCGGCACGATGATGCCATCAGCACCGGAATCCAAGGCCGGCTTGATCCACTGCATGCCGCTGCCGGGCACACGCACCAGCACGGGTGTGTTGTGGGCTTGCCCGGCCAGCACATGCCCACGTACCGCCTCCATGCTCATCATGGCATGCTCGGTATCGATCCACAAGAAATCCAACGAATCGGCCAGGGCCGCCGAAATAGTCGGATCTGTGAACGAAATCGCTGTGCCCATGCAGAAGTGCCCGGACAAGAGTTTTTGACGAAAGGTTTGAAGAGCAGTTACATTCATTTTTTCCTAAAGTTATTAGAGAATTTCAAGGTTCACCCGCTGTCCCGCTTCCGCAAACAGCCGCCATGTCTCATCGGCGATGGGCAGACCTTCGGCGAGGCGTTTGCGTTTGGTGCTGAACTCAGGGCCACCGGGCATCATCACGCCACGGCTACCAGGGGAGGGACGGGAGCTGAGCATATATGCGCTCATCTCATCAACCAACTCGCGGAATCGTTCGCGGCCACAGAAGGCATCGGGGTTGATAGCGATTAGGCACATACCATTGATATGAGGGTGATGGTCTTGGGCAGAGGAGTAGCCGCCCAACAGGCCACCCAAGATCTCAACCAGCAAACCCAGGCCAAAACCCTTATAACCAAACTCGCCACCCAACGGTAGCAGCGCACCACGCGGTGGGCCGTACAACTTGGAAGGGTCAGTGGTCGGGTTGCCCTCGCTATCCACCAATACACCCAACGGGGCTTGTTTGCCTTGCTGCATGAGCGAGCGAATTTTGCCTTCGGGCAACACGCACGTCGACATATCGAGCATGATGGGGTCGCCCGACGTGGGCGCAGCATAGGCGATGGGGTATGTGCCTAAGCGTGGCTCACTGCCGCCAAACGGCAGCATCCAATGTCCACGCACTGGGTTGTTGACGACCGAAAAGCCAAACAAGCCCTGCTCAGCTACCTTTTGTGGATAAGACCCGAGTCGCCCGACATGACCACAGTTCACGCCAATGACACAGGCTACATTGGCAGCCTTGGCTTTGGCGATGGCGACATCGGTCATTTTGCGCGCACCTACTTGACCAAAATTGCCGCCGCAGTCCACTGTGGCGGTGGTCGGCGATTCCTTCACCACGGTCGTTACACCACCCGCCTTGAGTTGACCCGCTAGCAACGCATCCACATATTGCGGAAAGCGAATGATGCCATGCGAGTCTAGGCCCATCAAGCTGGATTCGACCAATTCATCGGTCACAATCTCAGCGTCAGCGTGCGGCACGCCACACGCCTCAAATAATCGGACGCCCTTGTCGCGCAGTTCACTTGCAGAGATGACTTTCATAGTGAACAGATTGAACTGCTAATGTTGAAAATATACAAAAACGGATTGCATCGGAGACGACTACTCCAGACGGTTGCAGGTGAATCAGCGTGCCTATGGCAGGCGCTGTGCGACAAAGTTTAGCTCATGCCGGATGCGGCTGACATCGTAAACCGAGTCATATTCGTGCCCAGGCTGTTCAAAGTGTGACACGTCGACATCATTGCCCCACCAACCGCGCAATACCTCGGCGACTGGATCGGCCACCCATGCTTTGGGGCCAGTTGCATTCAAAATGCGCAGACCCGGTTGATAACGCGCTTGGGCGGCCAGGGTGAAGGCCTGCACCGCATCGCTCAACCCCATTAGCGTAATACCAGCCAGCGCCCATTGCCGCAAGGGTGATACCCGCTGCGGGGCAGGCAATTTCTCATCCGCAACAACCGAGGACAGACGCAAATTGATAACATCGATATCGTCATACTGGCGATACAGATATTTGGTGACCTCCTCCATCAGATATTTCGAGAGGCCATAGCCATCGCGGTCCAGACAAGGATGCTCATCGGGAATTGGGAGTTGTTGCGGACGGAAGCGCATGCTCTGAAGGCCGACCGCAGCAATCGAACTGGCCATGACATACTTGCGACAACCTCGATCGATGAGATAACGCATCAGACAGCGGGTGCCCTCGACATTGACCAGCAAGCCATCGCGCTCGGAACAGCCCCCGGTCACTGCGCCTAGATGAATGACGATATCGATGGTGTATTTGTCCAACTGGCGCAGATCTTCGAATGAACCGAACTCGCCATGCACGACCGGCACGCCCAGATCGGCATGCTTGCGACTCATGGCGATGACTTGGTGATCGCGTTTCAGCATCGCGACGAGTGCAGCGCCAATAAAGCCACTCGCGCCAGTAATTAATATATTGCTCATGGTTGCCACCGAATCACAGCGCCAATGATGTCCTTGTTCTGGCCAGCATTGATTTCGGCAAACAGCTGCGGCGCTTCGGTGTAATTGATGCGATGGGTGATCGTCTTCTCCCACTTCAACGCGCCCATCGCAATGTTCTTGAGCACCGCCCGCCGACAAGGTTGCAAGCCATCATCGCAGGGAAAGAACATTTGCAGCCGCTTGCCGTGCGGCGTCAAGAAGTGCATGGAGACTGGTGCCGCACCATAGTTGCCCTGCCATACAAATTTGCCCTGCGTCCGACATAGCGCAATCGCTGAATCCAAACATTGTGGCAGACCCGTACTTTCGAAGACCACGTCCGCACCGTCAGCTGCAATGCGCTTAAGCGCGTCGGGGACATTTTGCTGGGTGCTGTTGATGAGGTAATCGGCACCTAGTTCGCGTGCGATCCCCAACTGTCTCTCATTCACATCGACTGCAACGACGACACAACCACGCATGGCACAGGCCGCCACCACGCCTAGACCAATCAACCCGACCCCATAGACCACGACGACATCACCCATGCGCGGGTTGGCCATATCCACGCCATTCAGCCCAACAGCGGGCATAACAAACATACTAGCGACATCCATTGGAGCACCTGCTACCAGAGGATAGGCACCGTGGTTGCCATTGGGTCGCACCACTACATGGGTGCAGTGCGCACCCTGAACTGTGCTGACCGGCTGTCCATTGGTCAGCGCCATGTTGTCGTTGTGACGATAGTAGACGGCATCCCCGACGTTGAAGTTTTCAATCGCATTGCCAACTTTCTCGACGACTCCGGTGCCCATATAGCCGGTGCACAGCGGATAGGGTCCCCACGAGATCTTATTGCGAATCAGAGCGAATTCAGTGCCGATACTTACGCCGCTATAGTGTGTTTTGATCGCAATTTGATCGGACTGCGGGTCTTTGAGGGCAACATCCTGAATCGAAAAACGTTGCTGATCATCGCAGATCAGCGCTTGTGCGTTCACCATTGTGTTTTGATCATCTCCTGTTTTTTGCCGCAATGATTTCAGCCATCACAGCAAGTGCAATTTCTTCGGGTGTGTGCGCGCCAATATCGAGACCAATCGGTGCGCGCATTCGGGCTATGGCTTCGTCATTGATGCCAGCCTGTTTGAGGCGATCAACGCGTTGGGCATGCGTTTTCTTGCTTCCCAATGCGCCAATGTAAAAGGCATGGCTTTGCAGCGCCACGACTAGCGCTGTATCGTCGATCTTGGGGTCATGGGTGAGCACGGCAATTGCGGTACTGCGTGTAAGCGTGATGTGTTGCAGGGCTTCGTTCGGCCACTTGGCAATCAGTTGGTCAATGTGCGGAAATCGCTCAGTATTGGCGAACGCGGCGCGTGGATCAATTACTATAGTGCGATACCCGATGATCTTGGCCAATTGGGTCAGCGCAATCGTGATATGACCACCGCCGATACAGACGAGTTGCGGCGCAGGTGTATAGGCCTCAACGAACAATTCAATCTGAGCAGAGGGCCCTAACGAATGGGGCGGCAACACTTCACGACTATAGCTCTGGCGCTTGGATTGACCACTAGCAAGCGCCTGTTTCATTGTCGATAGCGCAAAAGAAAGATCATCACCCAATGCTACGCCCAACTCATTCAGCAGCATTTTTTTGCCCAGCCAGTTGCTATCGCCACGAATGACCGTAGCGACCACAGCAGCCATTTCCTTCTCCGCTGCGTCGCGCCAGAACGCCAACACCAACGGGGTGAGTTGTTCTACAAACACTTCAATTGTGCCGCCGCAAGCTAGGCCCACTTCCCAGGCAGTTTCGTCGGCCACGCCAAAGTGCAACAATTGCGGCGTGTCATTCTCGATTACTTCCAAACCAGCTTCAATCACAGCACTCTCAACACAACCCCCGCTCACACTACCGCTGAGTTTGCCATCCAGGGTGAGCGCCATCTTGCTACCCACACTGCGCGGCGCGCTGCCCCAGGTCTGCACGACGGTGGCAATGGCTATGGAGCGTTGCTCTGCCATCCACTTCTCGGTATCAGGAAGAATGTCACGCATTGGCTCCTTATGCTAACCCGGCTAGCTTATCGACCAGTATCTCTAGACTGGCCAGATTATGCACTGGTAAAAAATCGTCCACCTGTGGCAACGCAGCTTGCATACCACGCGTCAATGGCTCGTAGTCGGGTGAACCAAGCAATGGGTTCAGCCAGATTAGTCGATGGCAGTTCAGATGCAGGCGTTTCATCTCAGCCGTCAAAAGGTCGGGGTCGCCACGATCCCAGCCATCGCTAATCAGAAGCACGACAGCGCCATGACCTAACACTCGTCTGCCCCACTGAAAATTAAACGTTTTGAGCGAGTCACCAATACGCGTACCGCCAGCCCAATCCAAAATAGACTGGGTGACTTCGTGCAAGGCTTTGTCGATATCCTTGTTGTCCAGCTCACGGGTGATGCGGGTCAAACGGGTGCCAAACACAAATGCCTCGACCGGCTGCACCAGGGCCGAACTGATGCTGTAGACAAACTGCAACAGCAACCGTGAATAGCGCTCCATACTTCCGCTGATATCGGCAATTACAACCAGTGGACGCGGCTTGTATTTGGACGCTTTGTGGGCGAACTGAAGGATCTCACCCCCATGCTTGAGATTGCGCCGCAAGGTGCGCCGCATATCGATGAGCTGGGATTTACCGGGTTTGTTACGACGGGTGCGGCGCTGGCCTAAATGCCATACAAATTCCTGCATCAGTTGCCTGACCGCGCCGATTTCATCAACAGTCATTTCGGCGAAGTCTTTTTGGCGCAGAATCTCGCGATCGCTGTAGGTCTGCACCACTTCCAGCAAGGGCGGCTGATCGGGATTGGGTTGCAATTCATCTTCGTTTTCTTCAGGGGGTGGCTGAGTGAGCGGTGGCGAAACAATCTGTGGCTTGGTACGGCGCCGGATCATGCGCAGCGAGGGCAAATCTATCGGCTCCCACTGTTCAGCCGGTTTGCGCCAGAACATGTCGAAGGCTTGATCAAACAGCGGAATATCTTCTTTATCGTGAACCAATAAAGATCGCGCAGCACTTTGCACATCCACTTTGTGTCCTAGGTCTATGTGCTGTAAAGCCTGCGCCAAATCAATCATGCGGCCCGGGTTCACATCCAGCCCCAGCGCCCGCAGCACCCGCCCAAATAGCATTAAGTTGCGCAGCAAGTGGCCACGTGCGTTCGAGTCAGCGCTGTCCGTGGCGTAAGAGAGTGGCGTGGTGGTGGTTGATTTGCTGGTTTGGAAGTTTGAAGATTTGGAGGTTTGGGTCACTCGGCATCATTGAAGGTGCCATAAGATTCGGCATCTTCGCGCAGGACACGGCCCTTTACTTCGGATTCATTAGCAGCCTGAATCAATCGGTAAATGAGCGCGGACAATTCCTCAGCTTGTTTATAAAGGGTTGAATATGCTATATCGTTCACCAGATCACGCCGTTTCAACAAAACTAGTATGTTGACCACTTCGAAAACAGATCCACGGGCAATGTCATAGAAGTTACGCTGATACGCAGGCGTACGACGTCCACTGCCTTCAGCCAGATTGTTTGAAACACTGAGGCAAGCTCTACGCAGTTGCTCTCCAAATGAAAATTGCCAGCGCTGTGGGAGACACTCTGTAATTTCGAAAATGTCATCAGACCACGCAATAGCTTTTTGCCACACCGATAAATTCTCAAAGCTGAACATAGTTTCTGCCTCGTTTGAGTTTGAGGGTTTGGAGATTTGCTCAAACCTCCAAACCTCAAACTCCCAAACCTTCACTTCACAATCGAATACACCCGTGTGCTGCGAATATTGCCATTTACATCGAGCGAATCATTGCGCAACACCCCTTCGAGTTGAAAGCCGCTGCGTTCAGCAGTCGCGGCGCTGCGTGGGTTGCGGTCATCACACAATAATTGCACCCGCCGCGCCTTAAGATGCTCAAAGGCAAACTGGGTGATAGCTTTAGTCGCCTCCGTCACATAGCCTTGGCCCACATATTTCGTGCGGCACCAATAGCCAACCTCAAAACTCGGCACCTCCCAATTGCAGTTGTGCAGGCCGGTGGACGCGACCAACTCATCCGTGCCTTTGAGGAAAGCCAGCAACCACAACTGCTCGCGCTTGATCCATTTGCCCTGAGCCTCACGCATCAGCGCCTCATGCTCTTCGACCGTCGCTAACGTTTTCATCCACACGAACCACGGTCGTAATTCCGCCTGCGACTCAAGGATAACTGCGTTCACCCGCGCCCCGTCGCCAGGGCGGGGACAACGAAGCGTGAGCCGATCGGTGTCAAAGCTGTCGGGAAAGTCGAGTAAAACTGGATTCATATCAACCTCGCCGCATAGTAACTACTAACAACACACCCGCCAAAACGGTCGCGCCGCCAAGCGCCTGTTGCCACGACGGCACTACGTGAAAAAACAATAATGACCATAGTACCGCAATGACCGGCGCGAAGGTCAGCACCACTGCGTGCACACTTAGATTCAAGCGGCGTAGAGCCATGTAATATAACCAGCGACTGGTCACAATATCGACGACCCCTACCAGAAACAAGAGCGGCCAGGCATTGGCGCGCGGCCACTCCAAAACGCCTTGCACAGCAGGAAAGATAAACAGCCACACGGTGGTAAACAGCAATCGAAAGAAAAAGAAATTGACGAAATCCAGATCGCCATTCCGTTTGACCAGTGCGGTGTGCATCGTATAAATCGTCGTCGCCATAGCGACCAAGAGTGAGCCAAACCGAAAGAGATCCCCTGGTTGCAACGCGATGATGCAGGCGCCCAACGTCGCCAGCAGGGCACCCGCGACTTGCAATGGTGCAAATCGCTCCTTCAACCAGAAAACACCCAGGGCCACACTTAATGGCGTGGAGAGTTGTGAAATCAGCGCCGCCGCACCTGGATCAACATAGGTGACAGCGACGTAAGTCAAATTGGTGCTGCCACCAATGAACAAACCAATCAACACAAAGAATAGCGTGTTTTTGCGCAGCACCCGCCAATCCAACTGGTGCGTCAGCAAGCCGTAAATGCCGATGATGGTGGTGGCAATTGCCATCACATACAGTGCCGACACCCGCGGGCTAATCAGCGGCAGCAACAGTCGCGCAAACACAAAGTGAAAGCTGTCGAGCAGCAGCAAGACAGCGAGGATTGGGGCGGTGCGGGTGGGGTTCGCCGCGTTCGGCAAGGTGCGTTGTGTGCTCATAGATCACGAGTCAGAAGTCACGAGTCATGCGTCAAATGTCAGGTCACTCGAAGGCCCGGACTTATGACTCGTGACTTTCTCACCCCATCGCGTTCACTCGGTCCAGGACATGTTTCGCTTTTGGCCCTTTCAGCTTCTGCACGTCATCCTGATATTTCAAGATCACGCCCAGGGTGTCTTCGACAATCGCCGGGTCGAGTGCATGTTGATCAAGCGTCACAAGCGCGGTGATCCAATCTAGCGTCTCGGCAATGCCGGGAATTTTGTAGAGATCTTCGCGCCGCAGTTCTTGCACAAAACGGGTGACTTGGCGCGAGAGTTGCTCGGATGCGCTCGGCACTTTGGCTCGCACAATCGTCAGCTCTTTCTCGAAGCTTGGATAATCAATCCAGTGATACAGACAACGTCGTTTCAGCGCATCGTGCACTTCGCGGGTGCGGTTGCTGGTGAGAATCACAATCGGGATATGCTTGGCCTTGATCGTGCCAATCTCTGGAATCGTGATCTGGTACTCGCTTAATACTTCGAGCAAATACGCCTCAAACTCATCGTCGCTGCGGTCTAGCTCATCAATCAGCAACACCGGTGCCTGCGTGCGGCTCTCTTCAATAGCCTGCAACAGTGGGCGACGCAGCAGAAACTCTGGACCAAACAGCTCTGCCTCGCTGGTCGCCGGTCGTCCGTCGTCGGTCGTTCGTCTTCCCTCGGCCTCCATCAACCGAATGTGCATCATCTGGCGCGTATAGTTCCACTCATACACGGCATGGCTGACGTCGAGGCCTTCGTAGCATTGCAAGCGGATTAAATCGGTATTGAGCAGCGTCGCCAGCACCTTGGCGATCTCGGTTTTGCCCACGCCCGCCTCGCCTTCGAGCAACAAAGGGCGCTGCAACTTGAGTGCCAGAAAGATCGCGGTGGCCAGGCTACGCTCGGCAATGTAGTTTTTGGCAGCCATTGCCTGCTGAAGGTCGTCGATTGATTTGAAGTTCATCATGATTGAAGAGTGGCCTTCATCGAATAAGCTTGAGCAGCGGCGGCCATAGGTGCATTGTAGAGGGGAATTTAGAGCCAACTTGACTCATTGCGCTTCCACATTCTTGCGCACGCAGTTAAAAAACGCCCCAGTCAACTGCTTGGCCATCGGCCCGGCCATACGAGCGGCCAGGCTGGCGATCTGGCCCAAGATATTGATCTCGGCTTCCCAATGCATATCGGTGCTGTCGTTCACCCCGTTACTCAGCGTCATTGTGCCGATGGCATCCATCGCGCTGCCCGGTGCATCGCCGTGAATCTTGGCCACGGCTTTGTTAGGGGCGTCCAACTCGCCCCAACTCACCTTGTTGTCAAACGTGACCTTGACCATGCCGAAGCCAATTCCAGCCACCACCTTGAACGTATCTGGCGAGGTCACCTCAACCTGCTGCACACCCGGCGCGCATTGGGTCACTTTGTTGGGGTCCGTCAGATAGTCCCACACCCGCTGGCGCGGGGCTTTGATGTTTACATCACCGTTAAATTTCATTGTTTCCCTTTACTTCCCTTTACGTAAGTTTATCTATTTCCCAAACTGCTACAATCCCGCCGCCCATGCTCGTTAGACATTTGTCCCTGCGCAATTTTCGCCTGTATGCGATGCTCGAAGCCGATCTGCCGCGCGGCCTGACCATTATTCAGGGCGATAACGCGCAGGGCAAGACCTCGCTGTTGGAGGCGATTTATTTCCTAGCGACCTCGCATTCGCCGCATACTAGCGCCGACCGGCAACTCATTAACAAGGATGCTGACTTACCCTTTGCCCAATTGCGCGGCAGCATCGAGCGGCGCGATGGCGCTCACACCATCGAAATCACGCTGCAAAAGGGCGAGCTGAACCGGCTGAAGAAAGACATCAAGATTGATCGCAACCTGGTCAAACGCAACAGCGATTTGGTCGGTCAGTTGGCCGTGGTGTTGTTTTTACCTGGCGATGTGGAGCTAGTGAGTGGTGCACCCGCGCTGCGGCGCGAGTTTCTGGATGCGGCACTGTCGCAGGTAGATCGCGATTACGTCATCGCGCTGGATAAGTATGAGAAGGCCCTGACCCAACGCAACGCGCTGCTAAAACAAGCTTTTGATCGCGGGTTGGACCCCATGACATTGGAACTGCTCGACGATCAATTGGTGCCGCCCGGGGTAGAGATTGCGTTGCGACGCCGCAAAGCCATCGCCGATCTGGCCCGGCTGGCCCTACCGGTGCATCGAGAGTTATCGAACGGGTTGGAATATCTGCAACTGGCTTATCAACCCAATTTCGATCCTGCCGCGCCAACGGCCGTAAGTGACAGCTATCAAATCAGCCTAGATGCCTCTACCCCCGATGGTATGGGCCGCGCCGAGTTGGAGCAGGCCTTCCGTGCGGCGCTGAAAGAGCGCCAACGTGAGGAGATGGCACGCGGCGTAACGTTGGTCGGGCCGCACCGCGACGAGATGCGCTTTGTGGCAAACGGCATGGACATGGGCGATTTTGGATCACGCGGGCAACAACGCACCAGTGTGCTGGCACTCAAGCTAGCCCAAGTGACCTGGATGCGTGAGCAAGTCGGTGAAGAGCCGGTGCTGCTGCTGGATGAAGTGTTGGCCGAACTCGATCCACATCGGCGGCGCTGTTTACTCTCCTATATCGGCCAGTCGCATCAAACGATTGTCACGACAACTGATATTCATCGATTCGATCAGGACTTTGTGAAGGGCGCTAGCATCTTGACGGTGCATGCTGGGATTGTGCGTGAGAGCTGAGGCAAATCCCACCTGTTATCCCACACTGGGTATGGGATAACAGGTGGGTATAGACTGCCAATTTCAATCCCACAGTGCATGTGGGATAACCTGTGGGATAAGGTCAGTGCAAAATCTGCCTCAGAAACGCACGGGCACGTTCTTCGCGAGGGCTACTAAAGAAGGCTTCGGGCGTGTTGTGCTCAACGATCTTGCCTTTGTCCATAAACACGACTTCGTTGGCGGCGTTACGCGCAAAGCCCATTTCATGCGTCACACACACCATCGTCATGCCGCTCTTGGCGAGGTCTTGCATCACATCCAAAACTTCCTTGATCATTTCCGGGTCAAGAGCGCTGGTGGGTTCATCGAACAACATGATCTTGGGGTTCATCGCCAGGGCACGAGCAATAGCCACGCGCTGCTGCTGCCCACCGGAGAGTTGAGTGGGATAACTGTTGGCCTTCTCCGGGATACCTACCCGTTCTAGTTGTTGGCCGGCAATCTGGCGGGCTTCTTCCTCACTTCGCTTGCGAACCACTTTCTGCGCCAGCATGATATTTTGGAGTGCGGTCAGATGCGGGAACAAATTAAATTGTTGAAAGACCATCCCCACTTCGGCTCGAATGGCGTTAATGTCTTTGCTGTTGTGGCTGAGCTTTACCCCATCGACCACGATCTCGCCACTGGTGGGAGTTTCGAGATGATTGATGCAACGCAGCACCGTGCTTTTGCCGCTGCCAGAGGGACCGATCACCACGACGACTTTGCCCTTCTCTACGTCCAGGCTGACATCATCCACAGCGCGAAAAGCGCCAAATTGCTTGACCAGATTACGAATCTTAATCATATTGCCTGTGTAATTAGAGATTAGAGATTAGAGATTGCTCAATCTCTAACCTCTATCTTCGCCCCTGCGACAGCCGTTGTTCCATCCAGCGCACACCACGCGAGAGCAGAATGGTCATAGTGAGATACATAAACGCCAGCACGCTGTACGATTGAAAAAAAACAAAGGAACTGCTGGCATACAACTTGGCCAATTGAGTGATGTCTTCGACCCCTAGCACGCTGACCAGCGATGAGTCTTTGAGCATAGACACAAAGTCATTCCCTAAAGTGGGCAAGATACGCCGGATGGCTTGCGGCAACACGATATAAAACATGGTCTGAAAATAATTCATGCCCAGTGCGCGCGCAGCTTCAACTTGGCCTTTGTCGATGGATTGAATGCCACCCCGAAAGTTCTCGGCCTCAAACGAGCCATACGCAAAACCGAGCGCCAGCACCACCCGCCATTCGTTGGGGAAATTGCGCGGAGTGAGTGTGGAAAGCCACACGTTGCCAAGAGATTCACCCAAATTATTCAGCCCAGTCATCATGAGTGGCACGCCGACAAAGGCCACATATAACAGTAACACCAGCATCGGAATGCCACGCACGATCTCCACATAGAACGATGCTAGGTTGTAAATAAATGGATTCGTTGAGGTGCGGCCCAGACCGGCGATCAAACCAATCACGATCGCGATAGCATAGCCTAGCACGGCGGTGCGCAACGTGACGATGATGCCAGGGACGATGGCCCGGAAAGCATTGCCCGTTTTTTCGTCCGAAATAATGGAGTAAAGAATCAGCAGCCCAAGAAAGATGGTGACCAGTAGCCACCACGGCAGTGTGGCCAAGCGATCAGAAAAGGCCGGGGCAATGCCCGGGCGACGGTCATCCAAGGCAGACGAGGGGGGTTGAGCGCTCATGTGTGTACGCCATGTATAGCATAGCGCAGCCAGATCGCAAAATATGCGGGAACTCGCTTGAACTGATTTCAGCCCAAAATCATTCGCCCGTCAAACTCAGTCGTTTGTCCGTCAGACAGTCGCCTATTTGATGTAGTGCAGATTAAGCCCTTCATGGGTAGACTCCGTGCATGGAGCTACGCCCACTGACCCCATCTGATACCACTGCCTGGTCACAGCTCATTGCGGCTGCCTTCAGCCGCACACCTGACGAGGCTGCTGCCGTTTGGCATTGGCTGCAGGCCAATCATGATTTGGTGGCGTGGGGCGCATGGGACGGGGCCAGGCTAGCCGCTCAATACAGCTGTCTGTTACGTTCACTTTATTTACCGGCGACCCAATCGACGCATCAGGTTGGTATTAGCACCAATATGGCGGTGCACCCAGATTATCGCGGACAGGGCTTGGTGAAACAGGTGGCCGAACCTGTGTATGCGCTCTTGCGACAACGTGGCGTATTGGCCGGGGTGGGCTTTTCCAATGCTGAGGGGGTCAAGGTTGATCAGCGCAGCCAAGGCTATGGCTATCGTGTTGTAGGCGCACTTTCGTCACATTTAATCTGGCTGCGGTTGCACCCATTTATTGAAATAAAGGCTTTGGTCAACACGTCAGCCAAACCTTCTATCCCAATGAGTGGAATGCAGTTAACCCCAACCCTACCCTTTACCATTGAGGCTGTAACAACCGATCATTGCAGCAAGATTTCATTTCACAATGGCTTGGACACACTGCAACATCGCTTTGCCGCTCATCCATTTCGGCGCTATCGCTTTTGGGTCTACCGGGCTGCCAATGGTGCCGCACGTGGCGTTGTGGTCGATCGCCCTACAACATGGATGGGCGTAGCGGGCAGCTCGCTGCTGGCCGCATATGGTCAAGAGCTGCCAGAAGTAATGCGCACTTGGACTAAGGCGGTTCGGGCTCAAGGAACGCGTTTTGTGAGAGTACTGGCGACTCCACGCGCCGAGGGTCTGCAAGCATTGGGCCAACTCGGTTGTTCATTCAAACTCAGGCCGCGCCAACCTCATTTTCTTACCGTCAAACCGTTGCAGTCCAATTGTCCAACCAGTCTTTTCGATCTATCGCAATGGGACTGTTTGGGTGGAGAAGTTCTATGACCATGCCGTTACCCTTACCTCTCACTGGTTTGACCGTCCTCGATTTCACCCGCGTTTACAGTGGTCCGTATGCCACGCTCATGCTATCGGATTTAGGGGCGACTGTGATCAAGGTCGAGCATCCCAATGGGGGTGATGATAGCCGCAGCTTTGGCCCCTTTATCGGTGGCAGCAGTGGCTATTTTGAGACGCTTAATCGTGGTAAACAGTCGATCTGTGTCGAATACAAGCAGGTTGAAGGCCAGCAGCTGCTGCGCGAGTTGGCGCGCACGGTCGATGTTGTCATCGAAAACTTCCGCCCAGGCCAGATGGCGCGACTGGGATTGGATTACGCTACATTGCGAGTGCTTAACCCGGGGCTGGTCTATGTCAGCATTAGTGGTTTTGGCCAACAAAGCGCAGTCACGGCGGGTAACAGTGTCGATGTGAGCCGTGGCTGCTATGACATCGTTGCCCAAGCCGAGAGCGGCTTGATGAGCTTAACCGGCTTGCCCCATCAACCGCTCAAGACTGGCCCAGCACTCGGCGACGCCATCACCGGATTGACTGCAGCCGTAGGGTTGTTGGCCGCACTCTGGGCGAAAGAACGGTATGGCCGAGGGGCGTATCTTGATATTGCCATGGTTGATGCAGTGTTTGCCTGTCTTGAAAATGCGCTATCCGAATACGATGTCACACACCGAGTCCCGCAACGACAGGCCAACGCCGATATCGCGCTGGCCCCATTCGATGGCTTTGAGGCCAACGATGGCTGGATCGTGATCGGTGTGGGCAACGATACGCTCTGGCGACGGCTGGCTAGGCTGATCGATCCGCATCTGGCCGATGATGCGCGTTTTGTAACCAATGCCCTGCGTGTGGCGCACTACGATGCATTGCGCCCGATTTTGGTTGAGTGGTGCGCAGTACAAAGTGCTGATGCATTACTGACCTGCTTGCATCAGACTGGCATCCCAGCGGGCCGGGTGCGCGATATGCAAGCGCTGGCCTGCGACCCACGTTTAGAGTCGCGGCGTATGCTAGCTGCGCTTAACTTGGCAGATGGGAATCGAGTGGTTGTACCGGGTTGCCCAATTCAAATTGAGGGAGTCGCGCCCACGACTTACCGGCGCGCCCCACAGTTAGGTGAGCATACTCAAGCTGTGTTAGGTTCTCGGCTTGGTTACATCGTCTCGCAGGGATTGCCGGATTAAGTTCAGGCGCACACGGCGCGTTCGGCACTCCAGCGGTTAAACGGCCCCACATCTTTGTCTGCCAAATTGTGGCGTGCCTCATGCCATAGCCGTGCCCACTCCGCCGGATCACGCAATTCGGATTCTGGATCTTTACGGCTGCGCGCCACAAAACCGGGAAAGACCTCACGCCCAGTCGGTTGGCCAATTGGGTTGTAGCGCAGATCAAAGCTCCAGCGAATATTGTCGCTCTGATTGGAATGGCTGGCATGCAGGGTTAACTTGGTCAAAAACAAGGCCTGCCCGCGCTTCACTGGGATGGATTTGGCTTTGCCGCTGAGCAATTTGCCAGGAACTTGCAGACCGGTTGGGGCGGGACAGTGATCCATCAAGCCTTGGCGATGGCTACGCGGCCAAACTACCAAACAGCCATTTTCCACGTTGGCGTCCCACAGCGGGAACCAAACAGTCAATATGTCGGTTTGATCTGCTACGGGCAGAACAACCCCATTGTCCTGATGCACCGGTGTTTTGCCCAATTGAACGTGCCCATGTTCGTCTTTGGGCGTCAGATGCTCGGGGGGTTTAAGCCGCACGTGTTGCACCGGATTGGAATAAATCTCCGGCCCTAGAATCGATTCAACCGCATCGAGCAACCGTTCATTGCGCAGCGTGTTGAAGACGGCCGGACCAACCCATAGGGGCGTGTCTTGCCTGACATTACCGAGTGGTAGCGAAAAGTCAAAATATTGGGCATGGACTTTGCCGCTCTCTTTGTAGATTTCGATCAGTCTGGGTCCAAAGGGCAGCTCGGCGTAAGTAGACGAGATATCGCCTTTGGCATACAACTCGTCAGCCAACTTGTCGAGCACCACGCGGTACTCCTCAATAATAGGATCGATGTCCTTTTCGGGATCAAACAGATTGTCGACGAGCAGATAGCCTTCTTCGTGAAATTGCTCTACTTGCTGTTGGGTCAAAAATGCCATGTGAATCCTTCTTGTAGTTAAAACATAGTCTCAATTTTTTATGATTGTACGATCAGCCCATAGAAACCCAGCATGGGGATGACTCGATCCATATCTACCGGCGCTATGGCCGGGTTGACCCCATACGCCCCATGCACTTGGGCTGATCCAGCGACCGGACGGGTCAATGCAATTTGTAGTGTGGCATTTCCAGGATAAGACACGCTTGTAATCGGCACATCTCCCTGCGCATCCTCCACTTTGAAGCAATGAGTGGTCAGATCGATGCTGTCAATCCGGCTAGTCACATTGGCAAACGCCACTTGAATGCTGCGTCTATTGGCGCTGAGTGTGGCAGATTGCGCATCCGGAGCCAAATGGTGATGTCTGCGTTGATAGACCACGCCGAGTGCTGCACAGGCCATGCGCTCACCCAGCAACATATTCCCAGCCGGGCTGGTGTGGATCAAGTCGCTTAACGGCAGATCGAGCGCAGGCACGACCGACACGCCAGCCAGCTTATGCGGCACCCGGCGTTGTGCTTCGCGCACGACCGACCAACCCGTGTTAGCCTGTTCTAATGTTTCTGCCTGCGGATTTGTCGGTGGGCGATAGACCCGGTTGAGTTGAACCGTGATGACCGGCAAATCAGGCTGATGCAGCGCCGCACGCCAAGCTTGTACGGCTGCAATAAAGCGCTGTTCGTAACTTGGCGAGAGGGCCTCGCTCGCATCTGATTCACCCTGATACCACAGCACCCCTTTTACTGGTCCGCCGGTTGCTATTACCGCTTGCTGCATGTTAGCGAACAGATCGGCTTTGGCTGCATCATCATGCTCGGTCGGATTCCAGCGGCTGAGCGGTGAACCCCCCAAGGCAGTTTGCACCAAGCCGATCGGGTAATTCAGCTGCTGCTTCAACACACGAGCAAAGTGTAGATAGGGTGAATGGCTCGGGTTGGCATTCTCGCGATTGATGCTGTGCAGAGTGTCGGTGGAATCATTCATCGGATGGGTGGCCAAGGCCCAATAGCCGCTGTTGCGGTAGAGATGTATTCCCAACTCCGGCGGATCGAAATACGCGCCACGCCCGTAGCCAGCCGAGTTGCTCTGACCAGCAATCAACCACACGTCGCCCACGCCGATGCAATGGCGGATGTCACCACGCACCGACCATTCGGCGCTTGCAACCGGCAGATGATTAAGATGCGTCTCGACCCGGTATAAGCCACCCGCTGGCACACGACTGAGCGTGATGTCCCAAGTGCCATCCGAGCGCGTGTCGGCGGCTTGCCAGTCGGTCTCGGGTGAAATGGCCACCCCAGTGTCCTGCGCGACCACACGCACTTCGACACGCCCAGGTTGGCCGCTTGCATCGGGTTTCCAGCGTCCGCGCAACTGGATGGTCCCAAAGCCAGTAGCGTTTTGCTGCACAATTTGCCAATCGCTCAAGCCTGATTCGATCGTTACGCCGATTTGATCTTCATTCATGATTTGTACTGATCCCTGTATGCTTTTGTGGTTTGGTTCAGCAACCAGTGTAGTAGGGCTGAGCCAAATTGGGAAACTTAGTGACTCACTCAATATCGATTGGCCAAAGAAATAAGTGTCTCCCAGCGTCTGGACTTTGGCCAAAAATCAGGCATACGCGGCCACAGAAAGCAGGCGTTCGAGCAGTCCGACAGGAAATAGACCCAGGTCAGGTGAATTAGGGGAAGTCTCGAATTTAAAACATTGCCATAAGTGCAAACGGACGGCAGC
>JANMVQ010000317.1:0-32232 GCA_031392845.1 Chloroflexota bacterium
GCACCCCATCATGACTGATTCCTGCCGCATGATCGGCAAAATACGTACAGGTATAGTTGATCTGCGCTCCGATCAAAAATTGACAATAATCCAATCTGCTCACCGTTGCTATCATGTTCACCATTCTCGCTCATGCGCCTCAGTATTGGGTGCATTCGCGTAAGTCCTAAGCTTGTAACAGCGATGAACACCGCGCAGCTTGCCCTTTGGTATGACATTGGCAAACGCATACATGAAACTCCCATCGCAACCATCGACTATGTGGATGATCCAACCTTCTCCGATGTCATGACAGCCGAAGAAATTGCACGCATGGATGCAGATGACATCACACAAGCGAAAACCGCACTCAACGAAACAGGAGAGAGTGTGACGCTGCAACAGTTGGCGGCTGAATTAGGCATTGCCTAATGACATACACCATCATCAACCAAATTCTTATGACGGTTATCAGAATCCGCGATCGTAAAGACGTGTATTGTTAGCCATCCGTTGATTCGTTGCCCATTCGTTGACCCCGTTACACCCCAACCCGAATCTCTGCCTGCCCGGTCATCCCGGGCCGCAGCGCCAACGTCGGCGGCGAGTCGAGCGCGATCAACACCGTGAACTGGGCAGTGTTTCCCTGCGTGCCGGACGAAATCGGCAGCACCGCCTGCACCTTGCCGGTGAAGGCCTCCTCAAACGATTTGAGGCGAATCGACACCGGCAGCCCCGCCTTTACCCGCACCACATCTAGCTCAGTTAGATTGCTGGTGCGGAAGCGCAACGAGGTCGTATCCAGCAACGTGACCGCGCCAGTGGCAGCCCCACCCACCACCAGCGTCACATCCTGCACCACGCAGTCGCATGGCGATAGCAACTGAGTCTTGGCCAGATTGCGTTGCGCCCGCGCTACCGCCATCTCGGCCTGGGCGCGCTGCACGTCGTACACTTTCTGCTGCTCCGGCGACAGACCTTGCTGCAATTTGCTCAAGTTATTTTGGGCTGCCACTACATCCGACCAAGCGGCCGCCAACTTATCGGGCGTGGCCGGTTGCTGCGCGGCCACATAGCGTTCGTACGCGCTGCGTTCGTTCTGCTCCGACGCCAATGTGCTGTAGCTGACCTCTTTGCACTTACTGCTGCTTTTGTCCAGTTTACACAGCAAGTCCCGCGAGACCTGTGATTGATACAACGAATTCTTGGCCTGATTCCAACTGCGCAGCGCCTGCTCGATATCGCTGGCGGTCGGGCCTTTCTTCACTTCGTTGTAACGGGCATACGCTGAATTCAGCCCCGCCTGCGCATTCACAATATCGGTTTTCTTGGCTGGCACACTGTTTTGCTTGATTTGCGCATCGGTCACGTTGAGCTGGTCTTTGGCCTGAACCAAAAACTCGCGCAATTGGGTATCTTCCAGTTCGGCTAACACTTCACCCGCTTTCACCCGTTGACCAGGAGCAGCATGCACCGACTGTACCTGTCCAGTGGTTTCAAAACTCAGCGTCACAATCGGGCGTGTCAGTACCAGCGCGCCATCGGCCGCAATCGTGGTGCGCGGGGTGATCACGCGGGTGGGCAATGCCGTCGGCGTCGGCCCAGCCGGTGTGCCACCTGCGACAAATGCACCCCTCGATCCGCCACCCTGCGGCCCGCATGCCGCCAGTGAAAGCATTGTGGTCACAATCAATCCTATATCTCTAGAAAATTTCGGACGATGCATTTGGTTTCCCTCACATGACCCAAAGCATCCTGAGCGAAGGGTGGCGCATTAGCCACAATCCAAGCCAATACTCTATCGCCACCCGCAGTCCCTTCGGGGACGCGCTCGTCATCGAAGTCATTGCTTCGTTGTAAAACGCGTCCCCGAAGGGACTGCGGGCAGGTACAGAAAGGCAGCGATTCTCGTAAATGCCGCCCTCCGCTCAGGATGCTTATTGTTTTCTTTATCTCTCCCGCAAAATCTTGATCGCCTTCTGCCGGATCACCGGTTGAGTCGCCAGCGCCGCGCTAAAGATGGCGGCGAAGCAAACCATAACCACGATGACACCCGAGGTCACACTGTCGAACGCCAGCAGCATGGGCGTATCTTCCTGTAAACGCTGCGTGCCTTCGAAGGCATAGCCCAGCGTGGTGCCGGCCACAATCCCGGCCAGCGCCGCCGCCAGCGTGGTGATAATCGCCTCACCGATAAAGATGCCCCGCAGGGCCCCTTTGGCCGCCCCGACTGCTTTCAACATGCCAATTTCGACCCGCCGCCCCATCACTGCGGTATACATCACCGCCAGCACCCCAAAGATGGCCGTCACCATCGACAGACCAGTCAGCACCACGATAAAGATGCGCCCCTGGGTCAGTTGCTCGCGAATACGTTCGATCAACTCGGTCGTCAATTCCAAGGAGATACCTTCACCGCGGTCAAAAAAGTCGCGCAATTGGCGGGCCAGCACGGTCTGATCGACCCCCGGCTCGGCCCGCGCCAACATCCGGCTGACCAGCTTTTCGTCCGGGTCAAGCGCGCCTTTGTCTGGATCGTGCCGCAGTTCACGGTAAGTCTCAATGTTCATCAAAATTACTGAGTTACCCGCGTCGTTGCGGTTGCGGGTGATGCCATTCGAGAAGCCCGGAATGCGCGCGGCCACCCCGACGATCTTGACCAGCCGCTCATGATCTAGCCCTTCGCCCTTCAGCCGCAGGGTGTCCCCCAGCTTCAAGTCCAGCACCTCGCTCAGCCCCTGCGAAATAATCACCGCGTCTGGGTCTTGGGTGATGCGGGTCAGCGCCGCAGTATCGCCTTGCGTCCAGCGGTAAAACCCAGGGTAGAGCACTTGGCTGAGATCGCCCTGCACTCCAACGAATTCAACCGACGACGAACGCAGCTGCACCCGGTCGCTCGCTTCCGAGCGGTAATCCTCGCCCAACCCCGCCACATTGGCGATACCGCCCTGACGCGCCAAATTGGTGATATCGTCGTTGCTCATGCGCGAATCAGTGCGCACGGCCCGCCGAAAGATCGGACCCCCTCCACCACCCCCGCCGCCAAAAATAACGACCGGGCGCGCATAAATGTCCGTGCCGCGTTGAAAGCGCAAATCAGTATCGATATTGGCATCGCTCAACGCCAATTGGGTAGCCAGCAGCGTCGGCAGCACCGCGCTCATCACGACCATTAGTGAGATTATGGCGTTGCGCCCTTTGCCACGCAGCGCATACCGGCTGGCAAAGAAAGCCGCCTTCTTATTCACAAGCTGATACAACCCAATCAAGATTCGCTCGATGGGGGTGGTAAAGAAGTAAAACACCAGTGACATGCCCACAACCATGAGCAAAAACGCCGAGAAGATCATCGTCGCTAAACCATTCTGGTCGCCTGAGCCAAACACCAGCGGGAACACGATCAAGATTACCGAACAAAACGCCAGCAAAATCACTCCGGTGACCAAAAGGCCATAGTTGGCCCGCCGCTCGCGCAGTTTGGACAAATCTTCCAGCGTTGGCTGATCGGCAGCAGCTGGGTTTAGGACCACCATGACCTTGGTGCTGGCGGCAGTGCGGGCCGGGGTGATGGTTGCCAGCGCCAGCACACTCGCCGTGATCAGTGTTGGCGTGACCACCGAGCGCAACGTCCAATCCGGACGCACGCTGTCCGGCAATTTCAAATTTGATAACAATAAGGGGGTGATGGCATAGTCATTGATCACTCGTCCCAGCAAGATGCCAAAGATAATCCCAATCGTGCCCAGCAGGAATACTTCTAGAATGACCGCTTCGAACAAACGCGCTCGGGGTGCACCGAGCACTCGCAGCACCGCTAGATCGTGTTTTTGCTCCGCCACGGTCGTCATCATCAGCGCATTCACCATCAGACCCACTATGCCCATGCTAAGCAAGCCATACAACGTAATAAAGGTCTGCTGAAAAATAAATGCCTGGGCAGTGGCTTGTAGTTGGACATACTTGGCCAAACCGATCTCGAAATCCGGCCCCAGCGCCGTCTGCAAAGTATCTTTCACTTGCTCGGCCACAGCCCGGGCGCGAGTGACGGCGGCTTGGGCGTCTTGTCCGGCGGCGGTATCGCTCTCCCAAACCAGCAATAAACGGTTGGCTTTGTCGGCGGCGTTCAGCCAGCGCTGCGCATCTTCCAGCCGGATGACTGCTGCCGCCGACACATCGTTGCCCAAGTTGATTTGGCCTATGCCCGAGACCACAAATGTGGCCTCCTCGCGGGCAGAGCTGTTGCCGCTGGACGCTGCTTTGCCCTCTTGGCGCGGGATGGGCCGCAAATAGGCCAGCGTAAGCTCATCGCCCACCCCAATCTGCATCCCGTCGGCCACATCCTGGGTTAGATAAATCTGACCCGGCAGTGGCGGATATGTCCCCAATACGGGTGTGGGAGGCGAAAGCTGGTCTTTTTCGACATCCAATGCCACCAGGGTGACGCTGCTGCCTTCGGTGGCATTCACTTTGCGCGCCTCAGCGTTGCCCTGGATGCGCGGGTAGACCGACGAAATAGGCGGGTAGGCCTGCCGGGCCGCTTGCGACACTGCCGCTAAATCAAAAAATGGCGTATCGGCCAAGTCAGATCGTTTGATGCTCAAATCGTAGCCCCCCGTCTGGGTGCCGACCGTTTGCACGCTAAATTGGCGCTGGGTGTCAACCAATGCCAGCAAGGCACCTACCAGCGCCACCCCAACGATGAGCGCAAGTGCCACAATGAGCGTGCGCAACTTGCGCCGTTTCATGGAATTTAAGACGTATTTGAGACCCATAGGGAATAAGCATTCAGATAATCAGTCGTCGGCCCATGTGGGCCCGACTTTGCCTAGGGTAGCCTTTAGGCGCTAGACGCAAGCCGATAAGCAATGAGCAGTGTGATTCTCTCAGATAACCATTAAAGTCTATTACGATTACGATATTGACAAAGATTTGTCGCAACCTCTACGGATTGGCATTTGCTATCTCGTGGCTGTTTGCCAGACTTATCCAGACTAATTCAGACTATTATCTCTGCCACTTTGTATTGACCCTGCACTTTTAACCCCAAAATCGCTGTTTGTTATGACAACTCCCTATTGACATCGTCAAGTCGGTTTCTATAATCGCGGCGAGTAAGGCTTAAAAATATGCTTTTCGCCTGATTGTTTTGGGAGATACGCCATCATGCAACTGGTTGCAGAATTGGAAATAGCACACGAAGTAGAACAAGAAGAGAGTTCCTTGGACGTTATATCGTTCTCTTCATCTAGCGCAGTGGCACTTGATTATGCCCCCGACGAAGATGATGACGACGACGATTTGGACGAGGATCTCGATGACGACGACCTTGAAGACAGCGACGACGACCTTGAAGAAGAGATCGAAGACGACGAAGAGGAAGTTTCGCTAGAAGCGTTAGAAGAAGAGGAAGAAGTCGAAGAAGAGGAAGAAGATCTCGATCTCGACGAGGATGAGGATATCCTCTGGGATGATGATGACGACGATGATGACGACGACGATGATACTGACGACACTTAAGTCGTTCGATCATTCCATGTCTTAAAATAAAGGAGAAACCCGACAGGTTTCTCCTTTATTTCTGTGTCTATCTATTTCACGATCGTAAACACCCCGCCGTCGCTGCGGCCAAACACTTCTGGGAAGTAAGTCTCGGCTGCGTGGGTCGGCAGCACCTTAAACTGGCCAACTATGCTTGGACGCAGCACGTATGTGTATTCATACGTTCCGGCCGGCAAATAAGTGGCAAATAGGGCCGCATGGTCGTCGCGCAGTTCGGTGTGGCTGAACCACCACCAGCCCCAGCCATACGCATCGCCAAAGCCAAATATATTGTTGTCTGCGCCTGCAACAGATAGGTCAGCTGTCTGTTGGGCAGTCTTAAGCGAGGTATCCACCGCCTCTGCGCCACCAGGGAATGGGTCATTCACCGTTAGGTAGTGCAATGCTGTGGGTGCCACAATGGTCAATCGCACCCGCACGTTCTCGCCAATCTTGGCGCTGTCGATGGCCGGGCAAGGCGTCCCCGGTTTAGGCAGACAATCCGCCGATTCATACTTGCGGGCCACCAGAATGCCTCGGTTGGCCGCTTTTACCTCTTCCACCGGCAGATAAGCCGTTAGGCGAGCAGTGTAGTAGAGATGACCTGCGCCCGCGCCGCGCTCAAAGATCAGTTCATTGGCCTGTTGGGTCAGCAATCGTGCCATTTCAACTGTCAAGCGAGTTGGCTCGGCCAAATTGCTCGCCTCAGCTTTGCCCGTTAGCACGCTGTTGTCGTTCAGCGTCACCCGCCAATCGTAGTTTGCAGCCAACTCGCCTGATGCTACGATCCAATCAGCCAGCGCTGTGATTGCCCACGTATTTTCTTGGACGCTACTCCAATCTCCTCGCTCGCGGGCCGCCATGAGCCAACGCACGATATTGGGGATCAGCCCATTCTTGGGATCGAGCTGCACTAATGCCTCCAGAATGATCGAGGTGCTGCGGGTCCGTCCATAGAAGTTCTCGGTGTCGCGCACCGCCTCTTCCCATGACACACCGGTGGCGCTGGTGATAGCGGCACTTTGAATATCGGCCAGCAGCGTTTTAATGCGCTCATCGTTTGCCTGCACCCGATTCAACGCTAATGCCAACAACGCCCTTCCGTAATGGCTGAGCTTCTCACGGTTTTCATACAGCGCCCCCAAGCGGCCGCTGTCGCCCGTGCCCGATTCCGCCAGTGCAAACAACAAATAGGCCTGTCGGTTAGCAGCGCTAGCCGAAGGTAAATCCGAAGCTGGGGTGAGCTTGCTGGTGATAAATTCGCGGGCGCGACTCATTGATGCTTCATCGACCGCAAAGTTGGCCTGCTGTGCCTTCGCCAGCGCTTGTAACACGATTGCGGTGATCAACTCATCGCTGTTGTCAGCGCTCCACCAACCCCAGCCGCCATCGCTCTTTTGTTCGGTAAACAGGCGCTGCACCCCACGCGTCACTAAATCGTTCAGGTTGGCCTGCCCACCCACGGGATCACCCAGGCCGGTCTTCTGCATAAAGCGCACGCTGGCGAGGTTGGCCAGCAATCGGGCTGCAACCCAATCGGTGCTGGCATATGGATAGTCATCCAGTGCCTTGATCGCACGGGCTGAAGCTGCCGCCAGCGAGCCATCGATTTGAATATCCAGTTGACCCATGCCCGTGTCCAAACGCGGTGGCAAAGCGATTATTTCAGTGTGCTTGCCCGGTTCGCCAATATCGCCGGCGGTGCCAATGGTTTCTGGCGCAGCATAGCGCAGAATTGGGATCATTGGCGCACCGTTGGCACTGGCCAGACCAGTCTGCACACTATCTTGCAGGCCACCCCCATTTACGGAGAAGGTCAATGCTGCCCCGGCGGCGTCTTGCACCACCACGTTCCAATCGGCCCGAGTGACCTTATTCGCTTTAGCCAAAATCTTCTGAACCGGAATGGTGTTCAGGGTCAAACCTTGCGCATCCAGCTTCACTTCGGCCTCGATATCCTTATCGGTATTGTTGTTCACTACCGCACCCAGGGTGACCGAATCACCCACCACGAAAAAGCGCGGAGTGACTGGGCGAATGAGCAGTGCCTTGGTCGACAGCACTTCGTTCTTGCGTTGACCAACTTTGGTATCAAGTGTCACGGCGCGGGCATCCATCACCCATGTGGTCAGGTTGTCCGGCAAGATGACCGACACTTTGGCGCTGCCCTGCGCATCGGTATTGATTGTGGCCGCCCAATAGGCGGTGTCTTTGAAGTTGCGCCGCACAAATGGGCTGCCGCTGGCCTCGCCCCCGCCGCCGCCGCCACCCTTACCCGCGTCCGTCGCGATCTTGCGGGTCAAACGATCCATGTTGACAGACAGCGTGTCGGCGGTCCGCACACTGATCCCGCGCAAGCCATAGAACGAGTCGAGCAATGGCCCGCTGTTGTCATCGGCCAATGACAATACGGCTTTGTCCACCAACGACAGTGATACCTCGGCCTGTACTGGGTTGCCGGTGCTATCAGTCACCTGAATAGCATATGTGGCGGTATCGCGTGGAGCGTATTGGGTTTTGTCAGGCGTAATCTCAACCTTCAACGCGAAATTGCTGGGGTCGACCGAAAACTGGGCATAGCCGAGCTTGAACGATGGCAACGGATTCTTGTCATCCACGCCCTTGACCAGCAGCACCGACACAAATGCATTCGGCGCATAGGATGCGTCTATCAGAATGTCCAAAATCTCACTGTTGCTGTTTAGCGTCAGGGTCTTGCGGGTGAGGAAACCACCCCGCTCGACCGTGAGCAAAGCTTGCACCGGCCCAACATACGGAGATGGCACCAGAATCTTGGCGGTTTCGCCCACTTGATACATCGATTTGTCGCTCTTGAGGTCGAGTCGGTCATTGTTATTGATCCGCCAAGCCACATATTCCGAATCGGATGACACGTAGATCGATGTGGCGGCCACGGCTGCGCCACTATCGCCGCTAGCCTTCAGACGATACTCGCCGCCGGTTGCGGGGGTGAAGCTCACGCTAGTTTTGCCGTCCGCATCGGTTGTCACCGGTTGTTCACTGGTGAGCGTATCGCTGGGGACAGAAGTGAATTCGCGGTTGCCGTAGGCATCTTCTTCCTGCGAGGTAAACCACTCGCGTCGGTAAAACCCAACCGTCCCAGTTTGATTGGCCAATGGTTGACCCTGCCAGTCGACCGAGATCACATTGGCCTTGAACTCTGCGCCAACTGTGCCGACGTAATTCTCCGGCGCGATGCCCATATAGAACGCCCCCTTATGCACAGTGGCTTCGGCGCGGGCCGAAACGCTCTGGTCGTTGGCGTCGGTCACACTCACTTCCAGGCCAAACACGGCGCTAGTACGACGCTTGCTGATATCGGCAGGCAAACTAATCGTCAGTTTGCCGTTGCTATCGGTTTGGCCGGCGCCTGTTGCGATAGACTCGTTGTAACCAGGGCCATAATAGGTGCCGAAGTTGTAGTCGTAATCGCCAAACGAATAACCGCCAGGGCCGGTATACCGATCAACGATAAAGTCGCGCGCGGTTAGCGTCCATTGCACTTTGGCATCGGCCACACTACCACCGGCAAAATACTTGGCATCCAGCGTTGCACTGAGCACATCGCCCTGTTTGTAGTCGGCCCTGTCCAGCGTGAGAGACACTTCGTATTCCGGCGCACGATAAGCGCTGACTAGAAACGGCACGCCGTAATAACTGCACTGCGCGCTGTTGTCATTCGGCTGAGGCACCGGCATAGCTTCTGGCGGTAGCGGCAAACACGCCTGCAAATAGTAACTACCGCTGGGTGCATTGTTATCGAGCGCCAGTTGCCCGCTAAAAGTGCCATTGGAATTAATTTGCAACGACTGACTAAAGACCACCTGCCCTTGTGGACTGTTTACACTGACATTGGTGGCGTTCAGATTGGACGCAATGCTGTAGCGAGCATCATTGTCGGCGCGCACAATCCCCTTAAAGAACACCATCTGTCCGGGTCGGTAAATTGGGCGATCAGTGTAGATATATGCGTAATAGGGATCGTTGTTGTAACGGCTGGGCAATTGAAAATCATATGTGTTGATCCCATCCGCCATTTCACTATATACAACTGCAAAATTGGCATTGCCGGGCGTGCCCACGACGGCATAAGACTGATCGTAGACCCGGAAGTTGGCTGGAAAATCGGCTAGGGCTTGTCCAAGATCATCGGCGCTGGCGCTGTTGGTCTTGCTGGTCGCGATCTCATCAAAGTTTTTGTTGCGGAAAGATACTGGCAATTCGCCCACTGGCTGACCGGAAGCCATATCAGTTGCCCAGACCAAACCAGTGCGATCGCCCCGCTTAAAGGCTACATGCAGTTTCGACACAATCAAGATATGTCGCTGCGGCTGATAGTTGGGGTCGAGCGCGGCGACCTCCGGTGACCCGAGCGACAGCAAATAGATGCCGGGTAGCAATGCGCCGCCGTTCACATCGAGTTGGGCACGATAGAGACCGCCTTCATTTAGCTTGGTCACTGTTGGGGCAGACCACTCGCGCAAAATTTTGTCTTTGGCAGGTTTGTACTGGTTGAACCGCTCATAACTCTCACTGGCGCCGGTCAATTGCCAGAAGTCCTGCGGGGTGAGCGACGAGAGTTGAAAGTTCAACTGAGTCACGTTGCGATAGGAAGCAAACAGCGAAGTTGGGAAGTAGCCGTTATACGTGCCAACTTGGGCAGTGGTGCGCAACATCGCAAAGGGTGGCAATGGCCCTGTGGTGAACTGGACGATGGTGTCTTTGCCGATCTGGGTGGCATGGTTGTCGGAGATGTCTGCCCCAATCGTTACGGTGTAAACCGTCGAGGGTTGAAAGTTGGCGTTGATATTAAACGTCTTGTCGTAGTCGCTGTAATAGCTGTAGACATTGGTCAGCGAAATAGGTGGCTGGAAACGCAGATTGGGCACAATCGTTTCGGATTGCACCGGTGCAGTGAACTTGATTTTGAATCCGCCATTGGTCGCAGCACGCCCCTCTCCATTGGCAGGTTCAGTATTTTTAATCGCCAAGCGTTCGACAGTGTTGAAGCGCAACACATAGTCGGCCTGTAACGTGGCATCGCTGCTGGCAGCTTTGGCCGAGTTGCTGATGCGCACCGTGTAGATTGCGCCGCGCGCCATCGGCTCATCAGGCACAAACGCCATAACTTCGCCCAAAACGGTTGGGCGCGGCGCGGCGCCGACCAGCGGCTGTTCAGCGCCTTCTTTGGAATATGGCGGCACAGCCTGTTTTTTAGATGGGGCTTCATCTGCCCACACAAAACGGCCTTTTACAGGCGGCGCAATCGTGAAAGCAGCTTCGGTGGCGGCATGATCCATTTTTTGACTAAATGTCAGTGAGATGGGTTGGGTAATGTCGATATCGAGCGCGCCTTCGGGTGGCATCGCAAAACGCACGACTGGCGCAGCCACGCTAAATGACCACGCGTAATCACCGGCTAACAGTGCGCCGGTGGTATCGCGCAATCCGGCGGCCACGTTGCCCCGATACTGCGTACCACCCGCTAAGGGCTGGGCAGGTCGGAAGACATAGATGCTAGTGTTCAGCCATTCGCCCACGCCGGTGATGGGCGGATCAAATGTTAGTGGCGTAGGCAAGTCCGCTTGCTTGGCCAAGGTCGTCAGTGAGACGACCGGTCGATTGAACAACACAGTGATTAGCGCATCGGCCGCCACATCGGCAGTCCCATCTGCCGGGATAGTTTGCGCAACGGCCAAATTGCCGATGGTGCCCACGCTAAAGCTTTCCGGGCGGGCCAAGCGCAACCCGGCGCTGCTTTTGGCGTCCGGGTTTAGGTTGATTTTATAGCGTGCAGCGCGTTGCCACTCTGCCTCGGGCACAAAACGGGCCACGTTATCGCTGGCCCATTCCACTCGTCCGGGCACGCTTGCACCCTGATCGTCGCTGACAGTGATGGCCTTCTGGACCGAGTCACGATCCATGGGCTGATCAAAGGTGAGCACGATGGGATGATCCAAGAGTAACTCTTCGCCATTCACTGGCATGTAATCCACCAGAACTGGGCTACCCAATGGTCGGGGTGTAGGGGTTGGCCCAACTGAGGTTGGGCGAATGAACGTGGCTGTAGGTTCGGGTTTGGGTTGGGTCGGACTACAGGCAGCTAAAGAAAGCGATACGACAATAATTACACTGAAGAGGGAAGACCAGTTGCGCTGAAACATAGCCCTCTAATTATGCCTTGTCCTCGATCTTGTATCCCCACGATTGCTCTACAGCCTATGGACGATTTTTGTACGTCACCGCCAAACCTGTCAGGTACGCACTGGAAAGCTGCGGACTACGGAAATTGTTGCGGCGCGCACTGTCAGGTTTTTTCATTATACAAACTGGTTACAATGTCCTAATACATAGTCAACGTCTCAACAACATAGTCAACGATAGGGGTATGCAAGCACGGTGTGCTTGAACCACATCAAAGCATTTAGGAGCAACAATATGAAAAATTTCTGGGCGCGTTGGCGCATCCAAATAATTGTGTCGGTTTTTGTGATGGTGATGTTAACGATCGGGGGTTTGAGCCAAGGACGCGTATTGAGTAGTCCGGATTTGCAGCTGTCCGAAGTGGCTCGGCAGATCAAAGTCGGTGAAGTCGACCGAATTCTTGTGACGGATGATGACTTCACCGTGAAATATCGGGCAAGTAACCGGCGCGATGAAACCTCGCGCAAAGAGACGACCTCCACACTCAGTGAACAAATGATTGCATTTGGCGTCACTGCCGAGCAACTCAGCAGCATCAAACTAGAAATCGTGCGACCCTTTAATTGGCAGGATTTCATCGCTACATCTAGTCTGATTATTACGCCATTGATAGTGTTGGGCTTTTTTTGGTACATCTTGCGTCAAGCCCAAGGCAGCGGGGGTAACGCCTTTAATTTTGGACGTAGCCGGGCCCGCATGCGCAACAACGCTGAACATCCGACGGTAACTTTTGCTGATGTGGCAGGTGCAGATGAGGCCAAATATGATCTCGTCGAAGTCGTCGAATTTCTGCGCCAGCCAGAAAAGTTTGTGCAGTTAGGCGCACATATTCCTCGAGGTGTATTGCTAGTCGGTTCCCCAGGCACGGGTAAAACACTGTTGGCCAAGGCCGTGAGTGGCGAAGCGGGAGTGCCATTCTTTAGCATCAGCGGCAGCGAATTTGTTGAAATGTTTGTGGGCGTGGGCGCCAGCCGCGTGCGTGATCTGTTTGATCAAGCCCGGCGGCATGCGCCTTGCATCATCTTTGTGGATGAGATTGATGCTGTTGGACGCAGTCGGGGCTCCGGTATAGGTGGCGGCGGACATGATGAGCGCGAACAAACGTTGAATCAGATTTTAGTGGAGATGGATGGCTTTGATACCGACACCAACATCATCATGATTGCCGCGACCAATCGGCCCGATATTCTTGATCCGGCATTACTGCGTCCAGGTCGCTTTGACCGACGGGTGGTGCTGGATCGGCCAGATATAAAGGGCCGCGAACAGATATTGCGTGTGCATACCCGTGGCAAACCCATTGGTGTGGATGTAGATCTGCATACGATTGCCAAGGGCACCCCCGGATTTTCGGGAGCGGATATTGAGAACCTTGTCAATGAAGCGGCTATTTTGGCCGCCCGGCGCAACCGCCGCAGTGTCGCTATGACTGACTTCAATGAAAGCATCGAGCGAGTAATGATGGGGCCGGAGCGCAAAAGCCGCATTATTACTGAGAAAGAGAAACGCATCACGGCGTATCACGAGGCTGGGCATGCCATTTTGGGGCATGTTCTGCCCAACTGTGATCCCATCCACAAAGTCACCATCATCGCGCGTGGTTTTGCTGGAGGTTATACCTGGTCGCTCCCAGACGAGGAGCGTCGAATGATGAGCCGTTCGAAGTTTATCGACGATCTGACAATGACGTTGGGTGGTCGAGCCGCAGAAGAGATTGTGTTTGGCGATATCACGACCGGAGCCAGTGGCGACCTGCAGCGGGTGACCGAACTGGCGCGTGACATGGTGACGCGTTACGGCATGAGCAGCAAAATGGGGCCAATGCTATACGGTCAGAAGCAAGAATTTGTTTTTCTAGGGCGTGATCTGGGAGAGCAGCGCGATTACAGCGAAACGGTGGCGTTGGAAATTGACCGTGAAGTGCAGTTGCTTGTTATGACAGCGCACGAGCAAGCCCTAAAATTGTTGAACGAAAACCGTGAAGTGATGGACTTGATTGCGCATCGCTTGATCGACGTAGAGACGATTGAAAGTGCGGAGTTTGTGAAGTTTTTTAGCGGCAGCGGATTTGACATGGATGCGGGCACTACCATCGGTATTTCTTTCAATCCGCGTCCGAAGGCGCCGGTGCAACCAAGCCAATCTGACCAAACTGACACCAGTGGCTTGTCTACGCCAATTCCGGTTTAGAACGGTTCTACAAACCGCGTCGGTCTACAAGACCGACGCGGTTTGTAGGCCGACACGGATTGACCAACGCGGTTTGTGTCTCTGATCGTGGAATACTTACTTTTAGGTTTGCGGGTGTTGATGGTCATTGCGCTATACGCATTTCTAGGTGTAGTGCTGTTTTATCTGGTGCGGGAACATCGCACCGCCAATGAAGCTGCGCTGGTTGCGGCCACTCTGACAGAAATCCGCGACCCAAACCCACAGGCTGGCGCAATGTTACGCATGCCCCGCACCTATAAACTCAGCGCAGAATCTTGGATTGGGCGCGATCCCAATTGTTTGATCCGCATCAATGATTCTTTTGCCTCAGCTCAGCATGCGCGTATTGTGTGGGTCAACGAATTGATGGCTTGGCGGATTGAAGACAACAATAGTCGAAATGGCACCCTCGTCAACAGCGAGCGCGTCGTGCGCACTACGCTCAAACCCAATGATGTGATTCGGATCGGAGACGCCGAGTTTCGCTTCGGGTAATGCCTGGGGGCTGAATGGGACGCGGATTTGCAGGATGGCAGGATTTTATGGATGGATTATCCTGAAAAATCCTGTTATCCGGTTAATCCGCGTCCCAATTCTTGGTGCTTACTTTTTCCAAAGCAGCGGGTTCTGGGTGTCGTTGTTCAACACATCGCCCAGCTTGAGCGACTTGAAATAATCTTCAGGCAAAACGTTTTTCTGCCCATTAAAGGTGCTGCCATCCGGCATATAGGCGCAGGTCATAGCGCGGCGGGAACGTGGTGTCATATTGGCACCGGCACCATGAGCGACCAGGCCATTGTGGAAAACGCAACTGCCCGCCTTGCAAGGTGCAGACTTGGCTTCGACCTTGGCCCACTCCGGATATAACTTAAACAGCCCAGCCAGATTGCGACCAATGCCCGAGTTGGCGTAGGTCGCGGTCTTGTGTGAGCCGGGGATGTACCATAAACACCCGTTGGCCAGCGTGGCATTGTCTAACGCCACCCAAATCGAAATAGCTTGCCGCGAAGAGAACGACCAATATGGATTATCCAAATGCCAGGCGGTAGGATTGCCATAGGGTTGTTTGATCAACGCCTGATCATGCCAAATGCGAATGCCATCTACATCTGCTAGAGTTGTTGCCATTTTGCCCAGACGTGGATCGAGCATTAGCTCGGCCATACCCGTATGCGTATCGGCCAAACGCACACATTGGATGAATACTTGGGCATAAAACTCTTCGGGATCGCTCTGATTCGTCATGCCATTCCGCTCTGCCAAGCGCTGGCGCACTGCTTCGTCTGTCGTTTTGCGCCAATGGTCTAGTTCTTTTGGGGTGAGGAAATCTTCGATAACCACAAAGCCATTCTCCTCATAGAACGCCTTGTTTGTTTTGGTAATGCGTGTTTTCATATTGTGTTCCCCATTCTTGATCAACCTGTGGGCCGATATGGCCGAACAGAAGTGTGGATGAAGGATGGAAATTGCGCAACTGGAGTCAACTCACAAGTGTGCCTATTACTTCACCAGCCATCGCTCGTGCCACATTGCCTTCAACTAAGCCAGAGAATATTTGAATCGATAGAGTGGGTTGAGCTTGCACCAGCGCCAACATATCACGAACTTTGCTGGCCATACCTCCGGTCACATCGGCACCGCGTGAGGCTCCCACCCCCGTGCGGATGGTTTCCCAACGGGTCAGGGTAATGTTTTGGATGATGGGTGAATCGTGCTGATCAAAGTTCTTATACACGCCTTCGGTCTCACCCGCCAGCAGGACCCGTTGCACTGGAAAATGCTGCGCGAGATAGGCGAAGACTTCCTCGGTCGAGACGATCGTGCCTCCGCGCACTGTGTCGATGGCGACATCGCCCATGACTAGCGGCACGACGCCACCCGTCAAACACGCTTTGATCAGGTCAATGTTCATGTGCTGAATCACACCCTCTGCGCACAACACGCTGGCCGAAGGCGGCACGCTGATCACCGGCACACCCGCTTCATGCAGCGCATCCGCCACTATCCGGTTGAGCCGTAGCGCGGCGACAGATACATCCGCAAACCCGCGCCAGCCGGCCGCATCGTGTACGCCATTGCGCGTGCCGTATTTTTTGGCTGCGGCATGGCCAAACGAGCCAGAGCCATGCCCAATCAGCACCGGTATTTTGGATTGCACCCTCGGGTCATCGAGTGCTTGGGCGATTTCGCGGGCGAGGCGTTTGAGCACCTCCCAGCGCACGCTGTTTTCATGGGTTTTGTCTGTAATCAGGCTACCGCCGAGCTTTAGGAAAATCATTTAGGTGGGTATTGGTGGCTAGATGCTGGTCACGAGTCGCGAATTATCGCGCATCCATATGGCTTTCGCTTATCACTTTCTACTTTTTGCTTTCTACTTTCTGCTCGGCAAGCAGGACTCTATAATTCTGCCCGATGTCCGACTTACTGCACGTTTATCGAGATAAAGATTATCTTACGGCATTTTTGAAGCAATATTGGTTTGCGCCACCGGTGGCGCTGTGGCGCTCAATTGAAGCCAAAACACTGGCCACCCTCGATTTCCCCGCACCCATGCTCGATTTTGGCTGTGGCGATGGCATGTATACCGAGGCGATCTTTGGCAAGCAAGATCACATCTTTGGTAACGACATTGCTGCCTCAGAGTTGCCTGCAGCCCGCGACAGCGGGGTGTATTTCAAGGGTGTGCAATTTGCGGATGGGCACGCTCTGCCGTATGCCCGCGCTACTTTTGGCAGCGTGTATAGCAACTCGGTCGTCGAGCATATTCCCGATCCTCAGAACGTACTACCCGAACTGGCGCGGGTGCTGCGCCCAAGGGGCTTTTTGGTGATGACGGTGCCCAGCGATAAATTTCGATCGTTGCTGCACGGGGTGAAAATAGCCGCCAATGCGCAGGTTGCCGAAGCCTATGCTCAGCATGTCGATAAGCTATTTGCCCATCACCACTATCACACTCCGGAGCAGTGGCGGACGCTGCTCGACACGGTCGGTCTAGATTTAGTCGAGGCGCGCTATTACATCTCCCCGCAAGCCATTCAACGCTGGGATCAGATGAATAATAGCTATGGCATCGGTCGCAAGTCGATCTGGAATATTCTGGTTGGCCCACGCCTGCGTCCGCTAGGCCACCAGGAGTTTATGGCCCAACGTGTGCCCAAGCGCCTGTATCCACAACTCAAGCCGCTCTATGATGCACCCGCCCACGGTAATGGCGGCGGGTTGATGGTGGTGGGACGGCGAAGAGCATGAGTCACCAATCACAAGTCACACTTAGCATCGGACTTATGACTTTTGGCCTGAGCTTTCCAGGAAAGTCTGAGCGTAAAGTCATAAGTCATAAGTCCGGGCCTACGACCTATTTGACTCGTGACTGGTGACTCATAACTTGTGTCTCATCCGCAACCCAATCTCCGCTTGTTCGTAACAAAGGATGCTCATGTTTCGACGAAAAGACAAAGCTAACGCCAGTACCAATAATTTATCCGGTGCTTCCAACGAATTTATTGTGCAGCTCGAAGACATTCACAAATCGTTTGTGATGGGCAAAGAGGCTGTACCGGCGTTGCGGGGGGTGTCGATGAATGTGCGGCGCGGTGAAATTCTCTGTCTGATGGGGCCTTCCGGCAGTGGCAAAACCACCTTGCTCAATATTATTGGCGGGCTAGATACACCGTCGCGTGGGCATGCCATCGTGGATGGCGAGAACGTTGTGGAACTCAACGAAGAAAAGCTGGCCTATGTGCGACTGCGCAAAATGGGCTTTGTGTTCCAAAATTTTAATTTACTCAGCAATTTCACCGCTCTAGAGAACGTGCAGGTGCCCATGATATTGCTGGGCAAAAAGGACATCGGGCGGGCTAAAGAGCTGCTGGGCTTGGTCGGTTTGGGCGACCGTATGACCCATTACCCCAGCGAATTGTCCGGTGGCCAACAACAGCGCGTGGCCATTGCACGCGCGCTGGCCAACGACCCGCCACTTATTATTGGCGACGAAATGACCGGCGATTTGGACACTCGGACCAGCTATGAAGTGATGGAGTTACTCACCAAACTGAACAAAGAACATGCCACCACCGTGGTCTACGTCACCCACGACCCGCGTATGAGTAAGTTTGCCCACCGCGTGATTAATATGCGCGATGGCAAGATCTATGCCACCGAAGAGGCCGCCGAGCGGAGCGAAGAACCTGTAGCGGCGCTATAAGCACAAACCTGTCAGGTGCGCGCCACGAAACCGTAGTTCACTTAAGCTTATCGGGCGCACACCTGACAGGTTTTTTCGCGTTGCCGCTATTTGCGAACACTCCCATCAATCGCTCCTTCGGAAAAGTCCGGTAAAGTAAGTCCTATGGAAACGGGGGATACCCACACGACCGTCGATCCGCAAACGCTTACCCTGGCCAGCGTCGCATTCCGTTGCGGTGAAGAGACCAAACGCTTTATGGCTCGCCAAGCGGCGACGTTTGAGTTCTGTTATGAGCTATTCAGACGGGCGATTCAGCAGCGCGATGTGCAGGCTTGGGAGCTGATCATGCAGCAATATCAGCGCCTGATGCAAAGCTGGGCTTCTCGTCATTCGCGGTTTGCCTCTACTGGCGAGGAGGCCGATTACTTTGTTAATGGAGCGTGCGCCAAACTGTGGGAGCGCATCACCCCCGAACGCTTTAGTAACTTCCCAGATGTGAAATCAATTCTGCGCTACTTGCAGATGTGTGTGCACAGCGCGGTAACCGACTACGCCCGTCAACATGGGGTCGTCACTGTCGAGTTTGGCGAAAGCGAGCTGAAAGAGGAGCGTATCGCCATCGTGGCCGACAACACCAGTGTGAATGCTGAGCGCCAGCAATTCTGGGCTGCCATCAACACCCGTTTGAAAGATGACAAAGAGCGTCTGGTGATCCGTGGCCTGTTTGTGTATGGCTTCAAACCCGCCGAGCTGTTCAGCAAACACCCCCAACGCTTCCGCGATGTCAAAGAGATCTACAGCATCCGTGAAAACGTGATGGATCGACTGGCGCGAGACACTAGCCTAAAGGAATTAAAAATGGAGAATTAAAAATTAAAAAAAGGATGATCGATGGCGTGACTCTCTTTTTTTAATTTTGCCTTTTGCTTTTTTAATTTCAGCCTTATCTAGCCAAAAACCCCGAAAATACGTCCAAACACCCGTTTAGTGTCTAGAAATAGTTTAGAGAAGATTAAGTCGAGAAATTCATGGAAGCTGCCACACCCAATCTACCCAATTCCAATTCTAAGTTCAATGCGCCACAAGCGCATATAACGCTCATGAAGTTGCTATACCGTGCCGATTGCCCGCCGAGCATTGACTTGGGCGAATATCGCCTGGGACTGCTTGACAAAACGCGCCGTAGCGCGGTTGTGGCCCATCTCAGCGAGTGCCCACATTGCAATGAAGAGTTGGCCCGGTTAGATAGCTACCTCACTATGCTGCAACCGCAGGAAGAAGCTGCGCCTAGCCTGACCGAGCGTTGGATCGCTGGAGTGCGCGTGCTGGTGGCTGAGCTGATGGGTGGCCCACGCCATATTCTGGCCATGCGCGGCACAGCTAGCGCCGAGGCCGAACCGCTGCTCTACAGCGCCGAAGAGATTCAAGTTGCGCTCGATCCGCAATCTGATCCCGCACAGCCGAACGCCATCCTACTCATGGGCCTAATCACCGGCACCGACACCGCCCACTGGCACGCCCAGCTCAGGCGTGAGAATCAGCTCATCGCAACAACCGACATTGATGAAATAGGCAACTTCAGTTTCAGCGCCCTGCTGCCAGGCCAGTACCAACTCGTCGTTGGCGATAACAAAGTCGAAGTTCGTCTCGTTGCTGAACTTGTTTGAACAGTCCCGGTAGTCATAAGTCCGGTAACTGGAATTACTCAATTTCTCCGTTACCGGACTTATGACTTATGACTGCACCACTCTACCCACGAATAACTCGTGACGCTCCACGCCCTTCGCTCTTCGCTCCTCCCGCTTCGCGCTGCCCCTCTCGGTGTAACATCCACTGCAGGTGATCGATCAATTGCTCGCGCTGCCTGAGGACGCACGGCTTGAATTTTTGGCGCAACATATTGCCCAGTTTGATGACATTTCCGCCAATGCGCTGAAAGGAAAAGCTGACGACTATCTACGCTCAGAGTTACACACCGCACTGGCCTTGGCTCATCTGCTGCAACAAGCGGGCCAGATGGGCCACAACCCTTTCCATCGTGCGTTGGGATTGCGGGCTGAGGCCAATTGCTACGCTATCGGCTTGGGTCAATTTGAACAAGCCCTGACCGCCTACGACGCAGCGGCCACCATTTATCGGCGGGCCGAACGCCCTCTGGACGAGGCGCGCGCCCAAGTCGGCAAAATCTGGTCGCTGACCGCGCTGGGCCGCTTTGCGGAAGCCACCCAACTCGGCGAGTGGATTGCCGGCATCTTTGAACAACATGGCGAATGGGTTGCGCTGGCCGATCTCACCGTCAATATGGGTCTGATCGATGCGCGTCAGAATAACGACCTGCAGGCGCTGGACTGGTTCGATCAAGCCTACCAACGCTACGCCGAGCTGGATGCGCCCGAACGTTTCATGGTGCAGCTCAATCGTGCTGAAGTGCTGCGCAATCTGGGCCGTTTTGACGAATCCGCGCGTGCGGGGTGGGTCGCTTATGAGCAGCTGAAGGCGCAAGGTCAACTGTTGGACGCCGCACGGGCGCAACAAACCATCGCGTTGACGTATTTACTGCAAGGGCGTCTCAACGACGCGCTAGCCTTGCTGGCCGAATCGCGCCAGACGTTTCAGGATGAGCGGCTGGACGAGGATATCGCTACTGCCGAATTGCAAATGAGCGATGCGCTTTTGCAGTTACAGCGTTATCCCGAAGCCATTGAGCGTGCCAGCACTGCCCGTGAACGCTTCGTGCAATTTGGCGCGCGCCATGAGCAGGCGCAATGCTGGCTGAATCAGGCCAGCGGCCACATCGGTTTGAAGCAAAATGTTCAGGCGATCAACGCGCTGCAACAAGCTAGCCAACTGTTTGCCGAAGAAGGCAATTTGATCGGTCAACATAGCAGCCAGCTGGAAATGGCGGCGTTGCTGTGCCGCGATCAGCGCTACGCGGAGGCGCTGCACTTGGCCGAAGCCGCCCACCAACTCTTTGCGAAGCAGCAGCAGCCGCTGAAAATGGGCTGGGCCGATTTACGGATGGCTGAAGCCACCGCTGGGCTTAATCAACCTGCGGCCACACAGCAGCATTTGCTGGACGCGCTGCAAATTGGGCGCGCGCAGCAAGCTCCGGCGCTGGCCTTCTCGGCACATGCTGCACTCGGGGATGAGTGGATGCGCCGCCAATCGCCCACGGCTGCGTTGACCGAATACGATGCGGCCCTCGCATTGTTGGAACAGCTGCGCGGCAGCTTGATGATTGAACATCGGGCTGGGTTTGTGGCCGACAAACAGCGGGTGTATGCAGCTGCAGTGCAAGCAAGCTTGCAGCTTCATCAAGTGGAGCGTGCCTTTGGGCTGGTCGAACGGGCCAAATCGCGCTCGCTGCTCGATCTGCTGGCCCACAAAGTGAACTTGGGTGTGCACGCCCGCAGCGCCGACGATATGGGGCTGGTGGAGGAGATTCAGCGCCTGCAAAGCGAGCGCCGCATACTCATCAATCAGATCGAAAGCCAAGCCCAGCGCGAGCGCAACAGTGCTACAGACCAACAACACGCCACGCAAGCGACGTTGCACCAGATTGAACGGGACATCACCGAACAATGGCACGCGCTATTGGTTAAGAACGCCGACTACGCCCGTGACGCTGCGCTGTGGGAGGTGAATAACGAGCCGATGCTGCAAGACCTTGCCGCCGATATCGCTATCTTGGAATATTTTGCCATCGGGTCGGATTTGGTGCTGTTTGTGGTGATGAAAAATCGCATCGAGCATATGTTATTACTGAATGGGCTGACCAAAGCGCAGACGCTGTTGCGTAATTTGCAATTGAACATGCGCTCAGTGCCAGGCAGCCCAGCCACGCATTGGCCGAAGCTCACCCAGAATGCAAATCGGCTATTGTTATCTTTGCAGCAGTTGCTGGTGGCTCCGGTCTTAAAGCATCTACGGAAGGCCAAACGGTTGGTGATTGTGCCGCATGGCCCGTTGCACTTTCTGCCTTTTCACGCGCTGCATGATGGGCAGCATTACTTGATTGAGCAATTTGAAGTAAGCTATTTGCCCAGCGCCAGCCTGTTGACGCATCAGCCGAGTCAGCCGTCGGGGCGCTCATTTGTGGCGTTTGGCCACTCGCGGCAGGGGCAATTGCCTTCGACAGTGAGCGAGGCGCAACAACTGGCGGCACTGATGAATGGGCAGGCGCTGGTGGAGGGGCAGGCCACGCTGGCCGTGTTTGGGGAACAAGCTGGAGCGTACGACATCGTGCATATCGCTGCGCATGGCGAGTTTCGGGCCGACGCGCCGTTGTTCTCCGGCATCTTTTTGGAGGATGGCGCACTAACCACGCTGGATGTGTTTAACTTACAACTCAACGCCAGCCTAGTGACCCTAAGCGCGTGCGAAACCGGGCGGAATGTGATCTCGGGCGGCGACGAGTTGCTTGGGCTGATGCGCGCCTTTCTGAGTGCTGGGGCACAGTCCTTATTGATGAGTTTGTGGCGGGTCGAGGATCAGTCCACCCAGCGCCTGATGATGCAGTTTTACGAGCAGCTGCGCCAGGGCCAGCCGCTTCCCGCTGCGCTGCGAATCGCCCAATGTGCGCTACTGGGGGAAGGGCTGCACCCCTACTTCTGGGCGGCCTTCGAGCTGGTGGGTGGGTTGAACATACCGGAAATGCCACTTTTACAACGTTGATTAAATCATGTCACGCACCCGCTGTCGAAAGCATCCTGAGCGGAGCAGCGCGCTAAGGTTTATGATGAAATCCATACTTGAGTCGCGCTGTGCAGTCGAAGGACGCGCAGTTGTCCGAAGCATAGGCTTCAATCACAAACGCGTCCTTCGACTGCGCGCGCAATTTCTTTTGCGTATTCATCATCGATGCCAAGCGCGCTCCGCTCAGGATGCTTGCTGCCTAAGATGAGTAATTAAGCGACTTGATCCACAATAGATGCACGGTCCAACTGCTATGATCAAAAATATCTCTCATCTGATAATCACGACGCTGACCGGCGTGTTGCTGGCGCTCGGTTGCATACAGCTGCTGCATGCGCAAGTGCCGAAAAACTTCCCTGTGGTCGTTATCCCACCCGAGTCGCGCTATTTGCGCGATCGTGTAATTCTGGTCGGGACGGAAGCGCAGGTGAACGCGATTGAGAATGCGCCGACCTATACCAGCAGGATATCGCTGACTCAGCGCAGCAATTTGAGCTTTTTGAGTGATGTTGCACGACGCAATGTGACAGGCGCGCAAGAGCCGGTTTTCCCGCCATTTACCAATGGCGAACTCAGCTCGCTGCGCATGGACGTGGTGCGTTTGAAGTTGCAATTGTGCTTTCCGGTGCCTTGTACCCCTCCAAACACAGTCGAAAACCTCATCGCGCAGATCAATGCTGACCCGAATTTCCGGGTCTACGCCCTGCCTAATTACGTGGCCTATGGCAGTGAATGGAACGTCGGGGCCAACCCCAAATGGTGGGTGCGTGGCAGTCCGGTGCTGAGTGGCACGACCGCAGTCACCGCCAGCCTATATCGCGATCAGTTCAATCAGTTGGGTCAGTTTGGCATGAGCCCGCTGGCTACCCAGGAGCGCCCTTTCGGCGTCAGCGGCAAAGATGTCATGGTGGGGTTGTTTGACACCTCGCCGTTTTCGATCACGCCTAATTTGCTCAGCCAGCTGACGATTCAGGGTAAGACCCTCTCAGTCACCCACTATGTGACGCTCAGCAATGCCAGCACCGGCATCACGACCACGCCCAATATTTCGGGACATGGCGCATATGTGGCGGGCATTGTCAATGCGGTGGCGCCGGACACCGGGCTGCATTTGTATCGGGTGCTGAACGACAATGGGCTGGGCGATGAAGCCACCCTGGTGCAAGGTTTGAGCGACTTTATCAGTGCGACGGCCAAAGGCGGTGGCAATTACAACCCGGCCATCGTGAACCTGAGTTTGGGCATTTTCGCGCCACCGACGACAACGGTGCAGCCGCTTTACGCCATGTTGACCGGCATGCACGCCCTGAGCATGACGATTGTGGCCGCTGCCGGCAACGACTCGCTGATTACCCAAACCTATGATGCGCAGATTCCCGCCGCGTATGACTTTGTAATCGGGGTAGCGGCGGCAAATACCCATGCCCAACGGGCGTGTTATTCCAACCGAGGTGATATCGGTGCGCCGGGTGGTGACGGTGACCTATCAGGCGGTGGCTGCGAGCCGCCGACCGATATCGCCTGCCCGAACGACCCGCTCTGTCTGCTGACCAGTTGGTGGAACCCGACTGCACCTCCCACCATGACCGCCAGCGCGGGCACCTCGTTTGCTACACCCTTTGTCACGGGAGCGGCAGCCTTGGTGATGCAGCAGCGACGCGATTCCGGGCAGACGGTTGCGCCAGAGGCCGTCACGAAAGAGATTTACGACGCGGCGCTGTCGGGTGCGCCAGAGCTAGGGGTGGGGACGCTGAATCTGGCGAATTTGTTTTATCGACAGCGGGTGTATTTGCCGGTGATGGGGCGGTGAGGGGAAATTTAAAATTAAAAAGGCAAAATTAAAAAGTGCTGTCAACGGCTCTTTTAGTTTTGTCTTTCGATCATTATGGCTTTATGTCAAAGCGTCGCTTCATACATGATTGGATATTTACGGCTCTCTCGGCTTTAGTGAGAATGTAAAGCCACTGCCCGCCTGGCGACTAAAGTCGCGGCACGCTACGCGCAAAGCGAAGCCCTTCGGGCTGAGAATAAGCCCGAAGGGGCTTTGTCATAGGTAGCCGCGATTTTAGTCGCCAGGCGGGCACAGTCACGAGCGAATGTCGCAATTCCCGTTTTACTCGATAGAACCATGTTTACTAAACTATTGACAATCGACTAGATAGTCTTTTAGGGGCAATGGTTCGCATTGGACCCTTTGATGCCGCTGATGATTACAATGCACAGCCATAGCTTTGTGCATCTACAGCCGACACCGCGTTTTTATAATTTTGCCTTTTGAATTTTAATTTTCCTCACTATTCACTCAATTTAGGCCGATACTGCAGCGCCTCTGCCAGGTGCGGCACCTGAATCGAGTCGCTGCCAGCCATATCCGCAATCGTGCGGGCGGTCTTGAGCACACGGTGAAAGGAACGCGCGCTGAGTTGGAAGCGAGTCATGGCGGCTTTCATCAGGCTGCGACCGGCGTCATCGACCAAGCAGTATTGGCGCACCTCGGCCACACCCATATCGGCGTTGCAATAGATGGGCAGTCCGGCGAAGCGAGTGGCCTGGCGCTGACGAGCCGCTTGTACGCGGGCGCGAATAGTCTCGGAAGATTCACCCATCTGTGCGTCGGCCAGCTTCTCGTAGGCCACCCGCGTCATGCTGAGGTGCAGGTCGATCCGGTCGAGTAAGGGTCCACTAATGCGTTTCTGGTACTGCATCACCTGAGCCGGAGCGCAAGTGCAGGGTTTGCTGGGATCTCCGTGCCAACCACACTTGCAGGGGTTCATTGCCGCGATCAATTGGAAGCGCGCTGGGAATGTTAAAGATCCGGCGGCGCGGCTGATGGTTACGACCTTGTCTTCCATTGGCTGGCGCAGCACTTCGAGCGAGCGGGAATCAAACTCAGGCAATTCATCCAAGAAAAGCACGCCACGATTTGCAAGAGTCACCTCGCCCGGGCGTGGAATCTTGCCGCCACCGATCAACCCAGCGTGGCTTATCGTATGGTGTGGGGCGCGGAACGGGCGCGATTGGATCATGGGCATGTCGGATGGCAGCATGTCCGAGACGCTGTAGATGCGTGTCACTTCCAGCGCCTCTTCAATCGTGGGGTCAGGCAGGATGCTTTGCATGGCGCGCGCCAACAACGTTTTACCGGAGCCAGGCGAGCCGATCATCAGCAGGTTGTGACCTCCACTGGCCGCAATTTCGACGGCGCGTTTGGCGGTTTCTTGGCCTTTGATCTCTCTGAAATCAGTGGCAGGCAACATGGCAATCGTGCTAGCGCTATTGTTAGCGTCTCTATTGCCCAATTGCAAGGTGGGCGTAGGTACGATGAGTAGCTGTGTTTCGCCGGACAATGCGCCGACCAATTCACCCAACGAATTTACGGCCATCACATCGATACCGGGGATCAAGGCGGCTTCTTTGGCATCAATGGCCGGCACAAATATCTTCTTGAAGCCTTGGGTGCGGGCAAAGGCCGTCATGGGCAACACACCGCGCACGTGGCGCACGCTGCCATCCAACGCCAGCTCACCGACGACCAGCGCACCATCCAAGGCATTTGTGTCTAATTGCTCGGAGGCCACCAGCAGGCCCAAGGCGATGGGCAGATCGTAGGCGGGGCCCATCTTCTTTACATCGGCTGGAGCCAAGTTAACTGTGACGCGGTTGGTCGGGAAGCGCATCCCACTGTTGCGGATGGCGCTGCGCACACGCTCAGCACTTTCTTTGACAGCGGCATCGGGCAAACCTACCAGCATGTAGAACGTCAGGCCGTGGCTGGAGTCCACTTCGACTTCGACAATGTGTCCCTCTAACCCAATAATTGCACACGAATAAATCTTTGCAAGCATATCGTTGCGATTATGAGTTGATGCAAGCTTATAACCATCCGCTTTTGGAAGGGTTTATACAGGGCAAAAAGCAGCAATTCCAAATCCTGAATAATCCTGCCATCCTGTGAATCCGCGTCCGATTCTTTATGGACAAGATAGGCGTTGAATGCGATTAATTTGAACATTTAGCCTATTACTAAATATGTTACGGCTGTTTTAGCAATACCATAGCGATTTCTCATTGACAGCAATGTTTGCATGCACTAGCCTTTAGGATAGGTATGTGAGTATCAAAAGTCTTAGTGCCTTTGATGGAGACGCTCGACTCCAAAAGATGGATAACTGATAGGCCGGAAGGCCATTGTTATCGATGCGGCAAAGAATAACACTAGACTAACGCCAGAATTATTTTTTTAAGCAATTATCACGTTGCAACTAAGGCTGAAATAATTATGGTTTCATACAATTCTAACGTTCAATGAACAATCTTTACATCAAGTCGCAAAACTTATAAATGACCGCCTGAATGCAGTAATACACTAATGCCAGGCTGGGGGTAGCCCATGAAGCACAAAGTAGAAAATCAGCGCACAAGCTGGGCCATGTATTTGCGCTCAGCCATAGTACTTATCTTGACCGGTACGGCTACCGTGGCCGTATCACAACCTACGTTTGCTCACACCACATTCGACCCGAACAGCCCAACTGAACCTAATACACTGGTGGCAGTTGGCAACCGGGTGTGGCATGACATCAATAATGACGGTATCGTGAACGATGGCGAGATCGGCATCGGTAGTGTCTTAATCCATTTGTATAAAGACACAAATGGGTCGGGGTTATTTGATCCGGGTGATACATTCGTATCGGCTCAGGCCAGTAGCGGCAGTGGTTTCTATGGGTTTAATGGATTGGTTCAATCATTAAAACCCAGCGAGCGTTACCTTATTGTTATTGATGGTAGCAATTTTTGTGCAGGGGGGGCGTTGCAGGAGTTCGTAAGCAGCACCGGCAATGTTGGCGGGGACAGCGACTTGAATAACACTGACCACGGCATCGACAATCCAGCGCCAGCCTGCAACATATCGGTGAGTAGTAGTGCGGCCACGCTACTGTATGGGCAGGAACCCACCAATGATGGTGACACTGACCCTAATACCAATATGACGTTGGACTTTGGTTTTTACAAACCAGCCCATCTCACTGTCACCCCTACCCAAACCCACACAGCTACACCTACATCTAAACCCGTTCATACTGCCACTTCGACTCCCACGGCGACACCTGTGCCTGCCCATACAGCTGTAGCGACAGAAACAGCAACTCCTGAGCCACTGGTCTTAACGCCAACAGCTAGCCCAGAGTTGCCAACTGCTACCCCAACACCGCTCCCACCCACCGCGACACCTACGACGGCAGCAACAGCCACTGCCACATCTACCCCGCAACCCTTAGAAACCGTCCCACCACCCGCCACGAGCACACCGGCGCCGCCGCTGCTGTCCGGGTTGGGTAATTATGTGTGGATCGATGCCGATAAAGATGGCTTGCAATCCCCGGCTGAGTTGGGCATTGCGGGGATATCGGTCACCCTATTGTCTGGCAATATGGTTTTGTTCACTACCCGCACAGGCATTACGGGCAGCTATACATTCCTACAACTACAACCGGGTAGCTACACGGTGTGCTTCAGCTTGCCTAGTGGCTATACCTTTACCGTGCCCGGCGCAGATTCCAATAATCCTAACAGTGACCAAGACAGTAATGCTGACCGCAGTACCGGTTGTAGCCAACCTGTAACCCTGGTGGCTGGTGAATACAACCCAACTATCGACGCCGGTGTCTATGCCAACCCAACGGCCATTTTGCTATCTCAGTTTGAGGCCCAGATGAGCACGCAAGCGGGCAAAGCAGTAGTACGGGTGCGCTGGCAAAGCAGTCTGGAGACCAACACGTTTGGTTTTCAGGTGTTGCGCAGCACCAGTTCAAATATGGCCGATGCGATTGTTTTGAACGATTCGCTCATTGTGGCGCAAGGTCGCAACGGGGGCGCCAGCTATGAATGGTTAGACACAGCAGCCGATCCAACCCAGACCTGTTACTACTGGCTGCGCGAGACCGAGCTAAGCGGCAATACATTGAGCTATGGCCCGGTTACCAACGCAATTGCCAGCAATTCTGGCCAAACTCAGAATATTAAACAAATAAGCTCAACCGGAATGAATGTCCTAGCGGGTGGGGTGGTATTGCCGAATTCGCCAGGTAACACGCAACAAACCGCCATCAGCGCTTCAACTACTGTCGCGGATAGTGCACAAACAGCGCGGGCGGCTCCTTCCGCCGGTGCAGTCGTCGTTACCGTCCAGCCAAATGCCGTTGCTAGGCCCTTAGACCAGGTGCCTACATTGAGCCCTCAAGGTTCTTTAGCGAACGCTGTTGCCGCAACACAGTACTCCGACGGGGTAAAAGCTGAAAATACTTTGGGCAACCCACTTAGAAAAATTGAAGCGACTTCTAATTCCGCTCACTTTGGTGCACCACAGCTCTCCACACAAAGTTCTAAGTCAGTCATCGTAGCAACATCTGCTGTTGTAGAAAGAGTTGGTTCAGCCAAGGCTGACACTCAACAACAAAATGTCACGAATGTCGCTGTGGCAGTAAATTCTGCTCCCGCCATCGTCGAGAAAAACACGCAGGCCTTGCGCTGGGATCAAGAAACACAGCGACTGATCAAAACCATGACGAGTGGAGTTGGTTTGGCTACACTGGGTGGCATTCTGATCGCACTGGCCTTAATGCGTCGACGCACATCTTAGCTGGCGTGATCACGTGTTTGGCAATGAAGCGCTCTCGCCCCCCTGAGCGCTTCATTGAGCGCTTCATTCGCTTTTCCAAGTGTCTATCTAAATTCTAATTCTTTCCCTTGCGCCCTCAAATTGCAATACTGCAACCCAGCATTTAGAGTTAAATTACATCAAACCCATATTTTATTGCAGTCACATAGGAGAACAACAATGAACTACAAAAATAATCCTTGGGAACGACATCGTTCGCCTTTCAACAACTTCAAACTTTGGATGAAGAGTCATCTCGTCGACTTTATTCCAAATGGCAATATCTTGATTTTGGCGGGTACTATATTGGTGATGGGAGTCATGCTCTTAGCACTGTTCGGTTTCTATCAAGGGGCTGTCTACACTGAGAGCAATGCATTCAACATGGTACAAGCGGTCCAAGACCCATTCGAGCTGGGTGGCGACCTGACCGGAGCTGCAAATCCACTCATGCAAAACGCCCTGACCGGCAGCTTTATCGTGATGGGCCTGGTTGCGTTGGGAGCCGTTCTGGTGTGCCTCGATCGCACCCGCGAGAATTTGAGAGATTGAGAGATTGAGAGATTGAGTGATTGAGTGATTGAATCATCTCCCAATGACTCAATTCTTCACAGCGGTTGTTACAATCGCGGCTATGAAGATTCCATTTAACGGGCGCGTTTTATTGCTCGGCTGTGGTGCAGTATCGCAATGTCTACAACCCCTCCTGCTCAAGCATCTTGAAATGGATTTCTCGAAGCTGACCATCATGGACTTCGAGGATAACCGTCACCGGGCCAAGGATGCACTCGATGCCGGTGCGCAATATGTGCAGGAATACATCACCCCATTTAACTACGCCAAAGTTCTGCAAAAACACATTGGGCCGGGTGATATTCTGATTGATTTGGCGTGGAGTATCGAAACCCTCGCGCTAATGGAATGGTGCCACGATAACAGCGTGCTGTATATCAACACCTCGGTCGAATTGTGGGACGCATTTGCCGGCGCAGCCGACCAACATCCCACTGAGCGCACCTTGTATGTCCGCCATATGGCGTTGCGCAAAATGGCGCAAACATGGCGGGAACCTTGGTCTACCTTTGTGGTCGAACACGGTGCGAACCCTGGTTTGGTCAGCCACTGGACCAAAGTCGCGCTCGAAGATTTGACCAACACCATGCTCAAACACCGCATTGAGCGCAAGCGCGGCGACCAGTTAGAGCGCTGTCTCGAAATTGGCGACTACGCCCGTATGGCGATGCTGACTGGTACAAAAGTCATTCATATTTGCGAGCGAGACACCCAAATCAGCTCGCGCCCCAAAGAAGTCAACGAATTCGTCAACACCTGGTCAGTCGCCGGTCTGTTTGAAGAAGGCATGGCCCCTGCTGAGATGGGCTGGGGCACCCACGAACGCCGTCTGCCCCAAGGTGCGCAAAAGCATTTTTTCGGGCCGGGCAACCAAATCTGTTTGAGCCAAATGGGCATCAATACCCAGGTGCGCAGCTGGGTGCCAACCAGTGGCGAAATCTACGGTATGGTGATCCGGCACGGCGAGGCATTCACGATCAACCACTATCTGACTGTGTGGGACGATGACAAACCAATCTATCGCCCAACCGTGCATTACGCCTATCTGCCCACGGATGCAGCCATCGCGTCGCTATTAGAGTTGCGTATGCGCAACTACGATTTGCAACCCAAAATTCGCATTATGAGCGACGAAATCATCAGCGGCATGGATGAGTTGGGTGTGCTGCTACTCGGGCATGATCTCACTGGTTGGTGGGCCGGGTCGCAACTCACGATTGAACAAGCCCGCCAATTGGTGCCGCACCAAAACGCAACTACCCTGCAGGTGGCGGCCAGTATTTTGGGCGCGCTATTCTGGATGATCAATAATCCTAACAAAGGTCTGTGCGTGCCTGATGATCTGCCGCATCGTGAGGTGCTTAATGTGGCCAATCCATATCTTGGCCCTTGTCCCAGTCTACAAACCGATTGGACACCGCTCAAAAATTGGAATGATCTTTACGCCAAATTTGGCAAGCCGCGCCCAGCCGAAGAAGATATGTGGCAGTTTGAGACATTCCTAGTTTGAGCATGAACCATTCACAACTCTTTCAGGGCACCTGGGTTGGTCGCAGCATTGGCATCAAAAGCCCGGTGCACTTCTGGGACATCGAGGCGACCTTGATTTATTTCCAATTGAAGACGCGTTGGGAGAATCAGACCAGCGTATTCGATATGACTGCCTATCCGGTCTCAGATGAACCTGCTTTCAAGGTGGGTAAAAGTATTGCCACGCTAATCGATTCGCAACATTTTGTCATTCCCAAATGGGACACCAACGATACGCGCGACGGCCATGGCCCAGCTTACGACGTGATCTTCTCCCGCCCCGGGTTAGCCGAGCTAACGGCGGAGCAGGTGTATAAGGCGTGGAAGAAGCAGAAAAAGAAATTTTGAGTCATTGGGAGATTGGGTCATTGGCCAAATGCCCCAATCTCCCAATGACTCAAACAAAAAATCACTTCGCTGCCCGTTGCCGATACTGTTGCGGCGACAGACCAGCGATGCGCTTAAAGGCTTTGGACAAGGCAAACCCAGTCCCATAGCCCACCGTTTCCGAAATCCGCTCAATGCTGTCGTCGGTTTGCACCAATAGCTCCATGCTCTTCTGAATACGCACTTTGGTTACATAGTTCACTGGCGTATCCCCCAGCAGCTCTTTGAACCGTTGGGCAAAAGCCGC
>JANMVQ010000318.1:0-27087 GCA_031392845.1 Chloroflexota bacterium
TTCGTTAAGAGCAATTCCAGCTTGATAAGAATCAGTGCGAAGTCGCAATCCCCAGTTATATACATATCGGCTCGCGCCAAACACTTGCGCAAGAGATTGCTCTTGTTCAGGGGTTGGGTAGAAGCGAAATTTGTATCTAAGTTTCACTTCTACAGATTAACATGCAATTCCGTAGAAGTCAAGCGCTTTGGCGGATTTGTCGCAGAGCGGCCCCCTTCGGGGTGCCGTTTCAATTCATCTGCCTGCTAAAGCAGGCAGATGAATTGAAAATCTTTATAGCAGCAGGAATTTACCGCAGAGGTGCAAAGAGCGCGGTGAAATCCTGATAAACCTCTGCACTCTTTGCGCCTCTGCGGTGAAAAGCTCATGCATATTGGCTTGGTGATTTACGGTTCGCTCGACACGCTATCGGGTGGCTATTTGTATGATCGTAAACTAGTGCAGCATCTGCGCGAGCAGGGCGATACAGTGACGATTGTGTCGCAACCATGGGTGAATTACGGTCGGCATTTGCTGCAGAATTTTTCACGAGGTTTGCGTACCGAATTAGCTACCCAGAAGTTCGATGTGCTGTTGCAGGATGAACTAAATCATCCATCACTGTTCTGGCTGAATCGCTCATTGCGGGGGCGATACCCCATCATCTCAATTGTGCATCACCTGCGCATAAGCGAGGCACGGCAAAATTGGCAAAACATGCTCTACCGTCAGGTTGAGCGGCACTATCTCAACAGTGTCAGCGGGTTTGTCTTTAACAGCCAAACCACGCGTAACACTGTGTTTGATCTTGTCGGACCAGCCAAACCGCATATCGTCGCCTTGCCCGCTGGGGATCGTTTTACCACGATTGCCCCACGCACGCCCATGTCACCCGATACTTCTAGCACCAACCCACCCCTACGACTCTTGTTTGTCGGCAATCTCATTCCGCGCAAAGGGTTGCACATCGTGCTAGATGCGCTGCACCTGTGCAGAGGTCAATGGCAACTGGACATTATTGGCAGCGACAGCGTAGATGCAGCCTATGCACAGCACCTGCGGACGCAGGCGGATCAGTTGGGATTGCGCGGACGCGTGCAATGGCTAGGGCGCATCAGCGATGAAGAACTAGCCGAGGCATTTTCCCAACACGATATTTTGATTGGGCCATCCTCGTATGAGGGCTATGGCATCTCGTACCTAGAGGCGATGGGCTTTGGTCTACCGGTGATTGCGTCTACGCGCGGTGCAGCATGCGAGATTGTGACCGATGGCGTAGATGGCTTTCTAGTAGACCCGACCGATGCCCCCACACTGTGTGCGCGGATTGAGGGATTAATCCAAGATCGCATTCGATTAAGTGAGATGTCGGCAGCTGCACGGCAACGCTATCTGCGCCATCCAACTTGGGGTGCCAGTATGGCAACGATCCGCACATTTTTGAAAAGCCTTATCCATCCTCCAACAACGCCAGCTTCCTCTTCCGCGGCAGCCGCTTAATCCGCGCTTCTTCGATCATGGCTTCTTTCCACGTAGCGACTTCGGCATGCCACACCAACTCCACCGGCAGATGGGTGGCGGTGTATTTGGCCCCCTGCCCGGCCTGATGCACCTTCAGCCGCTTGGCTATATCCTTGGCGATGCCGGTATAAAGCGAGCCATCTCCGCAGCGAAGCATGTAGATGTAGGGCATATTTCGCAACTACTAATACCCACTCGCCTTAAACAATGTGGTCAGCAACGCAGCCCGGTCGGCAGGGTTCATTGGCACGGGTTTGGCATCATCGACGATGAACGCGCTGCGTAAGTCCACACCCAGATAATGCCCATCGTAGAACACATGCCGATCGACAAATGTCTGATGCGTGCCGACCGGATTCTGATCGCCAAAGAACAAATTGCCGGTTCCGTAGTGAATAAATCCTTCCGGCGACACATCAAACCCCTGCACATGATGGCCCTGGCTGCCATTCACCACCACTGCGCCTGCGCTGCGCAGCCGCGCAAAGTCGCGCTGCTGTTCATAAGTGGCCTCATAAAAATAAAACTCCGCATATTGCAGCGTAGCAATCACCAGGTAGCCTTCAGCGCGTAGTTTTGTAATCTGCGGCTCAATATAGTCAAAATCATGTGGATCGGCCGATCCGCACGGCGCAGAACCCGCATACTGATCGCTGGCCCAATCCGCGCCAAACCAGTTACAACCGATAAAGGCGATTCGATTGCCATTCACGGTCACGGTATACGGACGAATAGAGTCCTGCAGATCCAGGCCGCCCCCAAAGTAGCCCCAGCCTAGGTCCTTGTATGTTTTGATCGTATCCGATAAGTATCGCACTCCGTAATCCCATAGATGGTTGCCTGTCAGCTCAATGACATCGGTACCGACATATTTCAACAGTTCAATATACTTTGGGTTCGAACACATGACCGTGCCATCGTAAATCGTTGGTGGCGGGCAACCCTCACGAAATGAGACCTCGTTGCTGATATGCGTGATATCCGCTGTGCGCAGCCAATCCACAATGGCCTCAGCCGGATACGTTATTCCCTTCTCTTCCATCTTCATGGCTGTGCCGCGCACCATGGCGGTCACTCCTGTCATGGCCACAATTGTCATTTTGCTTAGGTCGCGGTTGTCATGTGGGGTCACATTCTGGCTGATGGCATCCGCCACCGGTTTGGCCACTGTCGTGTCGCCAGTCACTCCAATCCGCAATGTGAGGGGATACCCAGCCAAGTTCGCCTCACGCTCAAACAAATTTACCCCGTCAACCGCAAGTAATTTCATGCGTGCATCAAGTCGGTCAAACGGCAATATGGCCAGCCCAGCCGGACGTGCCGCCCAAGTCTGGCTGACCAAATCGCTGGGTTCCACTACTGTCACCGGCAGTTGCGGGCTGGATGGGCCAAGCAGTAGGGTCAATCCGCGCAGGGTCGAGGCATCCGTAAACAACGTCATGGGCGTACTGGCACCCAAGGCACTGAGGGCATTCGGGTCACCTTGCCAGTAGCGGCTCAGCGATTCGAACGTAATCGTATCCGCCACCGACGGGAACGGCAACGCCACCGCAAATGTGCGGGTAACCAACGCCAGCCCTTGGTCTGGCTTGATCAATCCAACTTTCGCCTCGCCCGCATCACCATCCGAAATCTGCACCGGCAAACCATTCATTTTCAGCGGTTCAACCACCGAACGAATCAATTGGCGCAAATCGTCGGGCAATGCCGCATTCACGGAAACGGTGCGCACGGGCAACGGCGTAGCAGTTGGTGGCACAGGCGTTATAGTGGGCACAACCACCGTTATCGGCAGATCGGGTCGCACGGTTTGGGTGGCCAGTGTAGGTATCTGAGAGGTGGGTTTTGCGTCGCAGGCGGACAGCATTGTCAATACAATACACAGCATGAATCTGGGCCAAACCGCACGCGACATTTGTTGATTTAGTTTGATCTTGTTTGTTTTGAGCATCTTGAGCATTCACAGGATTTTATAGCGATTACAATTTCTACAGTCATGAGCGAAAATCAAACCAGCCAAGCATCATCGACGCCTCAGTCAGGCAAGTCAATCATCCCTATTGCAGCTACCAGCAGCGCACTCACATTGTTGGGCCTGGTTTTGGCGTGGGTGGCCTACTCACGTCGCTACATCGAACACCGTTTGCCCATGATTGGTGCACTAGATGGCGAGATCAAATGGTTTGACTCACGCGGACGCAAAGTGGCCTATTACATTGGCGGGCAGGCGCGGCGCGCGCTATCGCTGACCGGCGCATCCACGCCACTATTGTTGATTCACAGCATCAACGCGGCCGCATCGGCCTACGAGATGAAGCCACTGTATGACCACTATGCCAAAGACCGCCGAGTATATGCGCTTGATCTGCCTGGGTTTGGCTTCAGCGACCGTAGCGACCGGCGTTATGGGCCGGAACTCCTGCGCGATGCCATCAACGATTTTGTCGCCAAGGAACTCAATGGCGGCCCAGTTGATGCCATTGGGCTATCACTGGGAGGAGAATTTCTGGCCCAGGCAGCCCAAGCCCAACCCAAACAATTCCGCACACTAGCATTTATCTCGCCTACCGGCATGAGCCAAAACGATCGGATTGAGCGTGGCAACGAAGGCGTATTGCAATTCTTGCGGATGCCTTTGCTGCGCCAGCCATTTTTCGACCTACTCACTTCACGACCCGTGCTTCAGTTCTTTCTAAAGCAAAACCTGCGCCGACCGGTTAATCGCGGATTATTGAATTATTCGTATATTTCCAGCCATCAACGTGACGCTGTGTTTGCACCGCTTTACTTTCTGGCGGGCAAGTTGTTTACGGCATCTATCTTTGAGACTTATCTCATGCTCAAGCAGAATATCCTACTCATGTATGGACGTGATTCATTTGTCGGGTATGACCGCGTAGATGAGCTACGCCGCCTGCCCAACTGGAAGATCAACGCATTTGAAAACGCAGGTGGGTTGGTGCACTGGGACGATCCGGCAGCGGTCACTGTGTTACTGGACAAACATCTGACATGATTTCCTAATTCTGGTTCTACCGAGTAAAACGGGATAAACCACGAATCTCACTAATTCACACGAATTATTCGTGAAGATTAGTGAGATTCGTGGTTCATTTCCTGGCAAAGTCTGGAGAGCCCTAATTCTTTACCCTAACCTATGACAAAAGCAAATTTCGATCCCAAAATACATGGCTTTCACTTCGCCAATTACTTTATCAATCAGATTGCGACGCTACCGGGTATTGGTCAGATATCGACCGCCGGGCGCTGTGGGGGCATGGCCTACACCGCCTTGGATCACTATTTTGCCCATCTGCCAATGCCTACCCTCACCAGCGCCGATTTCGCCAAGACTGGGCAGGTCCCGCCTGACGGACACCCCCTTTCCGATTACATTTACAAGCGCCAAATCGACAGTTTCATGGTGCTAAGCGCCGCCAAATTCGTCACTTGGACATTGACCCGGAATGCACGCACTTGGTTTAGCCGAGGCATTACCGATATGACCAAACAAGACGAATTTGCAAAATTTCGCGCCAGTATCGACCTAGGCGTACCCGTCACATTGGGCCTGATTTTTGCAGATGAGTTGAGCGAGCTAGGACGCAATCATCAGGTCATCGGGTATGGCTACGACATCGATGTAATTACGGGCGAAATCAGCATCGATATTTACGATGTGAACTATGCCAACCAAAGTTACCAGCTGAAGTCAAAGCCCGGCGAAGATCAATGGCGTGAGACGTCGCCCAACAAGGAAGGCTGGCGCGCTTGGTTTGTGCAGGATTTCAGTCCCAAACGCCCACCCGACAACCTAAACATGGTGACCACCACGATGGTATCTGCGCCGACACGTGGCCTGTCGATGTCCGATGCGAGCAGCACGCCCCGCCGCGGGCGCAGGCGCAACACCGCTCTCACCATTACGCTAGAACGCATCACCTTTGCCAACGAAGAGGATAACAATGCCACCGACGATGTGGCGCTGGAATTCAATGTGGCCGGAGAGTCATTCCGCTGGCCCAACAGTGGGTTCAAAACGGTTGAAGATGGCAAAAGCTACAAGCTCAACAAGCAATTCAAGGCCACAGTCATGCCGGGTGGCAGCCTAACTGTAGAGGCTCGCCCAGCATTGACTGACGCGTTTCAACACGGAATAGATAGCGGTCTACTGCACAGCAACGCCTTGGAAACCAGCGATAGCCTGCCCGCTGGCGTGATTCACGATATCTACACTGAGAGCGAACGTTGGGGGAAAGGCAGCCACACCAGTCGCAGCAGCGGCAGCGGCGGCGTGTATTCGCTTGTATATAGCATTAATTATTTTGGCGGAATGACCTAAAACAATTAGCGCAGCGCCATTACAAATAACGCAATTGCCATCACAAAAATGCTGATCGACAGCAACGGCATCCATGGGGACTGCTTGCGTTTAGGCACCGGCACCATGACCACTTGGGACTTAAATTCAGCGAATTCTTTGTGCGCCACCCGAATCTGACGCTTCAAATAACTGGCATAGACATTCAATATCAAAATAAGAACGATGCTAATACCAAGAATGACTTCCATGATTACCCCCGTTTGACGTTTGACGATCCAATAACTACCGACTCATCGCAATCCCGCCATTACTTCAATGCCGTTGCTCCACATGTTGTAGAGAAAGACGGCGTGCAGTAAATCACCCTCGTGCGCTGGGATGCTAAGTCTTTTGGCAAGCGGCACTGGTGTGTCATACGTCTGCACACAATCCGCTGGCAACACCACCCGCACCCCACTCTGTTGCCCAGCATTGGCTCGCAATCGCAGGTGCATGGCTAACTGATACGTGCACAAATCGGTGCAATCTCCCACGACAATAAACGTCTTGATCTGCGCATGCTTGTCTAACCAGCCATCTAAACCGGTGTTCAGCGATGACGAGATCGAGTTCTTCTCGATCACCTGAAATTCACTGGCAAATGGCAACTTGAGCAACTCCGGTGCTGTAGTGCTCTCCGCGGTCCCACGCACGCAATGCGGCGGATAGGCCGCGAATTCCACCGCGTCCACCGGATGAGTGTCTTGGGTCAGCACAAACTGGCGCACCCCGCGCTTATAGGCTGCCTTTAGCAACCGGGTGATGGGTTTAACGATCCCCTGCACCCGCGGGCTAGCCAATGGCCCCACCGTGCAAAAGCCATTGATGATGTCTACACACAACACTGCTGTTTCGCCAGGCTTAGCCGCTACTTGGCTCAAGCGTCCGGTCGGCAGCGCCGTCAACCATTTGTCAATATGCTGGATAAAAGGCCGAGATTGTTGTGCAAGACTCATCTTTTTTGCTCCTGTCAATCAATTAGTGTCATCTATACACTATTATAGAAATCACAGGCGAAAAGTCAATAGGGTATCACCCGAAATCAGCAACTTCAAAAGCTGTGCGGGCAATTTGGGCATATCGTTTCTAATATGGACCGACATGGACACAATACTTGGGCTACTTTTCGTCCTACTCTGGTCATCGGCTGCCACTGCGGCCAAGGTGGGCATCCGCGATGCAGAACCACTCACCCTGCTCGACGCCCGCTTCTTTTTGGCCGGCACAATTTTGTTAACGTATCTTTACGGGGTTAAACGCGGCAACATTTTGCCACAGCGTAGAGAGTGGCTGCACCTGGTCGTGCTGGCCATCACAAACAGTGCAGGTTATTTAGGGCTGAGTTGGTTTTCCTTCAAGTTGGTGCCGGCGGGTTTGTTTGGCTTGTTTATTGCAACCAATCCTTTGATCGTGGCGTTGCTGTCATGGATCTGGTTGAAGCGCCAGATCAAGCGTGAGGAATGGCTAGGAATCGTTATAGCTGCGGCTGGGCTAGTGATCGCCGCTTGGCCGCGTCTGCAGGGCAAGGAGGCTGCGCCACTGGGTATTGGACTGGTATTGCTGGCCATGTTGATCTATTCGTTTGGCAGCGTGTATTACAAGTGGTCACAAATCAAACTCACCGGATTGACCCTGAATGGCTGGCAAGTGTTCATCGGTGCGCTGTTACTCTTCCCTTTCGCATGGGTCTTCAATGGCAACCATGTGCCGCAGATCACCTCCAATCTTGTAATTGCGCTCACTTGGTCGGTAATTCCTGTATCAATCGTGGCCAACCTCCTGTGGTTTCATTTGTTAAAGCAAGACGCGCTGCGCGCCAACATGTGGTTATTCTTGAATCCCATTTTCGGCTATGCCATCGCTTGGTTGGTGCTAGGTGAAAGCATGCGCCCGACTGACATTATGGGGCTTGTGCTGGTGATGGCCGGCTTGCTGGTCAGTAGCACCATTCGGATTAGGGTCAAAGGCGAACGATAATAGAAGGTATGGCAATCAACGGTTCAATCGATCTCCGCTCGGACACGCTCACTGTGCCGACGCCCGCCATGCGCGAAGCCATGGCCACCGCCGATGTCGGCGACGATGTGTTTAACGAAGACCCCAGCATCAACAAACTGCAAGAAATGGCGGCCAGCATGTTGGGGCAAGAATCTGGCCTGTTGGTCGCCAGCGGTACTATGGGTAACCTAAGCGCAATGCTTACTCATTGCGGGCGTGGCAACGAAGCGATTCTGGGCGACCAATGCCACATCTTGAACTATGAGCAGGGCGGTATCGCGGCACTGGGAGCAATCATGCCACGCCCATTGCCTACCCAACCAGACGGCTCGCTCAAGCTCGAAGACATCGCCAGCGCAATTCGGAGCGATAACCAGCACTTTGCCGTTACCAAGGTTATTGCGCTCGAAAATACGCACAACCGCATGGGGGGCGCGGTCCTAGGACCTGAATACATTAAGCAGGTCGCCGATCTGGCTCACAAACACGGTCTCAAGCTACATATTGATGGTGCGCGTATCTTCAATGCAGCTGCCGCGCTCAACGTGCCGGTCAACGAGCTAACACGCCATGCTGACAGCATCACTTTTTGCCTGAGCAAAGGGCTCAGCGCACCAGTTGGCTCGGTCCTAGTCGGTTCGCATGAGTTTATCCAGCGTGCCCACCGCAGCCGCAAAGTGCTGGGCGGGGGCATGCGCCAAGCCGGTGTGATCGCCTCGGCCGGCATCGTCGCACTTGAGCAAATGACCGGGCGGTTGGGCGAAGACCATGCCAACGCCAAACTGCTGGCTCAAGGCCTCAGCACGATCACTGGCTTGTACGTTGATGTCAACCGGGTGCCTACCAACATGGTCTACTTTGATCTTGATCCAGCCCTACCCTTCGATGCCAAAGCCCTGTGCCAGCGCGCCGCCGCCCAACGGGTAAAAATGCTGCCCACGTCTGCCCGCCGCATCCGCGCAGTCACCCACGCCTGGATCAACCATGATGAAATTCTTGAAGCCGTCCAAGTGATCCAACACGTCGTCAACAACTAAGAAGTGGAAAGTGCAAAGTGGAAAGTGCAAAGCTTCTACTTTGGACTTTCAACTTGCAACTTGCAACTTGCAACTGATAAGCCTATGCCATGCGACCCCAGTATTTTTGATGAGGTTGAGCTGTTTGGACTGCTCGACAAAGACGAAAAGGCCGTGCTGGCCGAAAACGTGGAATTGCGTCAATTCCCTGCACGTCACAAGATATTTAAGGCACAGGATGCGGGAGGCAAAGCTTTTATAGTCGTTAGCGGCAAAGTAAAACTCACCGTCATCGATGAAGACAATCAAGAAGTAGTGGTAGACACACCAACACATGGCGAAATATTTGGTTTGTCTTCAATGCTGTCAGAATCGCCTCATCAAACCACCGCGCAGGCAGTTGAAAGCACTGTGGTCATCGAGATTGATCGCAACGATCTCTCGGTGTTAATACAGCGCAAACCGCAAGCAGGCTTAGACATGCTAACAATGATGGGACGACAATTTCGAGCCTCGCAGGATTTAATCCGCACCCGGGCTGCCCGCAATGCCAACGACATGATCGAAGAATCCGAAACCTTTGGCGATCATGTCGCCGACGGCGTAGCCCGCTTTGGCGGCTCATGGAGATTCATCATCTCGTTTGGAGTGGTGCTGGTCGTCTACACCACAATCAATATCGTGTTGGGGCGCAGTGCTTGGGACCCCTATCCATTCATTCTGCTAAACCTGTTCCTCTCGATGCTGGCCGCAATTCAGGCACCAGTGATCATGATGAGCCAAAACCGCCAAGACATCAAAGATCGGTTGCGCAGCGAGTTGGACTTTGCAATCAATCGCAAAGCCGAGCTAGAGATCACTACACTGACCGCTAAGCTACGTCAGATGGAAGAGCAGCTTGATCGAATCGAGGAACGGGTTATGTAGATAGCATGCGGCGTCAAAAGATAATTCACTCGAGTTTGACGATCTGCCGCGCAATGCCACCATCGGCACACTACCTGATCAGCGATGGCGTAACATTCGAGGACAACGCAGTGAACAGCGGCACATACCGAGCATGCCCGCTCCGCACCCAATGTGGCCCTGAACAATGTGGTTGCTTATGGCCCAAACTCTTCTCTACGAATTTGACGAATCGCCTTAATCGCATAAACTAACAGCTGGTTCTAAAAATCTTAATATGACTACGCCGCTCTCTGCGCTGAATCACTACAGCGCGGATGATTCTGAATCACCAGCGTCGAGCACCATGACGTTCTTCGACCAATACGACACAGGCCTACCGGATCAGTTCTTTGATGAGATGTTCGTTGGCAGCGAACCGCGCGCTCACTACAAAGCACTGTTTGACCATTTGCGTGATTTGACACGCGAAATCTTTGAGGAGCGCCGCCGCGCGGGCTACAAAAAGTCGATGTGATCTATCGGCGGATTGATGATGACTTTCTTGACCCACTCTCGTTCAACCCGGATAGTATCCTTGGGGTGCCCGGGTTGTTTAATGCCTATCGGGCCGGGAATGTGGCGCTGGCGAATGCCATCGGCACAGGGGTGGCCGATGACAAAGCGATCTACGCGTATGTACCGGACATGATTCGCTATTACCTGAGCGAAGAGCCCATCATCCCCAACGTGCCGACCTATTTGGGTTACAAAGATGATGAGCGCCAATATATGTTGGAGCATCTTGATGAGTTGGTGGTAAAGAGCGTCAATGAAAGCGGTGGCTATGGAATGTTAGTGGGACCACACAGCACCAAAGCGCAACAAGAAGAATTTGCCAGCTTGATCAAAAACAATCCACGTAACTTCATCGCCCAGCCCACTATTTCATTAAGCCGTCATCCAACTTATAGCAATGGCGAATTCTTCGGCTGTCACATCGATTTGCGGCCCTACATCCTAAATGGTGAACGCGTGACTATCATCCCTGGCGGTTTAACCCGTGTGGCACTCCGTCGTGGTTCACTGGTGGTGAATTCATCACAGGGCGGCGGCAGCAAAGATACGTGGGTTCTCTACGATTAAATATTGACAAATTGATATGCTATCAAGAGTTGCCGATGCCCTCTACTGGATGTCGCGCTATATCGAGCGTGCTGAAGACATCACCCGTATCTTGACGGTGAACTATCACGCGTTGTTAGACTTGCCAACTGCCGATGATGATTATGCTTGGGAACCGTTGATCGAGATTACCGGCGATAAACGCATATTTATTGAAGCCTTTGACACAGGCAACGGGAACAATCCTTACCATGTGCGCAGTGTCAGCGAATTCCTACTGTGGCACCCGGCCAATCCAAACGCTGTGGTCACCTGCATTTCCCAAGCTCGTGAGAATGCCCGTAGCGTGCGCGAGCAAATCAGCAGCGAGATGTGGGAAGCGCTAAACCGCTTATACTTCACGGCTAAGGAAGTCAATAAGGCCGCCGTGATGCGTGGCCCGGTGGATTTTTTCACCCAAGTGCGCGATAGTTCGCATATGTTTCAGGGCATTACCCACGCCACGCTCACGCACGATGATCGCTACGAATTCATCCAGCTTGGCAAGTACATCGAGCGCACGGACAAGACCTCGCGTATTCTGGATGTGAAATATGCCTCACTCCATCACTACGACGATGGCTCACCACAAGCCTCGTTGCAACTCATGGCCATGCTGCGCTCGTGCAGCGCGATGGAAGCGTTCCAAAAGAAATCGCGCCAGTTGCAAGCTTGGCGAGTAGCTGAGTTTATGTTGCTCAGCCAAGACTTTCCGCGTTCGGTGCGCTTCTGCGTGAACCAGTGCCAACAATCCATCAACAAGCTGGCAGCCGCATCCGACAACGGTTTGACAGGCCGTAATTCCACATTCGCCGGTCCACAACGCGCACTCGGACGGTTGGTGCACGACATGGACTATCTGGATATTCACGAAATTCTTGGCGTGGATATGCATCCATATCTTGACCAGTTACAACTACGTTTAAACCAAGTCGGCCACGAAATTGCCCGCACCTTCTTTAACACCCAAGTCATCCTGCCCGGTGAAAAAGCAAATCAACAAGTACAGCAGCAACAGTAGTGGTGGGTCGTTAGCGACCAGCCGCTAGCTATCAGCGACCAACCTAATATGCGACTTCGAATCGAGCATAAAACCAAGTTCACCTATGATGAACCCATCACGGAAGCCTATACCGAGATGCGGCTGAAACCAAGCGACGCAGATGGGCAGCACTGCTTATCGTTTTCGCTGGTGACTGAGCCGCGTGGCAACGTCATGCAATATCAAGATCGCTTTGGCAATGATGTACGGCACTTTGACGTGTTGATGCCGCATCAAACCGTGAGTGTGACTGCCGTCAGCGAAGTGCTAACCCCCCAGCGGCTGCTACTGCCCGAGGCAGAGCTGACACCAGTGGATGAGCATGACTACCTGATGCCCACCAGTTATAGCCCGCTCACCGAACGCTTGCGTCATTTTGTAGAGCCATTAGTGATCAAAGACGACCCACTGCGTACGGCCAACACCATCATGGAAGTTATTTTCAATCAGTTTAAATATGAGCCCGGTGCGACGGATGTGAAGACCACCGCAGATGAAGTGCTGGAATTGCAACGTGGCGTATGTCAGGACTTTGCCCATGTCATGATTGCCGCCTGTCGCTGGGCTGCCATCCCATCGCGTTATGTCAGTGGCTATTTGTATGATCCCAAGCTGGTCGGCGATAATGCCGCCAGCCATGCCTGGGTCGAAGTGTTTATCCCCGGTCCAGGCTGGATTGCCTTTGACCCTACCCACAACCGTCAACAAACCGACGCCTATGTGCGCGTGGGTGTGGGTCAAGATTATGCGGATGTGCCGCCGACGCGGGGCACATACAAAGGCAACTGCCAAGAAAAATTAGATGTTAAAGTGAGCGTGCGTGCGGTTTAAGCATTTATTTTGAATTTACGCTTAAAGGGGTAGTGCGCAAAACTTAATGTTTTTGTTGGTGGAGATATGCCTAGTGAGACTTGGAAGAAACGCGCCTTAGACGCAATGCCCTGGGGAGTGTCATCGAACTTCCGATATTGGCCCGATGAACAAATTATTGCTGAACGTGCCAAAGGCAGCTATGTCTGGGACATCGAAGGCAAACGTTACATTGACTATCGCCTCGGGTTCGGCCCCATTATTTTGGGCCATGCCTATGATGAAGTGACCGAATACGTAGCAGACATGATGCGCCAGGGCAACTTATTCGCCCTGACCAGCACCCACGAAGTCCGGGCCGCCGAAGCGATTAAACGCATGACCGGCACCGACAAAGTGCGTTTTACCAATAGTGGGACAGAGTCGGTCATGCATGCGGTCCGTATCGCCCGGTCGCACACGAATCGTGAAACACTCATCAAGTTTGAGGGTGGCTACCACGGCAGCTTTGATTATGCGATGTGGAGCACACCTGGCACAGCGGTGAGTGCAATGGGCAGCCACAAATCGCCCAACCCGGTGCCTAGCAGCAGTGGCATCCCCAAGCCGTTGTACGGCATGACCCTGACATTGCCCACCGGCAACTGCGACATGCTCGCAAAGACGCTCAAAGAGCGCGGCCATCAGATCGCCTCAATTTTGGTCGAGCCGATCATGATGAACATCGGCTCACTCAATCCGGGCAAGGCCTGGCTGCAATTTATTCGCGAGAAGTGCGATGAATACGGCATCTGCATGATCATGGATGAGGTCAAGACCGGCTTCCGCATCGCACGAGGTGGGGCACAGGAGTACTTCGGTGTGCGAGCCGATTTAGTCACCTATGCCAAAGCAATGGGCAACGGCTTCCCCATCGGCGCAATTGCCGGCACTGAGGAACTTATGATGACGATCGAGCGCGGTGCGGTCGGCCAAGGTGGCACGTATTGCGGCAATATGGTGGCAGTGGCTGGATGTGAAAAGACCCTAGAAATCCTAGAGCGCGAAGACATTATTGGCACGATTGGCCGACGCGGCACTCGCCTAATGAATGGCATTCATGCCACGCTAAATCGGCATGGCATCGCCAATGTTATTTCAGGTGTGCCGCAGTGCTTCGGAGTGCTGGTGGGTGCCGAGCAAATGCCCCATGACTATCGCGAGTTGCACAACAGCGTCGACCATGCTCTGTCGCGTAAGATCAACAAGGGGCTGCGCGACCGGGGTGTATTGCCCGATCCAGACTTTCAGGAGCCGTGGTTCTTGTGCTACGCCCTAAGCGACGAGGACATCGACGAAACGCTGAATGTGTTGGACGATGTGTGCGCTGATGTTTCATGAATAAGGTGTATTTGCCACTCATTAGAGCCAACTAAGTCTTGTGGCGACATACCAAAACGTCTGACTGGTCGTCAAATTAAATTTACCCTTCCCGACCAAATTCCAGCTTCTTGTGGCGCATAGCAACACTCTCAACCAAGCCAATCGATAACATGACGATCAGCAAACTGGTACGGCCATAACTGACAAACGGCAGCACGATGCCGGTAATTGGCGCGAGACCCACTTGCATGGCAACGTTCGTATATGTCTGTAAAAACAGAGTGGCGGCGATGCCCGTGCAAAGAAGCCGACCAAAGGTGTCAGTCGCAATGAGGGCTGCCCGCAATGATCGTACAATCACTAGTATTAGCAACACCAAAAAGATCAGTGCGCCCACAAACCCTAGCTCTTCACCAATGACCGAAAAAATGAAGTCGGTGTGCCGCACAGGAAAATAGCGCAACTGGCTTTGCAACCCCTGCAAGAACCCTTGGCCCAGCATGCCGCCCGACCCCAAAGCGATCAAGGCCTGTGTCTGTTGATAGCGATCTGCTTCTAGGGCGCTGTTCGGGTCCAAAAAAAGCGTGACACGTTTTTGCACATAATCGGGCAACAAATCACTGAACTGCGTCACAAAGACTACCAATAAAATTGCGGCAGCTATCGCAAAAATCAAATATTGCCGATCAACACCGCCCACAAACACAATGGCTGCCCAAATAATCACAATGGTAATGGCAGTGCTGTAGTTTGGTTGTCGCAGAATGAGTGCAACGCATGGCAACAATAGCAGAAACGAAATCAACGCTGTACTGATATACGAATGTCGTCCATCGCGATCAGCGATAAATTTGGCAAAGAAAATTGAAAGTAATACTTTGGCAATTTCACCCGGCTGAACTTCAAAGAAGCCAAAATCAAACCAACGCTGTGCCTCGTTGTGCGACACACCCACAAACAACACCAACACCAAGATGAGTAGTGTAAAGGCGTAGGTGGGCCAAGCCAGCATCTTAAACAGGCGGTAGTCAAGACCACTCATTAGAAATAAAAATAGCAGCCCAATGACCCCTGTTACCGCCTGATCCAATGGCAATCGTTCGATAATCGGGTCACCACGGGTGGCGCTGTATATCATCGCCACGCCACCCATCATCAGCAAAAGCACAACTCCCAACAAGAGCCAGTCATAGTCGCGCCACATGTATCTTTTTGCCCACATGGCTAAATCATAACCCGCTTGGATGATCACTTCTGGAAAAGCGCTATTGTTTTGACTTACGGCGCCTACGGCTGCCAGATACTCGCCCACCTTCGCGCGATGAATCTGCCAACAAGGCCACATCCACGCTTACCACGCTCTTAGTGCCGATATTATTGACCTCAACCGATACCTGTTCGCGGTCGATTTTGATACGGCGCGACACTACGGCCACAATGTCGTCGCGGATAAGATCAAGCATGCCCGGCGGCAACTCGGCCCGATCGTGTACAACCACTTCCAACAATCGACGTTTGGCCGCCTGTGCACTATTGCTGGTGCTCGGCCCACCGCCGAAAAGTTTTTTTAGGAAATCCATGGCAATCTACATCCTCTAAAACCTTCTCAACAGTGCCCCTAACGCCGGAACAACCGGGAGAAGAAGCCTTCCTTCTCTTCCATTAGTTGCAGCGGCACATTTTCTCCAAGTAAACGTCGTGCAATATCGTGATAGGCGCGCGCAGCTGGGCTTTGTGCCCCATACGCGACTGGGGTGCCGCGATTGCTGGACGCCAATATGGCCTCGTCTTCGGGAACAATTCCAATAATGTCTGTCGAGAGCACATCCATAATGTCTTGCATCGACAACATTTCCTGCCTTCTGACACGAGCCGCTACAGTGCGATTAACGATCAGTTGGGCCGGGCCTTTCTCCTGCGACTCGGCCAAGCCAATCACACGGTCAGCATCGCGCACCGACGATATCTCCGGATTGGTCACCACCAGCACTTTGTCGGCTGGGGCCACCGCGTTTTGAAAACCCTGCTCGATGCCGGCAGGCGAGTCAATAATAATAAAGTCGAATTCTGCCCGCAGCTCATCGCAGACCTGCACCATCTGTTTGGGATTGATGGCGCTCTTGTCGCGTGTTTGCGCAGTCGGCAATAGATACAGTTCGGGTGAGCGTTTATCACGAATGAGCGCCTGTCGCAACCGGCATCGACCTTCCACATAGTCGACGATGTCATACACGATGCGGTTTTCCAACCCCATCACAATATCTAAGTTGCGCAAACCGATGTCGCCGTCAATGACAACAACCTTCTTGTTCTTCAGCGCCAGCGCCACGCCCAGGTTTGCAGTGGTCGTGGTCTTGCCCACGCCTCCTTTGCCCGACGTGATGGTAATTACGGTGGCTTCCATATTGTTGTGAGTTTACATGATTCTGTCACAAAATTCATCTCAGGAGCAATACATGGCGCAAACTCCCAACTCGTATACTGCACCACACATGACACAAATAGGACGAGCTGGGCGATTGGTGGTTGGCATTAGCGGAGCAAGCGGGGCAATACTTGGGATTCGGCTGCTACAAGTGCTGCGCGATAGCACCATCGAAACCCACCTGGTACTGAGCAACGCTGCCCGGCTGACAATTGGCAGCGAAACCGACTGGACCGTCGAACGAGTCGAAGCGCTGGCTAGCATTGTTCACCCCTTACGTAATATCGGGGCCAGCATCGCCAGCGGCTCGTTTAAGACTATGGGGATGGTGATCACACCCTGCTCCGTCAAAACCATCTCATCTATCGCGCATGGCATTACAGATGATTTGATATCGCGCGCGGCAGACGTCAATCTCAAGGAAGGTCGACCGGTTATCGCGGTCTTTCGCGAAACCCCGCTGCATGTCGGCCATCTGCGCACGCTAACCCAATTCGCTGAGATGGGCGGGGTCGTCTTCCCACCCGTGCCTGCCTTCTATGCCAATCTCAGCAGCATCGACGATATGGTCACCCAGATTGTCGGGCGTGTGCTGGACCGCATCGGTATCGATAACGATCTGGTGAAGCGCTGGCAAGGCATCAGTTGACAAAAACACAACCAAAGCGCGGTAAGATATTGAATATGGCTAAACTAACTCAATCTAATAAGCCTAGAACGCCACGGCAAGCAGAACCCAAAGCGACCTCTTCCAACTATAACGTCCCGTTGATTGTTGAACAGGATGAGGATGGTTACATCGTTAGCGCACCATCATTACAAGGCTGTTATGCGCAAGGCGATACTTATGAAGAAGCTATGAGTAATATCATCGATGTACTCAAACTGCATCTGGCAGACCGCATCGCCTCTGGCGATCCCATATCACTGACGAAAAACATCAGTGTCACGATGATGCAGATCGCTGCCTAATATGGGGACTCGACAACCGCGCGTCACTGCCGGCGAAATGATCAAAGTGATCGAGCGGCTCGGCTTTGAGTTAGCACGCTCAAGTGGCAGTCACCGAATTTACAAAAACAGAGCGAGCATTCGTGTCACGGTGCCATTCCATGCCGGGAAAATTCTGCATCCAAAAATCGTAAAGACGATTCTCGATGAGATTGGGTTGAGTATCGATGAGTTTGCCGAAATGCTCTAGGCGATGGCCTGCACGCCCAATTCCACAATCTCCATATCCTCAGCCTCGGGCAGGCCACTGACTGCAATCGCGCCGATGCATTGGCCATCCTTCATCACTGGCACACCTCCGCCCCAGCCCACAAAACGCGGATCGCCCATATAAGCAATGTCATAGCCTTTGTCCGGATCGCGCGCCTTCTCACCTACCGATTTGCTGGTAGATTGGTTGCGAGCCGCCGTAAACGCCTTATTGATGGCGATATTGAGCGAGGGGAGTTTGACCCCATCCATCCGCAGCAGCGCGATTAATTCGCCGTGCGGGTCTGCCACCGCAATCACAGCGGCTTTGCCGCGTCGAATAATCTCATCACGAATGGCGTTGATCGCCTTCCACGCATCGTCATGGCCAAGGGTTGTCATTTGGTGCATGCGAGGGATTGTGGAGTGTGAAACGTGAAACGTCAAACATCCATGAGTGCTGAGTCAGAAAAGAGAATGTTATGGCTCGGCGCTGGTGTTACGGATTAGCCATCAGTCATAAGTCCGGTATGTGTTACGGGTGTAGCGAATGTTTATTTAGTCCAAGCGTCACGTTTGACGGACTTATGACTCGTGATGTTTGCCGCCCATTTGCAATTACCGATTCACGTCAATCACCCGCACACCATACTTCGTTGCAAGGGTGAGTTGGTGCCCAGATGGCGACCAACCCAAGGCATACGCGCTGGGGCCGGCGGGGTAAATAATGCGGGGCGGGGTTGAGCTGGCGAGATCCGCGAGCCAAATCTGGCCAAACACATCCAGCACCGCCACCGTGTCTGGGTCCGAGCGCCAGGCCAGTTGTTTGATCGCCACAGGGAAGTCAAACCCAGTCGACGCATTTCAATACTGGCAATCTGACTGATGAGTACCGGTTGCGTTGGGCTGCGCCTTGCATGCAAACAGCCCAACCGATGCATACACTACGAAAAACGTCACGAAAGCAAATTTGGGAAGTCGCATAAGTCCAGCATAGGGCTACGCTATCCCCAATGCTCGACGTCTCCCCCTATCGCCTCGCGCTCCACGCCCTACACCTCACGCTTTACGCCCCACGCATATTATTGACTCGTGACTCGTGACGTTTGACTCCTGACGTTTAACGTTTGACGTTTGACGCAGGCTGCATATAAATCCCTTCATGTTAGAAACACTCAACCCCAAGCGAACGATCGAAGAATTGAAAGAGCTGCGCGCACTCACTGGCGACCAGAACGGCGCTCAACGGGTGGCATGGACGGAGACATGGGCGAAATCCCGCGCCTGGCTGAGCGAGAAAATGCTGGCCATCCCAGGCGTGATTAAAGAGGTCGACGAAGCCGGCAATCTTTGGTTCACCCTCAAGGGCGCGGGCAAACACGCCAAGAAAGAATTGCTGATCGGCGGCCACATGGACAGCGTACCCAATGGCGGCTGGCTGGATGGCTGTCTGAACGTGCTGGCCGGGGTTGAGGTGTTTCGGCGCATCGCCAGCCAGGGTCCGCCACCCGTCACGATTCGAGTAGTCGATTGGGCCGATGAAGAAGGCGCGCGTTTTGGCCGCAGCCTGCTAGGCAGCAGTTGTGTCTCTGGCGCGATGGACCCCAAAGAATTGGAGGGGTTGGTCGACCGCAACGGCATCACCTTGCCTGACGCGCTGGCGAAATTTAACGTTAATCTCAAAACCGCCAAAAAAGCCGGTAAACAAATCAAGAATGCCGCAGCATATTTGGAGCTGCACATCGAGCAAGGTCCGGTGCTGGAAAGCATGCAGCTGCCAATGGGGGTGGTGCTGGGCACATTTGGCGTGGAGCGCCACGCGATCAAGTTCATTGGCCAAGCTGCCCACAGCGGGAGCACGCCGATGGCCCACCGCCGCGATGCCTTGGGTGGCGTCAGCAAGACCCATCTCGCCATCCGCGAGATTGCAGTCAAGCATGGTGGTGTGTGCACCGTGGGCAAGGTCACGACCGAGCCAGGGATTGTGACCGCTGTCGTCGGCGAGGCTAACATGACTCTCGATCAACGGCATTTAAGCGCCAGCAAATTGGCCAAGATGTATAGTGACGCGCAGAAGGCCAGCCAGAAAGCCGCCAAGGAGGAGAAGATTCAAGTTGAATGGAAAAAGATTTGGAACATCCAGCCCTTCCCCTTTCACCCAGAGTTAATCAAGATGGGCGACGCGGCTATCAAAGAAATATGCGGTGTCTCGCACAAGCTGCCCAGTGGCCCGCTGCACGATGCCGCCGAAGTGTGTCGCACCGGCGTGCCTACCGTTATGCTGTTCGTGCAGAGCCTACGCGGGATCAGCCACAACAAAATCGAAGACACCCGCGAGGATCACATCGAGCTGAGCGTGCAGGTGCTGGATCGATTGGCGGACAAGACCATCGCGTGGATTTTGGCCGGCGGTGCGAAATCGGTATGACGAATAGTCTTACCCTCACTTCAATCCAACGCTTCGATCTCCACATCGATACGTTATTTCGATGTGACCTAGGCCGACGACTGCGCTGTGTCAACGAGATGGGCGATCCGCCCGCGCCGCGTTTCTTCATGGGTCGAACATCCGAGGGCAGTCGCTGGCGTTTTCGGCATGATTTGCCCGATAAGGTCATCGACGCACTCGAACCGCTGTGCCAGTCCGAGCCAACCCGCAGTGAGTTTGCGAGTCTCCCGCAAAACTATGCGGCCATTCGGGCAGTGCTGGAAAAGCACGCCCCGATTCAGCAGGAATACCGTGGCCCCGCCTATTGGATCCCAAACCAACAACGCACAACCGAGGCCGTGCTGATCTCAACTACCAACGCCCAACTGCTCGAAACCCATTTCGCATGGGCGATTTCTATGGTGACTGATGCCAAGTATGGCCCCATCGCCGTATCGCTGGCCGATGGCATCGCGGTGTCGATTTGTTTTTGCTCGCGCATCCCCGGGCGAGCTACGGAGGCCGGTGTCGAGACAGTAGCATCAGCGCGGGGCAAAGGTCTTGCTACAGCCGCAGTCGCACGGTGGGCGGAGGAAGTATGGCGGCTAGGTTACCTCCCGCTGTATGGCACATCTTGGGACAATCTGGCATCGCAGCGCATCGCTCGCAAACTGGACATGCTGCTGTATGGCGAGGATTGGTCGGTTGAATAAGTGACAACTGTAATCCAATGTTTCACTTCCTCGCCATTTCCGGCAGCCTGCGGGCGGCCTCATCCAACACGGTGTGGCTAAAGGTCGCCGCTCAGTTAGCCCCGGACAATATTCACATTACCCTCTACGAAAGGTTGGACGACCTGCCGCACTTCAACCCCGATCTGGACACCGACATGCCACCGCCTACTATCGTCGATTTTCGGCAGCGTCTGCGCGAGGCCGACGCCGTATTGATCAGCAGCCCGGAATACGCCCATGGTGTGCCAGGGGTGCTTAAGAATGCGCTGGATTGGATTGTCAGCAGCGGCGAGTTCACCGACAAGCCGACCGCGCTGATCTGTAGCGCTATTTCAAAAAAATGTATCATAAGCTGGCTAAGGAGAAAAAAGCTTGAATCTATTACTGCAAGCAGCAGTACAATTGCAGAAAGATGCTGACATCACGTTGCTGACCGGCTTTGGTGAAGAAGCTTCATATATCTATGAACTTTTGCGAGTCTATTCCGCTAGAGTGTCAAATGCAAAACGATTTGCGATTCGAAATCGCGTGCTACTACTCGCCTCAGAAGATGATGTGCCAATCGATATTGCCTTGGGGGCACTTCCGTTTGAGGAACATGCAATTGAACGTGCCAGTAGGTTTCAGTACGCACCCAAATGCAGCTTGAATACTTGCTCCGCTGAGGATCTGATTGTCCATAAAGCATTTGCTAATCGCCCGCAAGACTGGCTTGACATAGAATCCATTCTGGTACGACAACAAAAATCCATTGGCCTGAAACTGATCTGGTCTGAAATTCAGCCGCTTGCTGAGTTAAAGGACGATATCAGTATCTTGGAAGGTCTACGAACACGCGTAAAGGCTGTGCTTGGCGCACGTGAAGCAGCAAAACTGAAATGATTCACCGATTCAAACCCACCCACTACTACAACACGCTCGGTTGGCACGAGCCAGCCCTGCAGATGAATGATGGCGATACCGTCATCACCACGACGATTGACGCATTTGGCAACGACGAGTACGACAAACCCGCTTGGCAACGCGGCAACCCGATGAGTGGCCCGTTCCACGTGGCTGGCGCAAACCCGGGCGACACTTTGGCCATCCACATCGACAAGATCAAGCCCAATCGGCGCACCGGTTACACCTACAACGTCGTGGCCGCCAACGTGCTCGACCCAGACTATGTGCGCCAGATGCCCAAGGGGCAGTTGGTGGAATGGGATGTGGATGTGGCAAAGAAGACGGTGACGTTGCGAGATACGGGTCATGACTCACGAGTCATAAGTCATAAGTCCGGTAAACGTAACGCGCCAAACACCAAATCTGCAAACCCGCAAACGCTTTCGATCCCGCTCACGCCGATGCTCGGCTGTTTCGGGGTTGCGCCGGAGCGCCAACAAGCGATTTCGACGGCCACGTCCGGCACACATGGTGGCAACATGGATTACAACGGTTGGATGGCCGGTGTGACTGCTTATTTCCCGGTGTTTGCCGAGGGCGCCTTATTTCACTTGGGCGATGTGCATGCCGTGCAGGGTGATGGCGAAATCGTCGGTACCGGCATCGAGATCAGCGCCGAAGTCCAGTTCACAGTGCGAGTAATTAAGGGCAAGACGATTGGTTGGCCGCGCGGCGAAAACCGTGACTTTATTTGGACTGTAGGCAACGCGCGCCCGCTCGACCAATGCGTGCAGCACGCCACCACCGAGATGCTGCGCTGGCTGCAAACCGACTACGGCCTGAGTGCTCGCTACGCCAGCACTCTGCTCGGTCAATGCGTCAAATACGATCTCGGCAATATCTTCGACCCGGCCTTCACCATGGTGTGTCGAGTGGCAAAACGCTATTTAGGCTAAAGAAATAGTCTCAAACCAAAATCAGTAAAAAGACCGAAGGGACTCGGCGTAACATAGACCCAACAAACCTATGGACTTACACGCCGCGCTTGAGCAGTATTTTCACTATCCGCAGTTTCGGCCCGGGCAGGAGATTGCCCTACGTCATGTGCTGCAACAAAAAGATGCGTTGGTCGTCATGCCAACCGGCGCAGGCAAATCACTGATCTATCAGCTCTCAGCGTTGCTGATGGACGGTACGGCCATCGTGTTCTCGCCGCTGATCGCGCTGATGAAAGATCAAGTGGACGGCATGAATAAACGCGGCATCCCGGCTACGTTTATCAATTCCTCGCTAAGCCCAGACGAGCAAAGCCAGCGCCAGCGCGGCATGGTGCAGGGCAAATACAAGCTAGTCCTGATCGCGCCCGAGCGTTTGCGCAGCCCTAATTTTCGGGCTGCACTGGCCAGCGTGCAGATCAGCATGCTGGTGTTGGATGAGGCGCACTGTCTGTCGCAGTGGGGCCATGATTTTCGGCCCGACTACATGAACATCGCCGCGCTGCGCCCGCAGTTGCAGCCCAAAGTCACCCTGGCGCTGACGGCGACGGCAACACCGCGCACCCAAGTCAGCATCGTCGATCAGTTGGGCATGCCAGAAGCGCAGCGCTTTATCAACGGCTTCAACCGCAGCAATTTGTATTTCGAGGTGCTGCCAGCAGCGTCTAATACAGACAAACTCAAACGTGTCCGCGAGTACATGCGTGAGCACGGTAACGAGGGCGGGATCATTTATGCTGGCACGCGCGCGAATGCCGAAGAGGTGGCCGCGTTTGTGCGTGACACCTGCGGCTTGAAAGCCCAGCATTATCACGGCGCGATGGAGGCCAACGCCCGCGCCCAAGTGCAAGACTTGTTCATGGCCGGCGACCTGCCGATCGTGGTAGCGACGAATGCGTTTGGCATGGGTATTGACCGGCCCGATGTGCGTTTTGTATTGCACCACACCATGCCGGGCTCGCTGGAGGCCTATTACCAGGAGGCGGGTCGCGCTGGGCGGGATGGCTTGCCCGCCCGCGCCACGTTGTTGCAATCCGCGCAAGACATTGTGCTGCACGAACACTTCATCAAGAATGACGCACCCACAGCGGATGAGCTGCGCCGAATCCACAGCATGTTGCAAGTGGACATGCCACCGATCGATAGCGAGATCGCACAGCGCCTAAAAGTGAGTGACACTAAAGCGCGGGTGGCGATAGGGCTGCTGAGTAGTGCACAAGGCAAGCTAGATGACGCAGCTGTGAGCCAGATCATTCAACAAGTGGACCAACGCCGCGAGCATAAACGCAGCCTGCTGCGCACCATGATTCAGTATGCCCAAACGGATGAATGCCGCCGCGCTAAGATCCTGGAATACTTCGGTGATGCGGGCGACGCAGCAGCGGCAGTATGTTGCGACAACTGTGATGAAATCGCCTCGCTCAAGCAACCCACTGAGATGCGCCCCGCCGAAACGCGCACCGAGCGTGCTGCGCTAATCGTGATGGACACCATCGCGTTGATGGCCCAGCGCAACAGCGGGGTAGGCAAAGGGAAATTAGCGTTAATCTTGAAAGGCTCGCAGTCTGAAGACGTGAAGTACTTCACTCAAAATAGAAATTTCGGCAAGTTTCATGAACTGCCCGTCAAAGAGATCGAGTCGTTGATCAGCCAGTTGCTTAATGCGGGTTATCTCAAGCAGGCTGGCGATGAGCGTCCGGTGCTGCAACTGACCCAGCGTGGCGACATGATTCTAAAGGCGCGTGCGGCGGTCAATGTGAAACTGCGCACCCCCAGCGAACGCGACGCCGATGGCGCAGAAACTACACCTGCAAAACGCCCACGCACGGAGGGCAATACGATTGAGGTCACCCGCCGATTGTTGGATGAAGGCAAGACGGTTGAGCAGGTCGCGGCGGAGCGCCAACTCACGCCCGGCACGATCTATACGCACTGCAGCAGCTTGATCGCCGACGGGGTGTTGCAAATTGACCGCGTATTGGATAGCGCGCACCAAATGGCGATTCGGGCCGCCATTAACACAGTGGGCTCAGCCAATGCACTGGCACCGATCAAGGCCATCCTGCCAGATTACATCAGTTACAACGAGATTCGCTGTATGACCGAGGCGTGGAAGCGTGAGCACGGTCAGGGCGCAACCGTCACAACAATATCGTCACCCCCTGCCCCAGCCGATGATCCTATTGCATCCGCAACCCCATTTGAGCGTCTGCGCAAGTGGCGGCTGGAACGGGCCAAGACCGATAGCGTGCCGCCATATGTTGTATTTTCGGATGAAGCGCTGCATGGCATCGTCAACGCTAACCCCCGCCTGCTCGAAGATTTGCTCAGCGTGCGGGGCGTAGGTCAGGTGAAGATGGAGCGCTATGGGGCCGAGGTGCTGAAGGTGCTACAAGATGCTTAGCGTGCCCCGCCACCTGACAGATTGACTGCTTGCACGACCCACTTCTGCCCGACGATATAAACCAGTAGCGCCGGTGCAAGCGCGATGATCGCCCCGGCCATCAACAGGTGCCACTGGGTGTTGTATTGTCCTTGAAACATACTCAGGCCGACTGGCAGGGTGCGCATATCCATGGTCTTGGTCACCATTAGCGGCCACAAGAAGGCGTTCCACTTGCCGAGGAAGCTGAAGATGACGACAGCCGACAGCGCAGGGGCAGACAACGGCACGATAACCTGCCACCAGATTCGCCACGAGGAGGCTCCATCCATCCTAGCGGCTTCGTCCAGCTCCATCGGAATACCCCGATAATACTGGCGCAACAGAAAGGTGCTGAAGGCTGAGAAGGCGGTTGGCACGATTAAGGCAGCAAACGTGTTATACCAGCCCAAGTAACGAATGATGATAAAGCTGGGGATCAGCGTCACCTGTGAGGGGATCATCAAGGTGGCTAGATACAGCAGAAAGAGTTTGTCGCGAGCCGGGAAACGCAAGCGGGTAAAGGCAAACGCCGCCAGCGATGAGGTCAACACTTCAAATAGGGTGCCAATGACTGAGACAACCAGGCTGTTGCGGTAGAACAGGTTGAACGGCAGTGCCGTCCACGCGCTCAGATAGTTGCCCCACTGGACTTGTTTTGGAAACCACTGCGGCGGATAGACAAAAATCTCACTGGGCTGTTTGAGCGAGGTGCTGAGCATCCACAAGAACGGCAACAGCATAATGACCGAGCCGACAATAAGTGCAACGTAAATCAGCACAGCCGAGCTGCGTGGGGGTGGCCGAGCAATCAGGGTCTGGCTCATGCCGACTCACCCGCCTCGTAGTACACCCAGCGCTGTTGCAAACGCTGCTGGATGAGTGTAAAGATAAAGATCACTGCGAACAACACCCACGAGATGGCAGCGGCCTTGCCCATGCGCGAGGTGGTGCCAAAAGCAGTGTTGTAGATGTAACCGACCGCGGTCAGGCTGGCATTGGCCGGGCCGCCACGGGTCATGACAAAAGCCTCATCGAACAATTGAAAAGAGCCAATCGTCAGGATGACCAGCACAAAAAATGTAGTCGGGCTGAGCAAGGGTAGCGTGATGCGCCAGAAACGCTGGCGATTGTTCGCACCATCGATAGCGGCGGCTTCGTGTAGCTCCAGTGGAATGGCTTGCAAGCCAGCCAGAAAAATTACCACGGTAAAGCCAATGTTCTTCCACAAGGTCAGAATCACGACCGATGGTTTGGCCCAGGCGGTGCTGGTTAGCCATTCGGGCGGCTGAACCGGAATTTTGAACGTCTCAGCCAGCCACCAGACGGGGGCATTGATCAAACCGTTATCGTGATCGAACATAAGCTGGAAAACCAGCGCCCCGGCCACGACAGTGGTGATCACCGGCATGTAGTAAATTAGGCGGAAGGCCTTCATGCCGCGCAGCTTCTGATTCAGCGCCAGTGCAATCAGCAAACTGATGCCAGTTTGGAGTGGCACAATCATCGCCACATAGAAGACCATGTTCAGGGCGACCTGCTTGAAAATCAGATCGCCCTGAAACAGATCGACAAAGTTGCCAAAACCGATAAACGGTGGCGGCGACTCAAAGATCGACGCAGACAAACGCCAGTCGCTAAAAGCGATGACCAGCGCAAACACAACCGGAAAGGTCGTGAACATCAGGAAACCGATCACATTTGGCAACAGGAAAAGATACCCCTCGAGTTGCCGGTTAGGCCGCCACTTATGCATACAGTGAAGAGTTCCGAGTGCTTATTCCTTAGTTCTTAGTCAAAGTTACTAACTCATGTTACATAGTATGTAACAACAATCATAAGCATTCTGAGCGAAGTC
>JANMVQ010000335.1:0-6440 GCA_031392845.1 Chloroflexota bacterium
AAACGCGTGATACCCCTGCGCCACAAACCGCAGCGCAATCGGTTCAGCCTCGCGGTCGGAGGTGAACAAATACGCTCCGCCGGGGCAAACGATCACGGCTGGACGTTTCTTGTTCGCTTGAAATTCCTGCGACTGATTCAGTATATATGTCTCCAAAAAGACAGACATGTTGTCGTCGCGCAACGGAATAATTTTGCTTTCCATAGTGCCACATATTATGATGAATATTGATGGTTATGACGAATGTTGAGGGTTGTTGCGACAAATAACGAAGTTTTCGGCAAAATGCAAAACAGCGCGGACCGCCAACATGGGTGAACTGACCGAAAATACGCCAAAAGTTGCGGGACGACTGCCCTAGCCTTCCCTACAATAGCATTGGTTTCCATCTCAGTCTGAAGGCTGAATTTTCACCGAACTCGCCAATGCCCGTGATCGCTGCCGGAAACTGCCGTGAAATTGTATTTATTAGATACACCTAAGAGAAGACTGAGTAGCATTGGCACGTGACCGGTGCGTTCGGTCTTGAACGTATGGAGGTACTACATGCACGATAGCCCTAAACATCCACTTTTGTCCGTCAGTCTCCTGTGTGCCACGCTGGCATCTGTTGTCTTTAGCATTCCGCAAAGCGCAATAGCCGCCCCAGCCAGCCCGTCCGCCGCCCCTATCGCAGTTATTGACCCGCCCGCCATAGAAGCACTCACTGAATCCGAAGTGCTGCTCGACGGCCGTGGCTCTGGTATCCCGGGCACGCAGCCCGGCCAAGGGCTGCAATATGAGTGGACCCAAATCGGTGGGCCAAGCATCGAGGTGAGTAGCCGAACCAACGCCACCCTGACCGTCCGCACGCCACCCGAAGAAACGGTGCTGAGTTACACCCTCACTGTCAGTGATGTAGCCGGGATCCCCAGCCTGCCCGCGATCGGTGTCATCACCGTTAGCAAACGCCTGAGTGATTTTGGCGATGCGCCTGATTCTGATAACAACCACTGGGGCGTTACGAATACAGCCTATGTCAGTAGCGGCGTGCTAGGCCATTTCCCAACAGTATGGAATGGCACCCCCGCCGGGTCCGGCGCTGGGCCTAACCACCGTCGCCCCAATGTCGTGTGGCTGGGTCGCCAAGTCACTTTCCCTGAGAAAGATGCTGATTTGCTGTTTGACCCCGATGGCGTCAGTAACATTTTGAATGGCGGAGCCGATGTCGCTGATCAGGACAAAGCGGATGATGGTTGGGAGAATCCGGCCAGCACTCTCTTTATCGATTGTCGCCCAACCACGCTTCAGGTGCGTATCACCCGCAGCTTGTTGCCGTTACCCACCACACAGAAGCTATTTCTAAACGTGTGGTTCGATGGCAATCGCGACGGCGACTGGGCCGATGTGCGCGAATGCCCACAAACTGCCGATGGTCTGCCACCCGGTCTAGCGCGCGAGTGGATTGTGCCCAACTATGTTGTGGTCCCGCCTGGCCCTAGTGGTTCGATTGTCATTAACGTGCCCACCATGCGTGTGCCAAATGGCAGCCCCGCCAGTGCGGCCTGGGTGCGCTTCACCTTAAGCGAGACACCCTTGAGCACAGCCGACGCCATCCCCGATGATGGCCGTGGCCCGAACCCACCCGGGATGTATCAACTCGGTGAAACCGAGGATTATTTGTATCCTGGCAACCCGGTGACCAATGGTCAGCCTGGTCGGGTAGAAATTAGCAAGACGGTGGTGACCAGTGGCCCCATCGTCGTGGGTTCGCTGATGACCTATGTGGTGGAATTGCAGCATATCGGCGGCACTGCGCCCGCCACCGTCGTCATGACGGATGTGCTGCCCGCCAGCGTCACTTTGGCTGCCCTGCCGTTTGTCGTCGTGATCACGCCGACTGCTGTGCCGGCCACTGCTAATTTCACTTCGCCGTATTTGGGCGCGCCCTCTGGCCGGGTGAACTGGGCCGGCAGCATGAGTCCTGGCTCGATGATTGCGGTGAATATTCCAGTGCGAGTGCGCAACTGCGAGCCGAACGGCATTCGCAATATTGCAGTCGTTAAGTTTGACACCGGCGCTGCTGAAAGCGGTGTGCAAACTGGTATGCAGTGCGATCCGAAAGTGCCGCCTGTCATTACAGTGACCAAGCGATTGATCGAGCAGACTTCGCCGATTGACCCAGCCACAGGTGGCTTGGGCGCACAATCGGTAGGCTTTGAGATCGTGGTGAATAGCAGCCCGTCACCCAATACCTACACCGCAGTCATCTCCGACGATCTGCCGATTGGCCTAATCGCAGTTGCGGCTACGGCCAACCGTGGCATCGCCAACATTGTGAATGCCGGGCAGACTGTGGTCTGGACCGGACCAGTAGGTGGCTCACTGCCACCGGCCATTATTAAGATTTATGCCAAAGCCAAGGAACAGTCGATTGCCTGTGACAAAGGTCTGGTTAATAAAGCGTACTGGACACTTATTGATGGAGCCATTTCTACTGCGGGCACGGCTGACCAACTGGGTCGCGTGATCGGACGGGGTGAGAGCAACCCAGTCGAAGTCACCTTCCCGTGTCCCGACCTGGGTGATGCGCCTGACAGCACCAATCATTTCAGCGCCACCATGAGTGCGTATCCTTCAGTCGTGGCACGCTATCCGACGGTGTTTGATTCGCCTGTTGGTGCGCCTAAGGGCCCCAAGCACACCAATGCACGCCCAATGCACTTGGGCGCGCGGGTGAGTTTTGAGCCAGAGGCCGACCAAGGTTGGGACACCGATGGTGCCAACAACCTGCGCCCACCCGGCGACCTAAAAGATATGGACAAGTTCGACGACGGCTTGGTCAGTATGCCGACGTTTAGTGACTGCAAGGCCACCGAGATGAAAGTCGCGGTGTATGTTGCCCCCGGCGCGCCTGCTGCGGTCAGCACGACCGTCATGTATTTGAACGGTTGGATCGACTTCACCCGCGATGGCGATTGGGAAGATGTGCGCGAATGTCCACAAGCAGGCACGACTCAGTTGCCCATTGCCCGCGAGCACTTTGTGATCGACTTCCCCGTGATCGTCGGCGCAATGGCCCCCGGTGTCAACATCATTGCCGTGCCTACCGGTCTGGTGGCATGGCCGACTACGCTGGCTGACAAGCCTGCTTGGCTGCGCTTGACCCTGAGTGAGCAGAAGTCCAACAAGACCCTGACCACGCTGTGCCCAAGCAGCACACCCTGCTTTGGTGATGGCCGTGGTTACAACGCTCCGTTCAGACTCGGCGAGACCGAGGACATGCTCTTCCGCAAGGATGTGATCAATCCAAATAACCCGATCCCTGGTGATGTGACTGTGACCAAGCGCGGCATTATCCGCCCAGAAGTGCGACAGCCTTCGGCGATTGCCGTCGACGAGCCAGGTGTGCATTTGACTGACAAGGCATGGCAGATTGACTGGATTATCGAGGTTGATGGGGCTGATGACAGCACCACGATTGTCGACACGCAGGATGGCAAGACGCTGGACCTAAACAAGGCCCGCATTATCAGCCCGCGCGATCCGGCCTCAGGTTTGGCTACTGGCAGGCGCTTATTCTTGATTACCCAGACATTGCCGATCACCACACCGGCAGGCACAATCATCACGAATACGGTGGTTGTTACTAAGCCGACCGACATCAATCCGGACAATAACACTTCAGTGGCGACCGTGACCGTACCGCTGCCTAATCCCATCATCATCAGCCCGCAGCCGGGTACCACCTGCACCGGAACCATGACGATCACAGTGCGGTCGATCCCTGGATCATTGGTAACGGTGTATGCCGGCAAGCCCGAAGATGACCCGGCCGGTTATCTTGCGCAGGGCAGCGCGACTGCCGATGCCAACGGGGTTGCTGTCATCGCTATCACGGGTGACATCGATGGCGATAGCATCCCCGAAGCGTCGATCGCGCTGTATGCCATCGCCACATCAGGTGCGACGACCAGTGGTCATTCCAATCTGGTTGTAGTGAATATCGATACTACGCTGGGTTGGGACCCCCTTAGCCTGACGTTTGAAGATGAGACTGGCCACAAGGTGCGCCCGGTCGACACACAAGGTCGCACCGATGCAACTGATTGGGCCATTCGCTTGAAGCCATTCACCATGTATACGGTGAGCGTGCATATCTGTTGCAGCGACCCGAATGCCAGTGTCGAGCTGACTATCCCGGATGTGGGTGTAGTGGTCTTGACCGATCCGGATGGTGATCGTATCTTCACCGCGACGTTTACGACGGGCAACCGCAACGCGAACGCTACGGACAAGAGCTTCAAGGTTTGTGTGACCTGCAACTTGGTCAAGATCTGCACCGATGGCACGATTTTGATCGATCCGTATGGTGTGGTCTACGATGCAACTGTGGGGGTGACTTCGTTGATTGCTGGTGCACAGGTGGCCTGCTACGTGCAAACCGATGCCAACACTGGGGCTTACTCGGTGTGGCCGGCGGCGGACTTCGGGCAGATCAACCCGCAGACTACGGCGGCAGATGGCTACTTCAGCTTCTTCACTCCGAATGGCACGTTCCAGTTAATCGTGAACAAGAGCGGCTATCAGCCTTATCGCAGCTCGGAGATCGTGGTAGCTGGCACGCCGGTGCGTTATGACGTGGGTCTGACCCCGATCATGACTGCGCCAGTCAAACACACTATCACGGTAGATGACAATGGTTTCTCGCCATCGTCGATCACGGTAGCACCGGGTGACACGGTCGAATGGGTGAACGTGGACACCTCGTTGCACCGCACCGAGACCACGATTGCTGCCGATTTCAACGTGGCTTCGTTTAACGCGAGCACCAATTGGGATAGCGGAGCGTTGGCCACTGGCGAAGGGTATCGCTATACCTTCAACACTAAGGGTTCGTATTTCTATTACGACCCTCAGAACGCCAGCAATACTGCGACGATTATTGTGGATACGCCATCATTCAAGGTAATGATGCCGATGTTGATGCGGTAACCATCGGCATAAACCCTTCGGGTGGCGCAGCACAGCTTCAGCAACCATAAGCTTTTCATGCGCCACCCGAAGGGTCTATACGCAGTGTATGAGGGCGGGAAGACCTACCAAGTTTCAGCGATTTTGATCGCCAACCTGGCAGGTCTTCCCGCCTTTTTTTATCGACAGCGAGATAATGACCTTATGTCTCTTCGAGAAGAAATATTTGAACAACCCGCGGTGCTGCAACGCTGGCTGCGCACTCAATTACCGGTAGCCCAAGAGATCGGACGGGCGTTGCAACAGCGTGAGATCGACTTTGTGTTTTTGGCCGCGCGGGGTACCTCTGATCATGCTGGCGTCTATGCGCAGTATTTGTGGGGGGCAGAAAATAAATTGCCGGTGGCCTTTGCTGCGCCGTCGCTCTTTACACGCTATGGCGAATGGCCGCGCTTGAAGCACTCGTTGGTGGTGGGTATTTCGCAATCAGGGCAGTCGCCGGATGTGGTGAGCGTGATTGCGGAAGGGCGCAAACAAGGTGCGGCCACGCTGGCCATCACCAATGCGATTGATTCGCCGCTGGCTCAATCCGCCGAATTTGTGTTGGATGTGCACGCGGGCGCAGAGAAAGCGGTGGCCGCCACCAAGTCGTATACGGCGCAGCTTATGGCGATCGCGGCCATGTCGGCGGCTATGTCAAACGATGCTGCACAGTTAGCGGCGTTGGCACAGGTGCCGGAAGCTATTGCCCAGGCGTTGACGTTGGATAGCACGGCCAAGAACATCGCCCACGAACTGTTTAATCGTATGACACAATGCGTGGTGTTGGGGCGCGGCTTTAATTACGCGACTGCGATGGAGTGGGCGCTCAAACTCAAAGAGCTGTCGTATGTGTTTGCCTATCCATATTCGTCGGCGGATTTCCAACATGGGCCTATTGCAATTATTGAGCCGGGTGCGGCGGTGTTGGCCATTGCGCCCAGTGGGGCGGTGCTGGGCGATATGCAAGCTATCTTGCATGTGTTGCGCGATGAAAGAAAAGCGCAGCTATTGGTGCTATCAGATTCAGAGGAAGCATTGCAATTGGGCCATGCTAGTATGCGCTTGGCAACTGGCTTGCCAGAGCAACTGACGCCGTTGCTCAACATTGTGCCTGCGCAGTTGTTTACATATCACCTGACCCAAGCCAAAGGCTACGACACCGAAGCCCCACGTGGTTTGCATAAGGTGACACGCACGGAGTAATTAGCGTCCTGCGCCAGCGGTTGGCGTGGGAGCATCAAAGACTGCTATAGGGACAGCATTTTTATCGCCGACAAAGCTGACCGTGTCTTTGCGCAACCAACCCAACTTGCCGTTGAAATCAACCCGCCACCAAGTCCCATCAGTGCTTTGGGCCAGCACCAACGCTTGCTGATTGGCTTGCAAAAATGCCACTACGCTGTAGTTCAGGCCAGGCCCACTGCGGACATTGATGGCGCCACCGG
>JANMVQ010000344.1:0-3063 GCA_031392845.1 Chloroflexota bacterium
GCCAGGCCCAATCCACCCACGATCGCGATCAGTGTGGCCACCACGATCATCAATGTGATGATCACGTTCAGCGCAGTCAGTACGTTGCTCAGATTTTGTGCCTTGCTTTGCGCGTTGACGATCAAAAAGCCAGCATCTTCGTAATTCTTGCGCAGCACTTCAACCAAATGATTGACCGAAGCGATACCAGTATCCGCAGTCATGACACGCACTGATGTCGCCAGGCCCGAGAACCCGGCGAGGCGCTCAATCGTTTCGTAGTGGCTGTAAGCTGGAAATGTCGATGTCCCAGCCCCACCACCCCGTGCAACAAAACCAACGACGTGAAAAGTGTGAGTCACGCCCAAGCGTTTGAGCGTGAGGCGATCGCCCAGCTTCAAGCTTGGTTCGGAATCCAATACCCCGACCGAAACCACGATCTCATCCCGGGTTTCCTCACTATAGGCGTTAAGCCAGCGTCCAGACACCATCGGCGGCACAACCGAGCGGGCATTCGCTGCGCCACCGTTTAGGATGATGGTGCTGCCATCACCCTCTGAACGCACGACTGTGGCCTGGGTAGTCAACCAACCTTCGGCCTCAGTCACGCCCGGCCTCTGCATCGCGCGGTTGATTGCGGCGATGCGACTCATGGGCGCGCCAAACGAAAGTGTGATATCGGCATTGTTGATCGCTAGATTGCGCGACAATGTTGCGGGAATGCCCTCGCGCAGGTTCAAAATCGCGATGAAGATGCCACCGGCGACAACCAATGTCAGCATGGTCATGACCAGACGCACATTGTTGCGAAACAGGCTGCGCAGTGCCAGCATGGCTATTCGCGGCAAATTTTCTAAGCGAGCCAGCAGACGTTCCTGCAAACTGGTTTTCTGGCGTGCTGCGACCTCGCTGATGGCTTGGGCCGCCGTTGTTTGGAGCGCAGACCAGATGGGTCCAGCAGAAAACAGCAATGGCACTAGGATCGCTACAGCAATTTCCGCGAGTGCAATTGGCAGGTTAAAGCCACTTTGCACAACATCAAAATTGATGACACCCGAAATAAACCGGGCGATGGCGGTGCCGAGCAGAATGCTGAGTGGCATCGCAATAATCAGCGCCAGTAGACCCAAGCTCGCCATCATGACCAGATATACCCCAAAGATCTGCCAGCGATCGGCTCCCACGATTTTCATGATGCCGATGATCTTTTTTTGCGAAAGCAACAGACCATTTACTACATTTACAATCAGGAAGCCACTCATGATGAGCGCGACTGCGCCAACCAGCACCAAAATCAGAATAATGCCGCCGGCAGTGGCCGCGGCCCAATGTTCGCTGCGCTCATTAACGTTCACGCTGCGCACCGTGAACCCGCGCTTGGCGAGTGCAGCGGTCAGCCGGTCGGACAAGGCATACTTCTCGCTAATGGTCGTGCCGGGTGTGGTTTGGATTACCAACCGGGTGGGTCGCGCATCCAAATCCAAATCGTAGAGTGTGCGCTCATCGATATACATATTCCAGCGGGTCGCCGCTGGGCCAGCGGGTGTGGTGACATCATAGAGTGACCCGCTGTAGTGCAGTTCATATACTTTGTCGCTACTGAGGCGAATGCGGGCCACCTCGCCAAATGCTATCCCAGCCGTGCGCGCATTGGCGCGTTCAAGCGAAAAAGAGCCGCGCTCGGGTGGATACTTTCCGTCTACCCCCTTGAGTCTGTTTAACACAATCGTGGGATAGTCGGCATAAGCATAGATCGTGACATCTTGATCGTTACCATCGGCCTTCTTGATCGTGCCATTAAGCACTGCCGACCCAGCAACATCCCGAACCCCGGGCTGATTTTTGACCCAACGCAGCAGCGCTCGATCATACGGACCCAGATCGATGGTGATATCTGACGGATTGCTGGCCTGATACGCTAGATTAAGATTCGTAACAACGGTGTTGCGCGCAATCAGCATGCCGCCGAAGGCGATTACACCAACCGCAATCGACAACACCGACAGCAATGTGCGCGAGATATTGTCCTTGAGATCGCGCACAACTTTGAGCCAGCGTGGAGACAACATAGTTATTTCTTTGAATCTCCGACCAGCATGCCATCCGCGATAGTGATGACACGATGCAAGCGGCTGGCCAGTTCGTTGTCGTGCGTAACCATCAGAAACGTCTTGCCCTGCGACACCAGATCTTCGAACAGGTGAAAAACTGCGTCGGCGGTTTTGCTGTCCAGGTTACCGGTTGGCTCGTCGGCCATCACAATGGGCGGATCGGTGGCGAGTGAACGCGCAATCGCCACGCGTTGGGCCTGCCCGCCGGAAATTTGCGAGGGCAATTTGCTGGCTTGTTCAGCCATATCAACACGCTCCAAAAGCGCCATCGCCCGTGCTTTACGCTCCTTGGGTGTATATAGCCGGCAGAAATCCATCGGCAGCATGACGTTTTCAACGACGGTCAGGGTCGGCAATAGCTGGAAGAACTGAAAGACCACGCCCATGCTGCGGCCACGCCAGCGGGCCATCTTGTTCTCGTCCAAACCATGGATGGCTTGATCGTTGACCCAGATTTCGCCCGAACTTGGGCGGTCGATGCCGGTGATCATGTTGATCAGCGTGCTCTTGCCGCTGCCGCTCTTGCCAACCACACCGACAAACTCGCCTTTGTTAATCTCGACATTGATGCCTTTTAGTGCGTAAAAGTCACCTGCTTCGGTTTTGTATGCTTTTTTGACATCGATGAGTGACAAAAGTGTTCCGGGCGGCGTTGGTGTTTCGCTTGGGGCGGCTGTTTTCTTTTGTAGGAACATATGAACACGATTATGAATCGACAGCCACAACTAAAACAGTGTGATTTGTAAGGCGTTTGACCTGTGATCGTGACAGGTGTAATACAGTTATAACCCCCTTGCAACTGACTCTGGAACTACTTGGAATAAAGCCATCCAGCGGCAGTTTTCTTTTGGAGTATCGGATCAGCATAAAATCGATCTATCCGATATAATCACCTCGTGATTGAAAAGCGACTCCTAGACCGCATCACCCAGCTCAAGTCCGAGCTGGATTCACTCCGGCCATTGCCCGAAGC
>JANMVQ010000461.1:0-3061 GCA_031392845.1 Chloroflexota bacterium
AGCTCACGGTTCGGTAATCCAGGGCGGGCATTAAAGTTCGAGCCTGCCACCCAGACTGCCCCGCTTGGCATGAGCAACGCCGTGCTGTGATACCCACGCACAATCGGTGTGGCGGGCAACACCCGCCATATACCTGTCGCGGGATCATAGGTTTCTGGCGCACGCACACCGGTGTTGTCATCGGAGCCGTTCTTTAGTCCACCTTCGATAAATATCTCGCCCGTGGGCAGAATGACTGAATCTGCATTCTCTCGAACAGGATTTACATCCCCAGGACTGGGATGGTCAACCATCGCACGCGGCGCCAAAAGCCAACCTACGCCAACATTGGTCATATCGAGGATGTATGGACGTGAGCCCCCCGCCACCATGATGCGCGCACGATATTTGTCGCGTGGTGAGAGTGGCAGCATGACCGATGTTGTGTCCTGCGCAAACCAGTTGTCATAGATCGCCTCAGGTGGCGGTGCAATCACATCATCCCAATCAGTGGCATCCGTATAGGGATACCATTTCTCAAGACGGCGATTGGACATCGGCGACATGGACATCACGGTCCCCTCCGGCAGCACATGCAGGCGGGGGTACTCATAGCGGCGGGCGTCAACAGTGTCGATGTTGCCATAATCCACAGGGCCGACGATTGACCACCCACCCGTCGCTGGGTCATACAGCTCAAGCGAGTTGTTATTGTGACGGCTATCATCCATTTCTGGGTGGCCGGACACGGCCAACACGCGCCCATCGGGCAGCGTAATTAATGTGGGATACCACTTGCCGCCGGTCTTTTCGATATCGAGCCCAGGTTTAACTTGGTCTGCACGCTGGGTAACCAACTTGCCGGTGACATGCCACTGTTCGTCCGCGGGGTCGAATAGATAGGCATCACGTAGCCCGATGAAGTGCCCCGGCGGATGAATACCGCCCCCACCCCATTTGCGTGTGCCGCCGGCGGCCAATATCCGTCCATCGGCGAGCTGAGCGTGGCCCGAACAGAAGAGATCGCTATTACCGGGCAACCCCGTCACGACCGTTATTGCGTGGGTTGCACAATCAAAGAGTCGGGTGTGATCGACATCTCCAGCGGCGTTGAGCCCACTGTCATGCTGATCGCCGCCAAAATAGACAATCTTGCCGGTATGTAATAACGCAGCATGCACGGCCAGAATGCCAGCAGCCGTATTGTTGCCAACCCGGATCCAACGACCCAGAAATTCTTGCACAATCACGGGTTTGCTCATCGGCGAGATATGCTCGCACAAGCGCTGCTGCGCAGTCACCGAGTCACCCACCACAAGAGGGCCACTCACGCCAACGGAAAGGTCGTTACCACCACCGGTCGCACTGCCTCGAAAAACACCGTTGACATAGACATCCACGCGGGCACCGGGCACAACATCGACCACCCGGACAGCGCTTTCGCACGAATACAACGGTTCGGCCACGCGCGGTGGTGGGACGCGCTCAATCTTGCCCACGATCACGGAATTGGATTTCGAACTGACCAAGCCACATCCACGCTGCACGGCGAAGATTTTGTCGTTTGCAATGAGCAACGGCGCGACAATCACATCGACCTCATCCGCGTCAGCCGTACGTTCGCCAATAGGCGCGCCAAGAAGCGCAGAATATACATATACACGTGCGCCAACATGCAAGTTTGAGACCCGCACTGCCGCACCACATTCGAATAATGGCTCGTGTATCTTGGGTGTAGGTAGCGCTGCGGGGGCCTTGTCCACAAGCACACCTGCACCGGGCACGCTCCATTCTCCGCACAGTTCCTGAATGGCCGTAATAGTCGTTCCGCCTACCAGCGGTGGCACCAGAAAGTCGTAAGTGCCATCCACCGGAGATTCAGCCATACCAAGCTCAGCCCCATCGGCCAGGATCATCACGCGGGCACCCATCACAAGGCCGCTCAGAACAACTGTGGTGTTGCCATCACACAGCGGCGGCACGACATGCGCCACCGGTACCGGTGTATTGTCTTCCACCGTAACAGGTGCAGCATCCCCGCTCTTCAGTTTGCATCGACCAAATAATTCCTGTCTGGCGCTAATGGTTTCGCCCAGTGCCAGTGGAGGATTGACACCCATCCACAGAGAATCGAGGTCAAAACAAGCCTGAAGATTCGGACCCGCACTCCGCATCAGGGTGACCGTTGCGCCGTGGACGATGTTGCTCACCGTGACGCGTCGTTCGCACTCATGCAGTGGCACTTGCACCACAGGCGTCGGCAATACGCGCAACTTTTCAACGAGCACATCTACCGGCGGGCCATTCGTGACTGGGCCGGGCACACCGCATGCAACTTGCTGGGCCTGGATGGTCATGCCGGCTGCAAGCGGTGTCGGCAGATGAAAACGCGCATTGCCGTCATAGCTTTCACCGCTACCCAGCACAACGCCGCCATCTAACAACTCGACCTTGGCCCCGGGCACCAAGCCCTCAAGCCAAACGCATTCGCCGCATTGATTGAGATGGCTGCGAAACCCAACCATGCCCACAACCGGCGGTTTGGCCTGCACCTCAACCGCTTCAGGTGAAGGCAGGCTCGTTTCAAGCCCGATAGTCTGGGTAGCGGTAATACGCTGACCCACACCCAGCGACGCCGAGATGGGGAACGTCTGGTCGGACCACGACGCCACACCAGACCCTACCACTACACCATCGGCAAAAACGGTGACGGTCGATCCCGTAAGTTGCCCTTGCACGCGAACGTGCCCACTGCACTCTGAAAGCGGTCCGATCACCCGAGGGGGAAGCAATGCCATTTGTAACCTCCAAATACTAACGCGTAGGTTTATGATTTCTAAATCGCTGATCCACTTGCAAGTGAATTCTCAATCTTCTTCCCAGTCTTAATCTCTTGCAACGTGCGCATAATTTGATGAGCAGGGTCAGACCCCAAACCCAACATCAAGCCGGTGGCAACGACTCCAGAAAAACTGGAGGGCAGGCCAAAAATCGCCCAGAACATGTCAATTTGCACCGTAAAGTTAAAGACCAGCCCAACTAATGCGCCAACGATGATGCTAATCAGTCTTCTGCCCGTGTC
>JANMVQ010000464.1:0-10520 GCA_031392845.1 Chloroflexota bacterium
TCCATCTCCACACCGGTTTTGCCGTAGCACTCCACCCGCGAGGTGACCGTGATCGTGTCTTGTGTCGGGGTCAAAGTAACTTCGACCTTGGTCAAGGCAATCGGATGGCATAGCGGAATCAGCTCGCTGGTGCGTTTGGCCGCCATGATGCCAGCGATACGGGCTGTCCCCAGCGCATCGCCCTTCTTCAAATTACCCTGCACGATGGCATCAAAAGCCTCGTGACTCATATGCACGATTGCACGGGCCTCTGCAACCCGATGCGTTTCGGCTTTCGCACCCACATCCACCATGTGCGCATCGCCTGCGAGATTGATATGAGTTAGTTCAGCCATACGAATTGAGAATTGAGAATTGAGAATGCAGAATTAGAAAGAGCCAAGCGCCCATTTCTTCATTCTTAATTCTGCATTCTCAATTTCTTATCCTCTTCCTATCCCCCAATCTCACTCATGATCCGGTTCATCGGGATCACCCCGCTGCTCAGATCGTGACCCCAGGGTTTGCGATAAATGGCTTTGCTCATCAGGTCGATCAGGTCGTCGCGGGTGGCGCCTTTGCGCAAGGGCGTCTTGAGATCGAGTTCGCCATCTTTGAGCAGACATAGCCGCAACATGCCGTCAGCGGTCAGCCGGACGCGATTGCAACTGGCGCAGAAGGGCAGGGTGACTGGGCTAATAAATCCGACAGTGCCTTTGCCACCGGGCAATTGGTAGAGGCGCGCTTCGCCATCCAGCTCGCCGTTGTTGGCCGGGGTGAGCGTGCCCAGCTTGGCCTCGATGATTTCAATCATCTCAGCCGTCGTCACGATGCTGGCTTGCTGGAACTCAGCCACATCGGCAAACGGCATGACTTCGATAAAGCGAAATTGCCAATCGTGCTCCAAAGTGAGCGCGGCCAGTGGCACTAGGTCATCTTCGTTAAAGCCGCGAATCACCACGGCATTGAGCTTGATCGGAGTCAGCCCTGCCTCTTCTGAGGCGCGAATCCCGGCCAAGACATCGTCGACGTTGCCCCAACGCGTAATGCGCTTGAACTTGGCTGGGTCGAGCGAGTCGATGCTGATATTCACCCGCGCCATGCCAGCGTCTTTCAAGGGTTGGGCCAACCGCTTGAGCTTCAAGCCATTGGTCGTCATGGCGATTTCGCGGGTAGTCGGTAGCTTGGCAATTTCTTGGGTGATGCGCACGACGCCCGGGTGCACTGTCGGCTCGCCACCGGTCAGCCGAAACTTGTCGAAGCCCATTGCGCTGGCCGCCTGCAAGACCGTTACAAATTCGTCTTCACTGAGTAGCTCCTCGTTGGGCCGGAACACCATTTGCTCTGGCATGCAATACACGCAACGCAAATTGCACTTGTCCGTCAGCGACACGCGCAGATAGTGAATATGTCGCCCGAAAGCGTCGGTTGTTTGGATGGCTGGTGCAGTTTGAATCATTTTGCTTTGTTCTTAAAGTTCAGAAGGTTCACAAAGTTCAAAAGGTTCATTCAGAACTTTACGAACCTTCTGAACCTTAGAAACTTTCCGAACTTACAAATTCCTTTTCGCGCTAATCACACCCGTATTCAACCCGATCAGATTCAAACCGCCGAAGAAACGGGCATGTTCGATCTTCATGCAGCGATCCATGACCACATCAAGACCAGCGTTAATCACGTTGAGCGCAGCTTCTTCATTGATCACACCCAGTTGCAGCCACAACACTTTGGCCCCGATGGCAATCGCTTCGTCCGCAACAGGCGGTACGTCTTTGCTATTGCGAAATACATCAACCACTTCGATATATCCGTGACCCAGCTCCTGCGCTGCTACCGTGACCGAAGGATAGCACTTGCGCTCAAGGATGATAGTTTCCTTCGGGTTGATTGGAATCACGTTATATCCCTCCGACAGCAGGTATATTGCCGCAAAGTGGCTAGGCCGAAACGGGTTGCTGCTCAGCCCAACAATCGCGATATTCTTATATTTTTTAAGAATATCAAGTCGACCGAGCGCGGTGTTAATCAATTGGGCCATCTTTTGAATTGAGAATTCTTACTTTTTCAGTACCGGCACTTCGCAAGCCAGTGGATTCACCGTATGCGCGTCATGATTTAGGTTTAGCGCCTTGACTTTGGCGGGATTCTTCGTCGCATGCCGCAGCGCATTGTCCAAATCCCACAGAATATCCTCGATATCTTCCAGCCCAATCGATAGTCGAATCATCTCCGGCCGCACGCCCGCATTGATCTGCTCGTCCTCGCTCAATTGGCTGTGGGTGGTGCTAGCGGGATGAATCACCAGCGAGCGCGCGTCGCCGACATTGGCGACATGGCTGAACAGTTGCAGCGCCTCGATAAACGCTTTGCCTGCCCCGACACCTCCCATAATTCCAAATGTAAAAATCGCACCCGGACCCTTCGGCAGATATTTTTGCGCATTGGCCCGATAAGGGTTGCCGGGCAGACCGGGGTAATTCACCCAATCCACGCACTCATGCTCCGCCAGCCACTCGGCCACCAGTTTGGCGTTGGCGATATGTCGCTCCATGCGCGGACCCAACGTCTCTAATCCTTGCAGCATCAAAAAGGCGTTGAAGGGGCTGAGTGCTGGGCCGACATCGCGCAGGGTCTCGACACGAGCCTTCATAATCCAGCCAAAGTCGCCAAAAGTCTCAAAAAAGCGGATGCCGTGATAGCCTTTGCTCGGCTCGGTCATACCCGGAAACAAGCCGTTGTCCCACGGAAATTTGCCACTGTCGACGATCACGCCGCCCATGCTGGTGCCATGCCCACCGATAAATTTAGTCGCGCTGTGAATCACGATATCCGCGCCCCATTCAAACGGGCGGCACAGATACGGTGTGGCAAAGGTGTTGTCGATCACAAGTGGTACGCCAAAATCATGGGCCAACTTGGCCAGCGCTTCAAGATCGGGCACGTCGATCACCGGGTTGCCGACCGTCTCGGCATACAGCACTCGGGTGCGGTCGGTAAATGCTGCTTTCACTTCGTCGAGATTGTGAATGTCGACAAATGTGGTTTGAATCCCCATCTTGCGCAGCGTAATGTCGAACTGGGTGCGCGTGCCACCATACAGCGACTTGGACGACACAATATGGTCGCCTTCGCCCAACAGGGTGAACATCGTGATAAATTGCGCGCTATGCCCGCTGGCGACCCCCAAAGCCCCCACACCGCCTTCCAGCGCTGCGACACGCTCTTCGAAGGCGGCCACGGTCGGATTCATGATGCGGGTGTAAATATTGCCAAACCGCTGCAAAGCAAACAGCTCGGCCGCCTGATCGCTGTCCTCAAACACGTAGCTGGTGGTCTGGTAAATCGGCATCGCCCGCGCTCCGGTAGTCGGGTCGGGTCGCTGCCCTGCATGTAGGGCCAGGGTGTTTAATCCAAATTTTCGGTCGGCAATCATCTTAGAGAATTAAGAATGCAGAATTAAGAATGCAGAATTAAGAAAGTGCGAAGCATGGCTCAATTTCTTACTTCTCAACTCTGCATGCTCAATACTGAAAAGAAAAGCCAGTGCAAACATTGTAGTCGCACTGGCTTAGAATTTGCGGGTGATAGGACACGCCCATCTAATTTAGTTAGGCCTTATCAGGCATCCGGTCGGGGTAAATTGGCTTTGCAGATTTGACAGATCAAATCTCCATCAGGGGTTTCATCAATAGAAGCATGGCCACGGCATTGAGAGCAACTTTCAAATTGATCCCAATCTTTGTCTGAGACGAACTGTCCTGAGTTGTGGTTGAACCTTAACACGACAACACGGCGATCAGGGGCGAGCAGTCGATTCATCTACACTTAATGTAGCCAAACTGCGGACAAGTGTCAAGCGTTTTTCCAACAAATATCGCCAATTTTTTGACTTTGTCTGCGAAATCGGTCAAACGGGTGGGGATAACTGCATCGAAGGTTATTCCTACCTAGTTGGTGTAAACAATACACTTTAGGTAGGCTGTGTTTGTTCCCGGGGTAGATGGGCAATGGCATACATAGTCACATACATGCCGATTAAGAACACCGCCAACAGCAGCGAAATGCCATAAGTGCGCATGTGGTCAAATGGGTGACGCACCCGCTGGTAAATATCGTAGAACAAATCCCACGGCTGGGTCAGCACATCCCAACTGTTATAACGTTGGAATCGTCCCAGATACACCCCAAATGCGCCTAATGCCAAAGAGATTAGCGCAAAGCCCCAACTGACGACGTGCCCGGCCATTTCAGCCACCCGGCGTTGCATAACATAAAGCGAGACAAAACCCAACAGGAATCCGGTCCAGATGAAGGTCATGAACATCATCAAGTCGTACCAATACCTGATCGTCGGCTCGAACGCGCGCAAGTGCACCAAATCCGTGATTAGGTAAGGCGCATTCGGGAAGAACAGCAGCCAGGCTAACCCAAACAGCGCGAATCCCACCTGATTACGGGCGTGCCGGGCCAATAGGGCAAACCCCAGTGGCACCCAAGCCAGAAACAAATTCCAGTTCAAGAAGAAACGATACGTTTCTCCTGTTATTGCAAAACGCACCACCCACATACTGGCACATAAGGCACTCGCCAGCACCAATGTAATAAATACGATACGATATCGATTGAAGAAAAGGTGAGTTTGCATGCAGTGAGTGTAGCCGGTCCACGGGCATCTTTCCTGACGCACTCCCACCGCTTGCACTTCTGAGTCCGGCTTGGGGATGTGGAGAAATTGCGGTATTGGCCATAGACCATTTAGAATCACCCCACTTGATGTCTGATCATTTTCACTCGATGGTGCAGTCGGCAGCCGAGGTTCGTGAAGAATTCCATGGCCAGCGTGCGCACGCTCAACCTGACGCTCACATCCCAGAATCGCTATGGCCGGAACTCGTTGTAGAGGGTTGGGAGCGCGTGCACAATCATGCCATCTCGCCCGACGGCACCCAACTGGCTTTCTACTGGGACCGTGGAAGTTATAGTGATTTGTGGGTGCTATCACTTGCTGACCGGTCATTTCCGCGCCGGCTGTCACTCAATCGACCGCATGTGAACTGGTGGGAGGATGAACCGCCAGTTTGGTCCCCTGATGGCCGCTGGTTAGTGTATGGGACCTATCGAGAAAATGTGAGCCATTTGTTCGTGGTGGCCAGCCAAGGCAGTGCCCCGCGCCAACTAACTGAGCTGCACGCTGATGCTGCCGAAGCTGCGTTTTCGCCTGATGGTCGCCAAATCGCCTTTAGCACCCAAAAAGGTGATGTTTCCCAAATTGCAATGGTGCCATTTGATGGAGGCTGGGTGTTTGGCATGACGCTTTCTGGCGACGAATGCAGTGCCCCGGTTTGGTCTCCGGATGGCCATTACATTGTCTTTTCTGCATCGCCACAGCGGGGCCGAAAGCAAAATGATATTTATTTGCTGCCTGTGGTCGATCATCGCCCAGCGGGTGATCCGGTGCGCCTTACTCCAGATGACAATGTGGAGTGCTGGTATCCCATTTGCTCGCCCGACGGCACCTGTATCGCCTTGCTGTCCAATGAAAGCGGTTTCGATGAAATCTGGTGCATGGCTCCTGATGGCACGCGATTGCAGCAACTCAGCCGTTTGCGATTGGATGTTGAAGAGTTTGCCTGGTCGCCTGATGGCGCGTGCCTGATTGCGCTGGTCAATCAGCAGGCGTGTGATGCTCTTTATGTGATCGATGCTGGCACCGGGCATATGCAGCGTGTGCCGTGTCCGCCCGGAAACTACAGTGGGCCGCAATGGGTGCGCGGTCAAAATGCGGTCGTCGTGGGCTATGATTCGCCGACCTTGCCGCCCGCGCTGTATCTGTGCGATGTCGAATCCGGGCAACTGACCCAACTGACCGGCTCCTATGCTGCTGCGCTGACACATGCGGACTATGTTATGCCGACTCAGGTCGAGTATCTGAGCAAGGATGGCTGGCGTATTCCGGCATTGCTCTATACCCCGGATAATGACATGGCGCTTCGCAATGGCCGCCGTCCGGCCATTGTCTATCCCCATGGTGGGCCAAATGTGCACTACGACCTGTGTTGGGATCCGGTGCGTCAGTATTTTGCCGCCAAAGGCTACGTCGTGATTTGTCCAAACTATCGTGGTTCCACCGGTTATGGACGACATTTCAAAGAGGGCAACTTGCTGAACTGGGGTGTAGGCGATTTGAACGATTGTCTGTGGGCCAGCCAATATCTGATCGAGCAGGCCAAGGTCGATCCCAATCGTATCGCGGTATGGGGCCAGAGCTATGGCGGCTATCTTGCTTTGCTTGCGCTGGCCAAAGACCATCAGCACCGCTTTAAGTGCGGGGTCTGTCTGTATGGTGACAGTCACCTCAAAACGTCGTGGGCCACTGGCGACCACAGTGGACGGCAGGATCTGGAGTGGCAGATGGGCCATCCGGGCCAAAATGCCGCACGCTATGAGGACAGCTCACCGATCAATTTCGTTCAAAATATCCAAGCCCCGTTGCTGTTGATGCACGGCGAGCAGGACCAGCGGGTGGCTTATAGCGAATCTGAGCAGCTAATTACTGCGCTGAGACGAGAGGGCAAGACCTTTGAATTCTGCGCCTACCCCGATGAAGCCCATGGCCTGATTCACTCCGCCAACGCCCTGGATGCGCTTCTTCGTATCGAGCGGTTTTTGGATTGGTGGCTCATTTAACACGTCCAATTAGCACCGCGCACATGCCGCCTTTCTGCGCGATGTTGACGACTTGCTTTTGTGAAGCGCGGCCTAATATTGAAGTGCCGTATTTGGTGGGGGCGAAACCGACCACCATATAGAACGGCTCAATATGGATTGAGCGGTCGGCGTTGACCACAGGGAACTCGTAGGCCGTGACTGTGGCCATGCGCTGCACCACCCATTGATTGGGCTCGGCCAGGGCGTGGTCGATTGCGTTTAGCCACTCGCCATCGCTGACGGAAGGGCCGATATAGACGCTGTCACCGCCGTAGCTGCGATTGGGCTTGATGACCAGAATATCGCGGTTGTCGCGGGTGAACTTGAGCAGGTCGATCTCATCGCCTAGCGGATCGGTGGTCTTGCGCTCGCGCAGGACGCGGGTCCAAAGCACATGGCGGCGCAGCAATTGTCGTTCACCCGAGGTAAACAAATTGACGAAGCGTGGGTCGGTCAGCAGCTCGAAAGTGCTTTTGTGGTCGAACTCGCCCGCCATCGATGAGATCATCTGATTGCGCTTGAACAGCAGCTTGGGCACCCGCGCATCCCCTTCGTAATCCGGGTCAGTAAAATCGTGGACGGCGTAATCGCGGTAAACCAGATCTATTTGCTGACCCTCGTATTGCACCTCGGCGTCATCGCCATCCCCTGTTAAATGTAGTTCGCTTGGGTCGCAATAGAACACATTCAGTCCGCGCTCGGTGTAGTAATCGGCCAGCGCGGCCAGTTCGGCCGGGCCATCGCCGGAGTATTTGGCGTCGACCAGGGCGATGTTGCCGCGTGTACGGCCAATGCTCTCCAGATGATCTTGTAGCTCATCCATGAAGAGGTTGCGGCAATCGTCATGGGCTTCCAGGGTGAGGTCGGGTGCCACCCGTTGCAAGGCGGGGACGATCACCTCCATCATGACCTGTTCCATGGCTGGCACCAGATTGATGCCACCCACGCCGACCAGATTGGGCTCCACAAACGCCAGTGTGTCTTTCCAGGAGGGGCTGGTGAAATCGACCAGGGCGTCTAATCGCCCAAATACGCAATGGTTGTTGCGGTGAGCCGCTGTCCAGGTCTCACGCAGCCACTGCTCTTCGATCTCATCCAGCGGCACCGTTTCGCGCACCAATGCGTTATCCAGATACATATCTGGCACGCGCTTCAACGCTTCTAATAGCGTGACCGAGACGGTATGAAAGTAATTCATCTGCTCGGCCAAAATCGCCGTAGGGCGCAAGATGACTGGAATCACTTCCTCGCGGCCATCCCGGAAGTACAGCAACTTGTGGCCACGCGCGGCGGCCGGAACCTTGTCCGCCAAGTCCCAGATGGCGCTGGCGGGCAGATCATAAAACGCCCGGCGCACGCGGCTGTCCAGAGACAGCCCCTTTAATCCTCGTTGATCACCTGCTGAGAGCATAGGGCGGATTGTAGCCCTTGGTGCAAATTGCGCATGGGTCAACGAATAGGCAACGGATCAGCGGATATATGGGTGTTCGTTGATTCGTTGCCTATTCGTTGATCTTGGACAAATACTGGTAGCTTTGTCGCACCGTCTCCATCATGTCTGTGGCGCATTCATCCAGTTCAATGATGAGCCATTCGATGTTATTGTCACAGGCTGCTTGCGCGATGGCGGGAATGTTTAGCACGCCTGCGCCGATGGCCGTCATGGGTTGATGGCGCACTGCTGGGCCATCTTTAACATGCAGCAGCGGTGCGCGCGAACCAAGATTGTTAATCAGCTGCACTGCATCCTGACCAGCCACGGTGGCCCAATACACATCCAACTCGAAAAAGATGCGTGGGTTTAGATGCTGCGCCAGCAGTTGATGAGGCAACTTTCCCTCCACCGGGGTCATCTCCCACCAATGATTGTGCAAGCCCAAGTGCAACCCGTTTTTGCTGGCCACCTCTTCGGCGGCGTTGTATTCTTCGATCAACGCTTGAATGCCTACCAGGCTGCTGTAGCGGGGGTCCTCCGGCCAGCCGTGCCAGACGATGCGTTTGCAGCCAAAGGCTTCGGCGGTGCGCAGCGCGTCGTCGCGTTTGTCGCCCAATGGCAAATCGGTATGGGCACAAAACACCTGCAAATTCAAGTCGCGCAGCTCACGGCTGGCCCGCTCCAGGGTGATGTCCGGGCTGAAGAAGGCAGTTTCTACGCCACGAAAGCCGATCTCGGCGACTTGGCGCAGCGTGCCGGAAAAGTCGCACGCCATCTGATCGCGCAACGTATACAGCTGTAAGCCGATTTGTGGTTTGTTTACTTGTTGTGGGTCCATTTCAACAGTTTCTCCAACGTCCAGGTATTGATCACTCGTTCGGCGGGCACCCAAGCCCGTCGTGCAAGGCCGACACCATAAATCATGTTGCCCAGCATAGCCGGATTGTGCGCATCGGTGCTGATACTTAGCAGGCAGCCCAGCTCAATCGCCCGCCGAGCGTTGACATCGTTCAGATCGAGGCGCTCAGGTGAGGCATTGATCTCGAGCGCCACGCCGTATTCCTTGGCGACCTTGAACAGCGCATCCCAGTCGTAATCCGCGCCTTCACGCTCATTGATTAGGCGACCCGACGGATGCCCCAGAATATCGATATGCGGGTTGCGCATGGCGGCGATGGCGCGTTGGGTGATTTTGTCGCGCGGCTGGGTCAGCGAGGTATGCACACTGGCCTGCACCAAATCGCACGCCGCTAGCGTCTCGTCGGGTAAGTCGAGCGAGCCATCGCTTTTCACCTCAACTTCTACACCTTGCAGCACAGTGAACTTGATCTTACGCTTCTTGAGATCAGCATTGACCGCATCGATCTCCTTGCGCTGTTCGCGCACCCGCTCTGGCGTCAGGCCATTCACGATGCCCAGCCCTTGGGTGTGATCGGTGATCAGAATATATTCGTAGCCTAACGCAATCGCAGCTTCGGCCATGCCCATCACATCGACCGCGCCGTCACTCCAGGTTGTATGCATTTGCAAGTCGCCGCGTAAATCGGATTGGTTGATAAGGTTCGGAAAGTTCTGAAGGTTCGTAACGTTCTCAACCTTCTGAACCTTATCAACCTGCCCAACCTTCTGAACCTTATCAACTCGCATTACTGCGGCATCGATCTCGCCGCGATCCTCGCGCATCTCCGGTGGGATGAAGGCCAGACCCAAAAAGTTATAGAGTGTTTCTTCGCTTTCAAAAAACAACTCCTCGCCCTCTTTGTTGGATGAATTTGGAGTCAGCGAATATTCATTCAGCGAATAACCCTTCTTCTGCGCGATCTCGCGAATGCGAATATTGTGCTGCTGGCTACCGGTGAAGTATTGCATCGCGCAGCCCCAGTGTTTAGGTTCGACTGTGCGCACATCGACTTGCAGGCCATTGTTTAGGCGCACGCTGCTCTTGGTCTCGCCCGCACCTAAGATCGCTTCGACTTGCGGCAAACTGCGAAAAGTCTGCATGACCGGTGCGCCATCCATTGTTGCCACGACGAAGTCGACATCGCCGATGGTCTCTTTCATGCGGCGGAGTGAGCCGCTGTATTCGATCCTCAACACGCCTGGGACTTGGGCCAGTTTGGCCTTGATCTCCAACGCGATTGGCAGCACATCGCCGATCCGCATGCGACCGGTGGCGCGCCGTTTCAGGCTCTCGATGCCCTCGATGATCTTCTGCTCGGCCTTGGCACCCATCTTGGGCAGATCGCGCAGCTTGCCGGCTTTGGCGGCTGCAGCCAATTCATCGATGCTGGTGATCTTCAACTCCTCCCAAAATAGTTTCACTTTTTTCGGGCCGACGCTGGGGATCTGGGTCATGGCAGCCACTCCATCGGGCACCCGCGCTTTGAGCTTCTCGTAA
>JANMVQ010000465.1:0-33858 GCA_031392845.1 Chloroflexota bacterium
AAAAAACTTGGCGTGAGTTTTTACGCCTTTGTCCATGACCGCATTTCAAAACTGGGACTTATTCCGCCTTTGGCCGATATCATTCGTGCTCAAGCTGCCCCTGCTTGATCCCGTTTCCCCCCTTTTTTTGAGAAGATACGAAGATACAAATAAAAGATGAAAATCCTCATCGACACAAACGTCTTGATTGACGTTGCCTTGCGGCGCGAACCGTTTTTTGCGGACAGTGTTCGGGTGATTGATTGGGCTGAGCAGAACCCTAAGCAGGCGTCAATCGCCTGGCATTCTGTTTCCAACTTTGCCTACCTCATGAAACAGGATGTGCGGCGCTTTCTAGGCGATCTGTTGGTGTTTATCGAAGTCGCAGCGGGCGACACGGCCACCGTGCGTCAGGCGCTGGCGATGTCTACGCGCGATTTTGAGGACGCGTTGCAGGCTAGCGCTGCCATTCGGTTTGGGGCTGACTTGATTGTGACCCGCAATATTGCCGATTACAAAAAGCTGGCGATTGCGGTGATGAGGCCGATGGACTTTGTGGCTAACTATATGGCGTAAGTGATACATAAATTACTCTTCAGCCTTTGCCTTGGCACTTTCCAATCCCCCGTCGTTTAGAATTCACTTAGAATTAACCTTGCACAGGTAAACTCATCTGCATCACATCACAATCCGGGGGGAATATTTGAAAACCAAACATACATGGCTGAGTGCCTTGTTGCTCATCCTGCTCACAATTTATGTAATTACACCGCAATCCGCACAATCTCGCGCGGTCGTGACCCAAGATTGGCCGCAGGTGCAGGGCAACCCACAGCGCACTGGCTACTCGCCGGAGATCATTCCCAGCGCACTCAAAGTGCTGTGGACGCGCCCGTTTCAGCCCGAGAAAATTTACCCACAAGTGCAGGCCATCGTGGTCGCTGGCAACGCTTATGTCGGTACTGAGATGGGAAACCTGTATGCCCTCAATGCTGAAGACGGGACGCAGCGTTGGGTTTTTCGCGCCGGTGCATCCATTCTGGCCAGCGTGGCGGTAGCTGATGGGCGGGTCTTCTTCGGGGCAATGGATGGCGCGATATACGCCTTAAACACCAGCACTGGTGCTCAGATTTGGCGCAATAAACTTGCAACCCGCCTGGGTTTCTCGACCGCGCCTGTGATTGCCAATGGCAAAGTTATGCTAGGTGGGCGTAATGGTGTGTTTTATGCACTCGATCCGGCTACCGGAAATATTCTTTGGCAATACAAGGTTGGCGCGCCTATTTTGCAGACGGCCGCTGCCGACGCGGGCAAGGTGTTTTTCGGTGCGATGAATCTGCGCGTGATCGCACTCAATATTGCCGATGGCTTGCTGGCTTGGCAGAGTGATCGATTACCCGCGATGGCGTTCAAAGATTATTGGCCAGTCGTGCATCAAGGCACGTTAATTGAGCGGCCCACAGGCGCGGGTGATCTGATTAGCGCCAACCTGAGCAAGACCGAGCAGACACGCACCTTGGCAAGCGCCAACACCAATGCCGAGCAATTGCACAAAAGCTTGTATTTGTTCGACGTAAATACTGGCGCGCCCAAACCCAATGTCATTCACTCGGATGGGATCACCATGAACGGAGCTGCTGCCCCGCCGTGTGTCGATAAAGACGGCTTGTTGATTATGGCAGTGCCGCTGGCAGAAAGGCCCGCTTTCTTTGGTTGGGGCCGCTTGAGTCTCGTCACACGCCAATTTGAAAATTCGTTCATCGATCCACGCCCAGTGACCGAGCCGCCACCCCCAGGATTTGGCAACATTGACGAGAACATGGCGGTAACTTGCACGGCAAATGCTGTGCTGGCCATGCACGCGCAGGAGGCCAACGCCCAGTTCACCGGCATTTACGACTATGCCACCCAGCAGTGGACGCGCATCGAGCCTGGCCACGCCAATCGTCAGTTGAGTAACAACGCGCAGGGTGGCGGAGCCAGCCCGGCTTCGGTTGCCAACGGCAAAGTCTTTCATATCAGCTGGCACGAGCTGATCGTGCGAGGTGCGCAATGAAAAGCTCATGCCTACAGCAGTTTCGGTGCGCCACCCGCAGGGTCGTGATCGCACTCACGCTATTAGCGCTAACTCCCCTCTCTCCGGCCCACGCCCAAACCTCAACTGGTGCAGATTGGCAAGTCTCTGCGCAAGGCCTATTGGGCCAAACCCATGCGGCCAAGAAAACGGCAGGGTTGGCTTTCAGCGTGTGGCAAGAGAGTTGGCCTAACCTGACCTTGCCTGGTGGGGTGAAAGATGGCGACACCTATCAGCCCAGCATTTTGGGACCGGTGGGTATCGATCTGGGTGAGATCAACGTGCCCGGTACGACTGGCGCATTTGCCAGCGAACGCGCCGACTGGTCGATGAACGAAAGCATCTTTAGCTACGGTGGTCAGCAACTGAAACTAACCGCGAGCCGATTGACCCCGGCGTTGCTGATTCAATCACCTGCGACAAGCTTAAATTTGTTTGCGGGTAATGTGCCCACTTATAAGTTTGACGGCAAAAAGGTGAGTGATGTCAGCAACGCGCCATCCTTCCCAAAATATGTGGCTTTTGCCAGCGACACTGGCGCCAGCGTGAGCCAGATCGGTGCGCAGCCGGTAGCCGTCCCAGCCAACACCCGTTGGATCCTACTGTGGTACGGCAACCAGAGCCATTTCGCCGATACGCGCAAGCCCTTGTCGTATATTAACTTACCCGCCAGCAATGCCTATCAGGCCGATCTGCCAATGTTGGTGTTGTTTCAATCTGCACCCACACAGGTGCAGCGGGGTGCGCAAGGTGGCGTGCAACTGACATTTGCAGGCGCGGGCGAAGCGCTGGCGATTATGCCGCTGTATGGCCGCCAAACCTTACCCACCACCCAGACCGAAGCTTGGGGCGTAGCATTGCCTGCAGATGTGTTTCAGCACACCAATACCTGGGCCGCGCGACAATGCCAATTCCCGCTTACAGCACGCGAGGAGTACGGCTACGACAACGCTAGCGACAGCGTCAATATTACCGAGCGATTTACATATCAGCCGGTGTGTGCTGGCAACAGCACCCCGTTTGCCCCAGTGCCACCCATGTTGGCCTTGGCACATGAGGCGCTCGAACTGCGCTTTTCTGGGACGCTGATCAACGATGCTTTACCGACCGAATTTGGCCCACTGACCGGCATTGAAAACGCCAACTCATACACCTGGTCGATGACAGGCTTGGCCGGTATTGTTGATACGCGCTCGACCGTAGGGGGTGGCACCGTACCAGACGATTTGCAGCAAGAGTTGGCCGATCAGGTGCAGCGCATCACTCAGGCTGGGCATCTGCGCCCATGGATTTTCATCGACGGCGTGCCACGCCATACCGAGCGTGGCGATTTGTACTGGGCCAATCCAGCCGACACACTCATTCATCTTGCGCATGCAGCGCGGGCATTGCCCGATGGCGCGGCGCGCACCCAACTTGTGAATTATCTGCGCAGTGAGCGCACCCAGTATCCGCCTGAAACGCAGTTCAACCTCGGTTTGCTAGATGGGACAGTGCGCCCAGGCTATGCTGGATATTGGGACGATTGGGAATATCAGTGGACGAAGGGGCGCACCGATGCCTTGCAAAAGCGGGTGCCGCTGTGGAACGCGTATGCGCTCTCGCAATATTATGATGCGTTGGATGAAGCGCCGTCCACCAGCGTGATGCAAGCGTTCGAGACTGTTTTGGATGCGGATATGCGTGAGCAGGACTGGGCCTCGTTGTATTGGTTTGATGGCCATCAGGATCGCAGCGTGGCGGTGGTAAACGCCAATCGCCATTTTGCTGGATTGCTCGGCTACACACGGTTAGCCACGCGTGCCAATGATGCGAATGCACGCGCATTGGCCTTGCCATTGCTGGCCAAAGCGGCGATCTTACGGGCAGGGATGGCGCTGTATCCGCGCTATCTATATCAGGCGAATTTGGCTGAAGTGCCAGCCCAGCCAGACTGGCAAGTGCAGCAGACGGCGGGCACTTGGAATGGTTATCTATTTAATCAGGACTGGCGCGGTGGCGATGATGATGCGCGCCAGGTGACTTTTCTCACCCAATACGGCGTATCTCTCTACGATCATTCCGGCACGGAAGGCGGCGACGCCAGCGCATGTTGCTTCCCGCATCCGTATCTCACTGCTTATCGCGATCTCACGCCAGAGTTGGCGCGGGTGTTGCAGCGAGTAGGCCCGGCAGTACGGACGTATGCGAACAAAGCCAAGGCGCTCTTCCCGCACTGGTACGCGTCCTTTGCCGAAGGCACATTGGGACATGAGCACAACCTCAGCCATCCGGTTGACGCATTTCAGCTTTTCATGGCCGAGTCGTGGTTGGGTCAGGTTAATCCAGACGATCTGGCGCGTTATATCGATATTCCCTATCTGGAAACAGGCGACCTGTTTTATGTGCAAAAGTTGGCCGAGAGCGTTATGGCCTATCGTGGCGTGAACTGGCAATCGTCCGGTGTGCAGCTGTCGATCCAGCCATTACCCGACCGCATGGCTTCCAAAGATGAGCAGGTGCGTTTGGCCGTGACTGCTCGCTCTCAGGGTGCACCCATTACGGAAACCGTACACATTACGCTGAGCATGCCGACCGGCTTGGCATATGTCCCTGGCAGCTTAAAGGCCAATATTGGCAACCTCGATGACAGTGCTGCACCAGTGTTGACATGGCGCGGCTCGCTTGAGGGCGATGTGCTGAACTTGCAGTGGGACGCCGTCGTCCGCGAGACGCAGCCGCGTTGGCTGGATGTGGATGTTTATATAGAGAATCCTCCGGGCATTACCCGGTTGATCACGACATCGTTGATTGTCAACCCATATGGGTTGTATTTGCCGGTGGTGTTGCGACGCTGATATATTTAACCGATATGTCGGCCCTATAATTAACTCGAGTATCTGAATATCCGTCCACTATGTCCGATCACCTTCGCCCGCAAAGACCAAATTTTTTGCCGCCCTATGCTGAAGAATGTTTGATGGCTTTAGCTAACCTTGGATTGGGTCGTCATATTTCTATCGGGGGTGCATTTGGCTTGTCCCACTATCATGAATATCGTCAGACTCATGATGTGGATGCCTGGTGGAGAGATTCGGCGGCATCAGTAGATCAAGTTGCGGTGACGCAGGCCTTGCAAAATACGCTCAGCCAATATGGAGCGGTGCGTATACGAACATGGGGCGAGGTTGTAAGTGTGGAATTGCTCCGAGACAAGCGCGTGATTTTTAGCTTTCAGATTGCCAGACGTTCTGCCAGACTTCTTCCGGAGGCAGAAAATGTTTGGCCAGGTGAATTGAGTGTAGATTCATTGGAGGATATTGTGGCCAGCAAGATGACTGCGCTTATCAATCGTGGTGCCCCACGCGATTTTCTGGATATATATGAGTTGTGCAAGTCTGATGTGCTGAGCAAAGAGGAGTGTTGGCGCTTGTGGCAAGATAGAAGTATTGCAGCCGGCGAAAGCCCCGATTCTAAAAAGGCGACTCTGGCTATACAGTCATCATTGGCTCGGATTGAAGTCGCACGCCCGGTTATGCAAGGCGGTGATAAGGCGCGTTTGCGAACTTGGTATAACGAGGTGTTTCTGAATGGAGTGGTTTGACGAATCGCTTTACCCTGAATTTGATGTAGATACATTGGTTGTGCCTGATTCTCTAGGTGCGCAAATTGATTTTGTATCTCGTGTTTGTAGCGCATGGGATTTTGGGATTTTGCCCCTGCCCGAAACGCTTGCTGAATTGCGTAAGTTTGAATGGCGAGATGCAATTGATCGATGTGCACTACTGGCTTCCCCAACTTATCACCTTCTTCGACGTTGGCATGATCTACCACAATGTCCATTTCTGGGAACGGTGCCTGCGTATATTGCAAATGATCCTTATCTCGAATATGTTTAGTTGACCCAAGTGCTATCTTTTCAGTGACCATATGACTCGCAAATACATCCAAATGACTCGCAAATACATCCAATTAAAAACCGGGTTGCCCGGCCCAAAAAGCCAAGCCTTGATTGCCCGCCGTGAGGCCAACATGCCGGCTGGTTATGCCAAGAGCACAAACATCGCTGTAGCGCGTGCACATGGCGCGTTGGTCGAGGACGTGGATGGGAACATCCTGCTCGATTTCACAGGCGGCATTGGCGTGCTGAATGTTGGTCACACGCCACAATCGGTGGTCGACGCGATCAAAGCCCAGGCCGAAGCGCTGATTCATATTTGTGGGTTGGTGGCGACCACCGAAGCACACGTTGCGTTGGCTGAGAAGTTGAACAGTATTGTGCCGATCTCTGGTCCGAAGAAAGCCATGATCAGCAACAGCGGCGCGGAAGCAGTTGAGGTAGCGATTCAGACTGCGCGCGCTGCCACCGGGCGGCAGGCCATCATCACGTTTGAAGGTGCGTATCACGGGCGCACCCTGCTGACGCAATCGCTGACCAGCAAATATGCGCTGTTCAAGAAAAGCTTTGGGCCATTCGTGCCGGAGATTTATCGGGTGCCGTTTCCGTATCTGTATCGCGTCGGTGCGGGCGGGGTGGGGATTGCTTCGCAAGCGCCTATCGCCATCGAGTTGAGCGACGAGCAGAAGCTGGAGCTGGTATGGGAGTCGTTCGAGCGGGCCTTAGTTGCGCACGTGGCACCGGATGCGGTGGCGGCGGTTATTATCGAGCCGGTGCAAGGCGAAGGTGGATTTATCCCCGCACCCAAAGTCTTTATGCAACGCCTGCGCGAAACCTGCAGCAAATATGGCATCTTGCTGATCGCCGATGAGATTCAAGCTGGCATGGCCCGCACTGGCAAAATGTTCTCGATTGAACACAGCAACGTTGAGCCGGACATCGTTGTGATGGCCAAAAGTATGGGGGGTGGGATGCCGATTGCTGCTACCGTCGGGCGCGCCGAGATTATGGATAAAGTGCATCTGGGTGGCATTGGTGGTACGTATAGTGGCAATCCGGTCGCGTGTGCCGCATCGTTGGCGGCGATTAATTTGATCGAACGGGATGACTTGTGTAGACGCGCACGCGACTTAGGTGGAATTGCCTGTGATCGTATGAAACAGATGCAGGAGAAATATCCCATCATTGGTGATGTGCGTGGGTTGGGCGCGATGTTGGCGATGGAGTTTGTCGCGGATCGGATAACGAAGGTGCCTTTGGCGATGGACAAGACTCTGAGTATCGTCAAGCACTGTGCCAACGAAGGCGTGCTGATGATTCGGTGCGGGTTGTATTCCAACGGCATCCGCTTTCTGTTCCCATTGGTCATTACCGAAGCACAATTGCACGAGGGCTTGGATGTGGTTGAGGAAGCCATTGCGTTGGTGGTCTAAGCTGGACTTTATCGTTTTTGCGCCAGCGCGCGCCATACTTTTTCCGGCAACAAGGGCATATCGAGGTGACGCACGCCCAAGGCATCCAGCACCGCATTGACCACCGCCGGTGGCGAGCCAATCGTGGCGGCCTCGCCCAGACCTTTTGCGCCTAGTGGGTTAAGGGGGGTGGGTGTCATGGTGGCATCTAATGTGAAGTTCGGCAGCATGTCCGCACGGGGCAGGGTGTACTCCATCAATGTGCCACTGAGCATTTGGCCACGATCGTCGTATAGCACCTCTTCCCACAACGCCTGGGCAATCCCTTGGGTCAACCCGCCGTGAATTTGCCCTTCAGCCAACATCGGGTTGATCCGCACCCCGCAATCATCTACCGCAAACATATCGCGCACGGTCACCACGCCAGTATCCCGGTCGATCTCAACTACCGCCACATGTGCTCCAAACGGAAAGGTTAGATCAGTGGGCTTGAAGAAGTCGGTCGCTTCTAAACCGGGTGTCATGCCTTCGGGCAATGTGCCGTTGTAAGCCCGATCCGCAATCTGGGTCAGGCTGACGGCATGTTGTGGTGAGCCACGCACCTGGTACTTGCCATCGACAAGAACAACGTCCTCCACGGCGGCCTCCAGCATGTGTGCACCAATCCGACGGGCCTTCTCGCGCACTTGCCCTGCCACCTGATAGATGGCCGAACCACCCACCGCCACCCCACGGCTGCCGGCTGTACCCATGCCGAATGACGCCGCGTGAGTGTCGCCATGGCGAACCACAATCCGGTCGAACTCCGCGCCAATCTGGTCGGCAATAATCTGCGCAAACGTGGTGACGGTGCCCTGGCCATGCGGTGACACACCGGTAAACGCAGTGATCGTGCCGCTGGGATCAACCCGCACCGTAGCACTCTCGTAGCCAAATGTGCACAGCTCGGTATAGCACGACAGGCCGATGCCCAACAACGGTTGGTGTGCGTGGCGTTGGCGTTGTTCCTCACGCAGCTTCGGGTAGTTGGCCAAGGTCAACACGCTGCGCAAGGCGAGGTCATAATCGCCACTGTCGTAGGTGAGACCCGTCGGAGTGGCGTAGGGAAAGGCGCCCGGTTGGATAAAGTTCTTGCGTCGCAGCACTATCGAATCAAGTTTAAGTTCGAGCGCGATGATCTCGATCATGCGCTCAAGGTAATAGCTGGCCTCGGGTCGGCCTGCACCGCGATAGGCAACGACGGGTGTGGTGTTGGTCAGCACACAGGTGAGCTGCACATCGACCTTTGGAACGCGATAAACACCCACCGCCATCTGGGTGGTCAGTTTGGGGATGGACGGCCCCATGGGATATGCGCCCAGATCGGCCAGAATATTCATCCGTAATGCGGTGATCGTGCCATCGGCTTCGACTGCCGCCTCAATGTCGGCCACCTGCCCGCGAGCATGGGTAGTCGCCAGCATATGTTCAGTGCGCGATTCGATCCAACGTAGCGGAAGTTGAAACTTATGGGCCAACACGGCCAGGACTGCGTTCTCGGCAAATACGCCATCCTTTACACCAAACCCACCGCCGACATCGGGTGCCATGACCCGAATGGCGTTCTCAGGCATACCCATCAGTTTGGCCAACTCCGTGCGCACCGCATGCGGCATCTGTGCGCTGATCCAAATCGTCATCCCGTCTGATAATAGATCTGGTGCAGCCAGAATGGCGCGGCCTTCGAGTGGCTGTCCGGCCAGCCGTTGGTTGGTCATACGTTGGCGGACGACATGCGCGGCATTGGCGAAGGTGGCATCGACACCTTCGGTCTTGTTGCGCGATCGGAAGGCCACATTGTCGGGGAAGCTCTCGAAAATTGGCGCGGCACTAGCTGGGATGACATGCTCGACACCGACAAAAGCATGCAGTGGCTCCCAATCAACTCGCACGGCCAGTGCTGCTTCTTCAGCCACTTCGGGTGTGTTGGCAATCACTGCGGCAAGCGCCTCGCCCACATGTCGGGCACGATCCAGCGCCAAGGCATGGCGAACACAATCAAATTTATCTTGCGCACCTGCCATCAACCCTTCGCCAGAGACATCCAGTGGCAAGGGCCCACACCACTGCGCGAATTCGGGCCCAGTCACCACGGCCAGGACACCTGGCAGAGCCAGCGCGGCATGGGTGTCGATCCCGCGAATGCGGGCATGGGCATACGGGCTGCGCACGAATGCAACATGCTGCATACCGGGCAAAGATAGATTAGCGACAAAGCGCGCTTTGCCAGTAAGCAGATATGGATCTTCCTTGCGCTTGACTCGCGCACCCATCAGCGAAGGGACAGACATAGAAGGGATTCTCCTGTTAGATTTGGATTTAGAGGACGCTTGCTACTCGAAGATTCACCCCAAGGCAGGTCTTGAGTTTGAATCATGACAGCAGATTGCCATAGCGATGGCGGGTGTGCGAGATAGACTGTTCGCGCAGATACCAGCGCAGCTCCAATCGGCCGTTGGCGACGACGGGTGCATCGACGATATTGACATACGCAGCATGCGCAGCCCGTTGCCCGTCTGACGAGAGGGGTGCCAATGCACGTAGACGGTCGTAGGCGTTCGAGGCGATGCGATTGATGAGCTCGTCTTCGTCTTCAACGATCAGGGTGAGATTGGGGACCATAGTTGGATCGTTCGTCAACCATTCCCACTGATCGGCCTGCGCAGGCGGCACACTCAGGGCGATATCCTGTCCGGTGGTTCGTACCGCCAGAATGACTTGCGCCACTGCGGCAACTGGCGTTTGCGCGCCGATTCGTAAGAGTAGGCCACGACAGGGCTTGTAACGAAACGGGTTGGCCTCGCCCAAGATTTGGCTGGGATCATGTTCTTGGCTGAAATGGGTCTGCCACGCCCGCAGATAGCTACCTGCACTGGCGCGTAAAACCTGCTGTGCGTCGGCGCTGGGAATCTGCTCTAGCAGGCGTGCCAACAACACGATGAGTGCCGGGGGCAAGTCGCTGCGTGGATCGGACAAGTGGGCTTGTTCCCAGTGCATCAATTGCAGCACATAGTTTGGGCCACCTGCCTTTGCACCTGGGCCGACGGTCGAGCGCTTCCAGCCGCCGAACGGTTGGCGCTGCACGATGGCGCCCGTAATATGCCTATTAATATAAAGATTGCCAGCTTGGATGCGCTCTTTCCAGTAAATGACTTCGCGATCATCCAAGCTATGGATGCCGCTGGTCAGGCCATACTCGGTGGCGTTGGCCAGGCTGATGGCCTCATCCAAATCGACGGCACGCATTAAGCCCAGCACTGGGCCAAAACATTCGGTTTGGTGAAAGAATGAGCCTGGCTGCACACCGAGCTTGATCCCGGGTGACCACAATTGTGGGTTATCTTCATGTTGTTGTGGCTCCAATAACCACTCCTCGCCCTCATCCAGCGAGGTTATCGCCCGCTGCAATTTATCGCTCGCCGGTTGGGTCAATGGGGTGATGCTGCTGGCGGCTTCCCAAGCCGAGCCAACCCGCAAACTGGCAACCGCATCGCGCAACTGGCGGCGAAAGGTAGATTCGTCATACACTTCGGCTTCACAGATGGCCAAGCTGGCCGCCGAACACTTCTGGCCATTGTGTCCAAACGCTGAACGCACCAGATCTTTGATAGCCTGATCCTGATCGGCCATCGCGCTGATGATCAAACTATTCTTGCCGCTGGTTTCGGCAAATAAACGTAGTGTGGGCTTCCAACTGAGAAACAGTTGGGCCGTCTCGATGCTGCCCGTCAGGATGACTGCGCCAATACGGTCATCAGTAACCAAGGCGCGCCCGATGTCATTATCGGGGCAGGGCAGAAATTGCAACACATCTTTAGGGATACCCGCGGCCCATAAAGCTTGCGCCAATTGCCAACCGACCAATACCGCTTCGGGGGCGGGCTTTAGGATCACGCTGTTGCCTGCCATTAGCGCAGCCAACACGCCACCAGCGGGAATAGCCAATGGGAAGTTCCACGGCGGAGTAACGACGACGACACCCAAGGGAGTAGGGCGGCAATCGGCAAATTCTTGTGCCGCGTCTAGCGCGTGCGCATAGTAGTGGGCGAAGTCCACCGCCTCCGAGACTTCTGCATCAGCCTCGCTGACGGTCTTGGCAGTGTCCAAAATCATCGCGCCGATCAGATCGCCACGTCGGTTGGCCAGCTCGGTTGCTGCTGCACACAGCAGGGCTGTGCGACCTTCGATGGATCGTGCGCTCCACTCGGCATGTGCTTGGCTGGCCACAGCCAGTGCTTGCTCGACCTGCATCGCACCGGCCTGCGCATAGCGATAGGCAATAGTTCCTGGACGCGAGGGATCGTGTCCATCGACCTGGGTTGCGCCTTCGACAAATGCCCCGTCGATTTGTAATGGAATTGGTTCGATGTCGATGCTGCGACGGCTCCAGTTCGAATAAATTTCACGCACCCAATCCACATTGGCAGGCAGCGAGAAATCAGTGTCGGGTGTGTTGGCAAAAGGTTGATTGGCTGTGATGGTCGGTTCTAGTGTGTGTCGATCTTGGCGGCGGCGTGCGCGCTCGCTAACCTCGCTGATCTGGGTGCAGGCCGCCAGAAAGCGATCACGCTGGCGGTTCCAGGCCGGGCTGTCGGCTTGCAGACCAAACAAATCGTGCAAGAAATTCTCCGGGGTGGTGTTCTCATCCAACCGTCGGACGAGATAAGCGATGGCGCTGTGGAAGTCTTCGGACTTTACTACTGGGGCATACAGTAACAATCCGCCGGCCTGCTGTTGCACTGTGCGGGCTTGGTGATTGGCCATGCCCTCCAGCATTTCGAATTCGACTTCGTTGTTGCTGAGGCCTTGGTCTTGGCGCAGCAGCAGGGCATAAGCCACATCAAACAGATTGTGGCTGGCCACGCCCAAGTGCACGGCCTTGGTGCGCGCAGGCGTGCAGCCATAGGTGACCATGCGTTTGAAGTTGGCATCGACTTCGACCTTGCGGGTATACGGTGCTTGCGCCCAACCATGCAGTGCGGCATCCACCCGCTCCATGGCCAGGTTGGCCCCTTTAACGATGCGCACCTTGATCGGCGCACCACCGCGGGCGAGACGTTGCAACGCCCATTCAGTCAGCTTGCGTTGGGCCTGATGTGAATCGGGCAGGTAGGCTTGCAACACGATACCTGCGCTGAGCGGTAGAAACTCGACTTCGTCGAGCACTTGACAGAAGGCCGCCACGGTCAGGTGCAGGTCACGGTATTCCTCCATGTCTAGGTTGATGAACTTGGGGCTGCGCTGCCCGTCGGAGTGTTGATAGAGGTGATGCAGCGCTTGGCGATAGAGCGTGCGCAGGCGGTCTTTTACGGCTTCGACGGTGGCATCAAATGCGACCAAATTAATTTGGCTGAAGATCGATGAGACCTTGACCGAGATGTACTCCACATCTTCGCGAGCCAATAATTCCAAATAGGCTTGCAGACGGCGCTTGGCTTCTTCCTCACCCAAAATGGCCTCGCCGAGTTGATTGAGGTTGAGGCGCGTGCCACTTTGGCGGCGCTTGTGCAGATAGCGGCGCAGTTCGGCTTCTTCACCGGGCAGAATGACCGAGCGCGTTTCTTGGCGCAATCGGGCGATCAAGGGCGGCACCACCATACTTGGGAGAAAGTGGGCCATTACCCCGCCCAACACTAAGCCGGTACGCTCCCACCATTCCATGTAACCGGGCGCACCGTAGCGATCGAGCAGATGGCGCAATTGGTCGGCGACGCGAGCCGGCCGATGGCTACGGAAGGCTTGATCCGATAGCGCGATGGTCAGAGCCTTACCACGCGGATCATCCATCATGCGAGCGATCTTTTGGGCATAGTCGTGCTCGCCTTCAGTCTGGGCCGCTTTGGCCGTCGCCAGCAACGTTGCGGCCAAGGCCACCGCACGTTGCGGGAGTGGTGTGCTGTTTGTTTTGGTATCCTGCTGCATGGGTTGGTAGTCTGTAGTTTATAGTAAATGATATAGATGTGTGGATTCAACCCGACTGTGAAAGAAGGTTTAAATACTGTCAAAGTCGGCACAAGTCATTTTATTTTTTGAGGTGAATGAATGGTGAATAAATGTTGAGTTTTGCGGGGAAGGTAGCCGTAGTTACCGGCGGCGCTTCGGGCATTGGTGCGGCCACAGTCCAGGCGTTTGCCGAGGCGGGCGCGGCAGTGGCCATTGTCGATATCAATGAGATGAAGGGGCAAGCCGCGTTTGAAGATTATCGTTCGCGCGGTTTATCGGTTGACTTTCTCAAGATCGATGTGTCCAATGCCGAGGCATGCCAAACGGCGATGCAGCAACTGGTCGCGAGTCGCGGGCGGGTCGATTGTCTGGTCAACTGCGCTGTAAGTTTCCTCAACAAGGGGTTAGACGTAACGACCGCCGACTGGGAACGCAGCCTGGGTGTGAATGTGCGGGGTGGGGCAAACATGGTGCAGGCGTGCTTTGAACCCATGCGCAAGCAAGGCGGCGCCATTGTCAATATTGCCAGCATCTCGGCGCATATTGCCCAGCCCAACCGCTGGACCTATAACGCCACCAAGGGTGCCATCGTCGCGCTCACCAAATGTCAGGCGCTCGATCTCGCCCCGTATCATATTCGTGTCAATACGGTCAGCCCAGGTTGGATCTGGACACCCGAAGTGCAGAAAGCCGCCAACGATGATCGCGCCAAATGGGAACCGGTGTGGGGCAAGTACCACATGCTGCGTCGAATTGGTGAGCCGATGGAAGTGGCGCGAGCGATTCTGTTTTTGTGCAGCGATGACGCAAGCTTTATCACTGGCACCGAGCTGCACGTGGATGGCGGCTATATGAGTCTGGGTAGCGAAGGCTTGGGTGAGACGGCGACGTTTGCTGGGACGGCGTAGCTAACGGCTGAATAACGCAACCGCGATCGTAGCGATCGTAGACGATTACGATCACGTAGTCGTAAACGATTACGATCACGTAGCCGTAGACGATTACGATCACGATCACGATCACGTAGCCGTAGACGATTACGATTACGATTACGATTACGATTACGATCACGATCACGTAGTCGTAAACGATTACGATCACGATCACGTAGCCGATTACGATCACGTAGACGATTACGATCACGATCACGATCACGATCACATAGTCGTGGACGATTACGACTATCATCACGTAGCCGTAGACGACTACGATCACGTTTGCGCTAACGATTACGTCTTATCGACTGTCATACATGCGTCGCCCTGGTGCATATCGCAGTGGGGTGGGCTGAATAATCTTGCGCTGTTCCTCCGTCAAATTGGTCAGAAGCGTGTCACTGGGCACGTAGTTGAAGCGTGTGGCAAGGTGCCCGGGCGAATACCGATACAGTACGATACGGCGATAGCCGTCATTGGTGCGAGCGGCTGAGCCATGTGTGATGGCATCAGTGAAGAGAAGTGTGTCGCCCGCCTTGAGATACATCTCGGACATGCCCATCTGTTCGCCAGCGGCAGCATCACTCCGGTAGACTTGCTCCAATAATTTGGGGTGACGCATGGCCGATTTGTGGCTGCCCGGTATGAGCGTCGTCGGCCCATCGCCTGGGCCAATATCCTCCAGCGCGCTGATAATGTTGATCTGCCCGACCATCCATTCACCGGTATTGGCCTGCCGAAAAGTCATATAGCTGATCGGTGTGGCGCCGCCGCTATGAATCCCGATATACCCGCCCGCCCCGCGCACATTGAGAAAATTTTCGTGAATCGACAAGCCATTGACTGGATTGACCCAGCGCCGACAAAGATTAATCCAGGCGGGATAATTAATCAGACGTTGAAATACCGGGCCTCCTTCGATGATGTTTTGGAAATTGCAGCCATCCGGACCACTGTATGTGTGTGTCTCGATATTGCCGATCCAAGTGCCTGTCTCATCGTTTGTGCTGCGGCGTTTACCGCTGACATAGTCCCAGTGCTCATCCACCCACTGATTCATTTCCTGCAAATCTTGTGGAGCGATCGCTCCCTTGATAATCAGATAGCCGTTCAGGTCAAACAGATAATCAATCAGATATCCATCTGTTTCATGTGCATCAATCCAATCTCGAGACATTACAGCCTTCCTTTTTGCGCAATTATCCAAAGCCATTCCTTCGTCATGGTGCATCACTCCGTAAACGGGAAAGTGCCACGATACCCCAACGTAGTCAGGGTGAATTGTGGGTCGCTGACAAAGCTGATGCCAGGAAACATTGGGTTTTGCTGATAGTGCAGAACGATGTTGGCGCGCATCTGCCCTTCAGGATCTATGCCGAACTTGGCCCCTTGATGCGGGACGTGACTGTAGAAAATCACCACATCGCCGGCCATTGGGTGCATATCCTCATGCGCCTGTTCGTCGCACCAGCGCTGAAAGGGATCATTGCGGTCTTCGGTGTAGCGGAGATTGGGCCGCAGTTCGTCTGGCACGGGCTTGTCGAGATAGCCTTTGACAAAGGTCAACCGTCCATGATCTGGCGTGTTATCGGTCAGATAAAAAGTAGCATTCATGCACATCCCTATGAGAGGTTGTTCTGCCGCCGCTTTCTCGGCCTGATAGTAATAATCGTAAAAATCCATATGCCATTCCTGCTTGTAGGCACCTGGGTTTACGTGGGCGCGCAGGCTGCGCAATTGGCACTGGCGGCCCATGATCGCCTTCAAATACGGCGCGGTGCTGGGGTGCATCATCAAGCTTTTTGCCAGTTCGGGTTGCAGCAAGAGCAATTTCTCAAATGCCACATTGCCAACGCCATTTTTAATCTCGTATTGCTCGCGGGCGTATAGATCGTATAGGACAGTCTTCCAGCGACTCACTGTTTCAAGGTCCAGCGCCTGTCGGATCAATAAAAAGCCATCTCGTTTTAACTGCGCCAAGTTTTGCTCAATCGTGGATTGGTTAGTCATAATCGCCTTCACTCTTCGGTTACATCGGGCATCACGCCCATTCCACTCCAAAAGGTATCACTTCATGCGTTATTGAGCAAATGGAACCATCGATTTCGATCAATATCAGTCTATCGGTGCCGGTATATTGTGCTCGCTCAAGTTTCGCTCTCGTTGGTTTCTTCCGATTCCAAATGAAAGGCATGCAAAAACCGGTGAAAGATTGGCGCGAATAAAAGACCGGCAAGTGCAATAACAAACACACCGGAGAAAAGAGCGTATACGCTGGCGAAGAGTTTGCCTGCGGCGGTGTGTAACTCGCTGACCGGCCCCATGCCACCCAGAATCATTGACGCGTTCAGGATGGCATCGACCCAGCTCAGCCCTTCGAGTTCGCGATAGCCAACGACGCCAATACCGAGCGCTATGGCCAACAAAGCCAGTGACAAAACAAAATGCCTGAGAAGCCGCGACCAAAAGCGGCCGATCGGCAAAAGGGGTTGGGAATGGGGCTCAAACATGAGTTAGACAGATATAGGCTGATGCTAACCCACTTTCCAGGGTGTTGGAGCACGTCCCCATCGGGCCAAGGTTGGTTTGGTTTCAAGACCACCATCGCATGACAACATATAACACCGTAATCACTATGCCATCGGCAAAAGAATGAGCCAGAATCGGATGCAACAAACTGCCTGTTCTAAAGTAGATAGCCGAGAAGTGTAGCCCTAGAACAAAAGCTGAGATTAACTGCATGGGATAAACCTGGACAATACACAGGGGTGCAATGCTCAATTGCATATGGGACAGTGCAAATAACAGGGCTGTCCACACACCAGCCATTGGCAAATATAGCCCATGCCAACACAGCACTTCTGGCCAATAGCGCCGTAAGAACGAGTGAAATAACCCCTGAAAAACAATCTCTTCGGTCAAGCCGATGATCACCCAACTGGCTACCACAAAAAAGCTGACCACCGACGGAACCAGTTGCAGCCCATAGGTGCAAGTATCAGGTTGGAGTAGAAAGTTAAGCGGTTGCAATACCAGTGCCGCGGCACCATAAAGCAGGCAAAAGTGCAACAAGCTGAGAAGTGATCGGTCGGTATGTTGAAAGTTCAGCCCGCCCCAAGTCAGCCAGTGTCGTCCACCGAGCAGTCGAATCGCCAACAAGGCCAGCAGCGCCGCCCAAATATGTACACCATAGGCTTCACCCAAAATAGCTGGGCGGGGGTTAAATTCGCTGGGATAACATAGCTTATCAACCCCTGCCACAGCCAGCCGAATGCCACGTACCAAATGAGATAGTACGTCAGTATCACCAGCACAAGACTTCCGATGCGCTGCAGCAATTGCGCAGCGATGCTACCCCTTATAGGCAGTCGCGTTTTCATAGACGGTCTGTGAGACCAATAGAAAGTTTCGCACTTCAGTCACACCAGGAGCGGCCCACGCCGCACGTTCGGCTTCGTCATACTCGGCCCAGTCTTGGACTGTGCCTTCCAGAACAATCACGCCCCCATCAATCTTGACCTGTACTTTCTGTGCATCCTGACGGGCTACGCGCTCAAATTCGCGGGTGATTTTTCGTTTAACATCAGCCGGAACAATACGAGGCTTGATCGTAATCTTATTGCTCACGCCTCGTACGCCTCTCAGGCTGGAGATGGCATCTTGAGCACTCTCGCGCTCAAAGTTCCAAGTCACTTCACCCATTAGGGTGACCCAGCCGTGCTCGACTTTGACCTGAATATGATTGGCAGGCACCAACACGCTCCACTTCAGCGTGTTCAAGATGGCCTCCACCAATTCAGCATCCGTCCGGCGGTGATGGGTCGGCGGATTCACTTGCAACTCTTCGGCAAAGCCACGCACACCTATCACTCGCTTGACTGCCTGTTCGGCAGCGACTTTCTGCGTGTGGTTTTCCACCTGGCCTGTCAAGGTGACAATGCCATCTTTCACCGCTACAGCAATCGTCTGCTCAGCAAGCTGCGGCTCGAAAGCCAACGTCTCCATCACATCAATATGGATATTCTGATCAGTTCTTGTGGTCATGTGACACCTCCTAGCCTATGTCTGAACTGCCTGGGATAAAGGTCCCTGTAGCAAACTTAGCGCAGATCGTCGTAAGGTGCTTTAGCCAGATGAGCAAGTTGTGACTGGTCAAGTGGATAAAAGGGCAGGGCGGAAGTCCGGAAAATGGCAGTTCTAGCGAAGGCACCTCTATGCTCACAGAAGCTCCACATCCAACGCCCCCAGCGCCTTCAGTGCAGTGCGTTGCCCTTCGTTGATGCCCGTTGCGGCGGCGATATTCATGCCGGTGTAGGGGTCTTCCATCGCGGTGGTGAGCAGACACCCCCCGTTACCCTCAGCTGTCACATCCCATAGCTTGATGCTGCCATCATCACTGCCGCTGGCCAGCAAGCCACTATCTGCACTAAAGGCAATGCAGCGCACCCAACGGGTATGCCCACGCAAGGTGTGCAACAAGCGCCCGGTCTGCACCTCCCATACGCACACCAGTTGGTCGCACGCGCAACTGGCCAACAACCGGCCATCTGGGCTAAATGTCACCATCTCCAGACCATTGGTGTGGGCTTGCAAGACGCGAATCGTCTGTCCACTTTCGACATCCCACACCCGCACACTTTTGTCCCAACCCCCGCTGGCCAACCATTGGCCATTTGGGTGAAAAGCAACCGTTTCGATAGGCCCAGTGTGGCCTTCCAGAAAACGCCGCAAGTTGCCCGATCGGGTATCCCACAGGCCAATACGGCAATCCCAACCTCCGCTGGCCAATATCGCCCCGGCTGGATCAAACGCCAACGCCGCAACCCGATCATGATGCCCATGACATTGGGCGATGCCGTTGCCGGAATCTGCATCCCACAGCCGCACAGTATGATCCAGGCTACCAGTGGCGGCGATATTGCCACCCTGCGCACGCTGGGTGATGACACACGCGACAATCGGTTCGGTATGGCCGCGCAGGATCAACAAGGATTGCGCCCGCCGCACATCCCAGATCCGAGCCGTCTTGTCCCAACCCGCGGATGCCAATTGCGCGGCATCGGCTCGAAATGCTAACTTTTCTGTACGACTGGTATGCCCACGCAAGCGATGCAGCGTCTGGCCCGTGCGCCCATCCCAAATGCGCAAACCCCGTCCATCGCTCCCACTGGCCAACAAACGGCCCTCAGCGGTGACGATGACCGCTTGGAGCCACTTGGAATGCCCGGACAAGGTGGCCAGCGGATGCCCATCGTGGGCATCCCACACTCGCAGCGTTTTGTCGTTGCTGCCGCTGACCATCAGCATTGGCCCATTCACCCGCTGGGGCTGCACGGCCAGCGTGGTTACCGTGCCGAAATGCCCTTGCAGCACCTGCTTCATTTGCTCAGGTTGGGTTGGTGGCTCCGCGCCCGCAGTGATTCCCGACACATCCCACATCCGTACAGTCTGGTCGTCACTTCCACTCATGAGTAACGCCCCATCGGCGCTAAATGCGGTGGACAAAATCGGCGCGGTGTGGCCTTCCAGCGCTGCGAGCAACTCGCCCGTCTGCACATCCCAAAGCCGCAGCGTTTGGTCGAAGCTGCCGCTGGCCATTACGGTGCGCTGGGTTTGATTTCCTTCTGCCCGCTTCGGACAAAAGGCCAGTATTGCAATCGGCCCAGTATGGCCGCGCAAGATGCGTCGCGGTTGTTTGGTCGACCAATCCCAAATGTAAACGACCTGATCATGCCCACTCGCAGCCAAGATGGCCCCATCCGGACTAAACGCCACGGCCAAAATGATATTTAGGGGGGATGCGCCATGCTCGCTGAAGATGTGCAGTAATTCGCCCGTTTTGGCATGCCAGATGCGCACGGTTTGATCAGTGCTGCCACTGGCCACGGTTTGGCCATCTGGGTGAAAGGCCACTCTAGTGACGCCGCCACTATGGCCCGACATCGTATGCACCAGTTGTCGATAGCGCACCTCCCATATCCGCACCGTTTGGTCATCCCCACCGCTGACCAGCCATTGGCCATCGGGGCTGAAGGCCAATCCGCCGAATTGAGACTGATGCCCTTGGCACAGGCCGATAAGTTGAAAGTTGTTTGTATCGGTGACTTGCCAAAAATAAAGGACACCGTTGTCGGCACCTGCAGCCAGAATCTTTCCATCCGGGCTAAATGCCACGCAGGTCACCTCGCCCACATAATCAGTAAAGACAGATTCCGCAAAATTGGCCCGCGTGAAATTGACTTGTGGCAAATCCGCACCGCGCAAATAAGCTTGCCAAATGCTCAAGTCAGAGAAGTCGTAGCCGGTCAGGTCAAGGCCAAGTTGCAACAACAGATTGAGAACATTACCGGCCAAATAACTCGTCCGAGCGGATTGTTCGTCACGCGCAGCTTGTAACAACTGCTTGGCCAGCACGTCTACTTGTTTGGTCGAAACAATGTCCGCCAATTGCTCGGCAATGGGTTGCAGAATAACCCGACGCTGGCTCTCGCGCACAAATTCTGGGACAAGCGCCAGAATGAACGCGTGGCTGTGTAACAGGCTGGGGGCCAACTTAGCAAATTCATGCACGGCTTGCGCGATGAGATAGTCGGTCAGGTATTCGATCACCACATTTTGCAAACCAAACGTGCCATTGTTATTTTCCAGTAGTGCTCGACGTTGCAGTGAACGAACTGCTTCAAGAAAGTTGCGCCGGACATGCGGGCCGGGCGCACTATTAGACAGTCGGTGCCAAAGACGAGTCTCGACCACTGGCACGCGCTCGATGGCCAGCCATAGCAAAATATCGCGCTCCAATGGCGACAACCGGGCAAATTGTTGGTCGAGCACGTCACGAATATCGTCGAAAATCAGCGTTTCATCACTCAAGAAAGCATGGATGTCGCCATTGAACACGTCACGAATGGTTTGCGCAACCAACTTGAGGGCCAGCGGATTGCCGGAATAGCGGGTGACCAATGCGTCCGTGCTTTCGCGCGGCCCGATCAGCCCACGCTGGGTCAGGAGCTCACCACCGATAGCGGGATCCAAACCGGTTAGCGCCAAACTGCGCACACGCGGGGTGTCCGCTTGCAGCCGAGCGCACTCACTGGGCTGCTCACGGCTGGTTAGCAGCAGCGCGCTGCGGTGGTCACTTTCTCCCAAGCGTTTGAAGAGTTGTCCGTAGTCCTCGTAGCCCGGACGGTAGTGGCCGGCGCGATCGCCACCCTGCATAATGCTTTCCACATTGTCGAGCACGAGCAGGCAGCGTTGGCGACGCAATTGCTCAAATATCCAAGTGAGCTGCGCGTCAAGGTCGGCGGGCCAATGGATCAACTGCTGGCCGCTAAAGAATTTTGCCCACGCTTGTAGGATGCTGGCCAACGGAGGCGCATTTACCAGCGAACGCCAGATCACAAACTCAAACTGATCGGCGATTTGTTTGCTGAGCCGGGCGGCCAGCGCTGTTTTGCCCATCCCGCCCATGCCAATCACCGTCACCAACCGACAGTGGTCTTGATCGAGCCATTGCGTGAGTTGTGCCTGCTCGGCCACGCGCCCATAGAAGTTGGCGATGTCGGGCGCGTCGCCCCAGTCTTGATGAGGGGGTTGAGGCGATGAGGGGATGAGGGGAGCAGGCCTGACTTGTCGCCCCATGTCCTCATCTTCCCCACGCTTTATCGCCCCTGCTCGAATCTGTTTGAGCAAATCTTCGGTCGCGGCGTCGGGCTGCACACCCAATTCAGCCGCCAAGACCCGGTGGCAAATCTCGTATTGGGCCAGGGCTGCAGCCCGTTCGCCGCTGGCGGCCAGCGCCAACATCAATTGGCGGTGGGCCTGCTCCCGCCATGGCTCCAGCGCTAGTTGGCGGCGTGCGTAGTCTTGGGCATTGGCATAGTCGTTGCGCGTCAGGGCTTGGGTTGTCAATTGGGTGCAGGCATCCAGCATTTGCATATGCAATCGCTCACGTCGCACGGTCAGCCATTCTTCGAAGGCTTCGCTGCTGCTGGCCAGGGCTGCTAGCAGTTCCCCCTGATACAGGGCGATCGCGTTTGTGTAACGCTTGTGTGCCAGATGCGCTTCAAAGTCGGTCACATCCAGTATAGGGTCGCTGGCTGGGTTGAACTGTACGGTGTCGCGGCTGATCAACAAAAACGAAGTCGCGGGTGTTTCGGAATCGGGTTGGGCTGCCTCGCCCAGCAATTGCCGCAGTTGATATAGCGCTTGGCGCAGGTTTTGTTTGGCGGTGGTGTCCGGCTCATCCGGCCAAAACAGGGTGGCGAGTGCTTCACGGCTGTGAGCGCGCTGCGATTCCAGGATCAGGAAAACCAGCAGTGCTTGCACCCGGGCCGACCGGAAACGGGTCACCGGCATGTCGTCCAGGGTTGCCCGAAAACCGCCCAACAAAGAAATCACCAGATGACGCATGTCATGAGCATAGCGCATACATGGATGTTGCGGCTGCGCCCAGTGACTTTGCCATGCAAGCACTGTCAAGCGTTGACGAACAATTGACGGGCCATTGACGGTGACGGAATAGCCTGAACATCGAGGAGCCAGCGCAGTGACAACATGTCTAAACCACTCGACACATCCGAACCCAGCCACAGCTATCCACCGTCACTTAACCGTGATGAGCGAGAGGATGCGCGTTCGTATCTGCTGCGGCTGTGGCTCAGCACAAGTGATGGATCGTGTCGGGCATCGCTGCAATCTGTAAAAACCGGTGAACGCCATATGTTTGCCAATCTAGAAAGTCTGCTCACTTATTTGGTCGATCAGTCGCAGTTGCGATTTTGACCGTTCAGCCATGACGAATCAGTCTAAAGCCTGATGTCAGGACATTTTTGAAGTCGTTAGTAATGACACACCATTGACGATTTCAGCCTCTCGCGCTGACGATCGCTTGACGCTTGCGAAATATCCTAATCAATGGTTGGCGCAATTTGCAGCCAGCCCAAACAAAAATCAAGGAAGGAATATCTAAATGAACATTTCACGTTTCCAGCGCTTAACTATATTGGCGCTGCTGTTGGGCAGCACAAGCAGTGCCCAGCTTTGGCCCCAAGAAAGCGCCTCGGCCATGGTATTTGCCAAGGATCAAGCCCACACGCATACCAGCGATCTTAACCAGGTCACTGCGGCGATTCCAAATGCCTTTAGTTACCAGGGCATACTCCGGATGGCCGATGGCACGCTCGCCAATGGTGCGTTCACAATCACCTTGCGCCTGTATACCAATGTTGTTGGCGGCACGCCCTTGTTCGAACAGCCGTTCAATGCTGTAGCCGTGCGGGATGGCCTGTTCAATGTTGTGGTGGGTGACGATCCAAACCACGTGCTCCCGGCAGGCCTGTTCGACAACAGCCAGCTCTTTCTGGGCATTACCGTTGACCCCGACTCGGAGCTGCTGCCCCGTCAGCGGCTGCATCCGGTGCCATGGGCGATGCAAGCCAGCACAGCAGCGATAGCCAGCACCCTTGTGCCCGACGGTTGGACGCCCAACGCCATTCGCTATATCGGCAACTCACGGCAGGGTCGGCTTGACTCTGCCGACTATCCGATGGATTTACGTCGGTTGGTGGTCGAAGCCAAGGATGCGGGCGCGACCCCCACCTCAGTCGACATTCCAGATAATGATCTGGTTCGGTTATGTGCCGATGAGGATGGTTGCGATGTTCGGCTGGGCATGCGCAATCGGGATGCCAATCAGGACGGCTCAGACTTGCTCACGGTAGGCTTTCCTTATCACTTCTCGCTGGGCAAGACAAACAATGGACAACGTCTATGGCTTTCGGTTGGCTTTGACGACAAAGGTCTGCCCATCGTCCTGACAGGCATGGATGGCGGCAATGGTTCACAGAACGTGATCTCGACCGGCGATTGTCGCTTTAGCGATGGCTTCATGCTGGGTGGTGTTGACCGTCAGGATACTGAACCTGCTTTTACTGTGCTCAACTGGCACGGAAATTTTGACAGTGCCAATGCCGTCTGCGTGTTGGTGATCAATGACTGATTGCCTTCACACAATACGGAGGTATCACTATGCGTAATTTTTTTCAACATACAGCGCGTTGGGTGCTGATATTTGGAGTGCTGCTGGGCACTGCAACCAAAGCAGGTGTGGCGCAAGCCGCCTGTGGCCCGAACAACCTCAGCGAGGCGTGCTCCAACTTGTACACCCTGAACGGAAGTTATAGCGCGCTGAGTGGCCGCAGCACACAGACTGGGAGTGTCATCTCCAGTGCAGATCGGGCCAATTTGCCTATGGCAGGTGCGTTGCTCTACCAAGACTATAAGGCCCTCGAAACCCAGGCCCGCGCGCTGCTTGAACCCAACTTGAAGTTCCGTGAGGATATTTCGCCGTATCAAGGGCTGAACAACTTTGACAAGCTGATCCGCCATTTCGATGTCAACAGCGGCTTTGCTGCGGCTTACGATGATCCCGATCCAAATATTGGGATGATGACGCTGCAAGCGCGCATCGACAAAGCCGACCGCGAGTTGCGCCAGGCCCGTGATCTGTATGCCTATTTGGCGGTGTACGCCGATGAGCATCGCATTCACGCCGATGACGGCCAGAATCCAGCCTTTCCCGGTGCCGATTACAAAAACACGCTATGCAAGTCGCCTGAGGACCCGAACCCGGCTGACCCACAGCATACCGGACAAGTGTTGGACCCAGTGATCGACTGGTGCAACTTTGGCGCGCGCCTGCGTCAGAGTGTGCGCGAGGCGGCTTATCTGCGCATGATCTTTGCCCAGCAGTTCATGGTGGATGCGCTCGGGCTGCATTTCAGCGGCGGCGCGTTGATCGGTGGCGAAACATTTGTGCGCCAGGAAGTCGCCAAGTTGCGCGCCGCACAAAATCAGTATGAATTGGCGCAGAAGGGGCTGTCCGAGGCGTTGGGACGACCGTTGGGCAGCGGCTGTATGGTGTCGGACTTCTTCACCCAGGCTGAATGGGCCCTGCTCTCGCGAGCGGCCAGTGGCCAACAGCAAGCCCAACATCAAGTGGCGGTGCGACTCAGTTATCTCGACATCAAAACCATTGACGACATTCCGCGTGCCCAAACCAACGCCCAAGAGACCTATCGCGCCGCACAGATGGATGGGTATATCAAGCTGATCGGGACGGCTGGCATGGCACTGATCGAACCGCCGGTACGCAGCTGCGCCAAAGGCACCCGCCCGGATGGCAATCTCGTCGCCGAGATGGCGGTGAACATGCTGGACACTACGGCCAAAGCGCGTGAGATGCGTCAGGGTCGCAACATCTTCGGCTTTGATATTGCCTTCACCCCGGCGCGGCCTTATCACACCGCATTTGGCAGCACCGACAAAGGGCTATGGGAACAGGCTAAAGAGGCCGCCGATCTGGCGCTGGTGATCCAGCAACAAACCGAGAACGCCGAGCGTATCTTCGACCTCAACCAACAAGACCTGGTCAAGGCCGTGCTCGCCATCAACAACAAAGTAGATTACGACATTCAGAAAGAAGCCGGATGCGACCGCCAGGGTTTCAACAATGATGCTGACTGGTATGCCTGTGTTGACGCGATGATTGCGCATACGGCCGAATGCGATCCAATCGCTGATTCATTTGACACTTGCATGAGTCGAACGACCGATGGTCTGCCGCCCAAGGCCGATTGCAGTAACTGTCTGATCCTAGTTAGCGACATGCGCAAGGCCCGTCAAGATCTGCGGGTGGCTTGGATCGGTGTGAAAGCTGCGCAGAAGAAATTTGACAATATTCAGAAGCGGGCCGACACCGAAACCATGCGCAATACCAAGGTCAAAAGCGAAATCTACAGCGGCGCACAAGATACCTCAGGATTTGAAGCGGCCATGGCGGCAGCCAGTGTTTTTGCGGATACTTTTGGGAGTGATGGAATACAGACCACGGTCAATTACGGTGCGATTGCTCAGATTGGTCTCAAACCGGGCGAGATCATGGTCCAGGCGGCCCACGACATGAAAATCGAAGACGTCAATACAGAGGCCATTGTGCGCAATTTCTTTCTGGATCAAGCAGAAGCACGCCTTGACATCGATAACGTCAGCCAACAGTACAACGGTATGCTGACAGTCTATAACGGCGTGGTCGGGCAAACCGGACACGATGTCTTCGAATCGAAGCGCGAGCATGCCTATGCTGTCGCGCTGCCTGCAAACGACCCCAGCTATCGCATGGTGCGCGACTCGCGGCGATTAGAGTTGGCCAAGCAATTGGAATTAGCCGCCCGGATCAGTTATCTGGCCGCCCGGCGCGCCGAGTATGAGCACACCGCACGGCTGAGCGGCAGCAACTTCCGCATCTCGGATATTTACAAGGCCCGCACGGCCAACGATGTCTTGCTCTTTTTGCAGGGTCTGGATGCAGCCATCGCCAACCTGCCCGGCAGTGTCAAAGATGCTGAGACCAATCAGCGTGACCTGACCCTATCGATTGCCCAACATGTCTTGGGTTTAAGCGATCAGTTTCTGCGCAGTGCTGGCTTTAGCGGCGATGCCATCAAGGTTGAGCGTACGCGCCGCTTTCGCCAGTGGGTGACCGAGCACACCAGCTTGGACAACAGCGGCAATCCGGTGTTGAGCTTTGAGTTTGCCCTGTCCGCCGATACCAAAGGCGTGATCAGCCAGATTGTGCAACAAGGCTATGACTTTTACTGGCTGCACAAAGTGGCTGGCATTGGCCAACCCAAGCCAAGCAATAACGGTCTGGGCCTCAATTTGCTCACGGCACAACCGGGCGAATTAGGCTACCGACAGGTGCGGGTCAGCCAAACTGGTCAGGTGTTGCTGACCTCGTTTGCGGGCTGTCAGTTTGACTATCGCCTGATTGCGCCTGCCGTGCTGTTGGGTTTGGACTTTCCCAACGGTCAGCCAACCGATGTGGTCTCGGGCGCGTTCAATGGCGACATAAATAGTGCCCATGGGAATGGCGCGACGGGGTTTAGCACTCCGGCTTTTCTGGGGCGTCCATTGGCCTCAAATGGCTGGCAGGTGACCGTCTATGCGGCCTCACCCGACGGGGTATTACCAGCTTTGGAGTTGCAGCAGTTGAACGATCTTGAGCTCAAAATCAGCACGACCTATGCCACCCGCTCATCGAATACTCCGCCGCAACGCTCGCAATGTGTGCGAGCAGATTTCTAGACCGAGATGTGTGAGTGCTGTTGGTACATGTGGACCGGCGGCACTCACAGCAAATTTAGGGATGATTTATGAAAAACCGATGGTTAATTACCAGCCTTGTGATATCGCTTTTGTTGGCGATGGCCGTTATCGTCGCGCCGTTGCAATCGATAGCGGCGATAGGCGCAGCTGCGCCAGCCGAGGCCATTGCGCCAAAGATTGATGGCACATACAGCGGGCAAGTGAAGTTGATCGGCACCGCCCGGGGCGTGTACAGCGATACTCTGACGATGCCACAGACAGGTGCGCCAACCCAGCCTGATTTCGGTAGTATTGACTTGGCCCTACAGCTCAGCCAAACGGTTGGCTCGATGGCCGGTTACATTGACTTGACCAAGTCCTTGGTCTTTAGCACCGAACATGTGTTGGCCGGCACCACTCCCGTAGCCATTGGCCCTTATGTGCATGGCAGCGTGAATGGGACAACGTTTATAGTTGAATCAGAACCGTTATCTATGACGGTGTCTGGGCGCATTATTAAGCGCCAGTTCCGCCTGATCGGTAACATTGCCCAAAATGATGTAAATAGATTGCAGGGAGAATATCGCGAGACGGTGTGGGGCTACGCACGACAACCCATCACAGTCGTAGGCAATTTCACGCTCAACCGACCTGCGAACAATGCGTTTTTGAATCCGACCACAGCACGCACACCTCATCAGTTGTATTTGCCGCTAATTCAGCGTTAGCGGATCGTGGAAGAGGCTCTTCTTTATAAACTACCCCTGATATCTGGGGAGCACTCGCTACATGAGGGCAGGCGACCTTGGTCGCCTGCCGACCCCTTCCCATCAACTGCGCCGTGTCTTCTCTGCGGCGGTGCACGGCACCTGTGCACGATGAACTTTTCGCGAATACCGCTTATATCCGCACATCACTTTATTTGGCATACAATTGGAGTGGACAGTATTGAAATTGCTGATCCACAGTGTGCAGCGAATTTTCCGATAACTCCAAGGGGAACCTGATGAGACTTCTGTAATTCGAGGCTTGTGCCTGACTATGACCCATGAGGATTTTCTCTCACGGAAATTCGGAAATTTTGGAGAAGCTGATTGACAAAAGTCGCAACGACAACTACCCCAAATCGCGGCGCAAAAGTCGCAGAGACTTACCTCGTTTTGCGCGGAAGTAAGGCTGGCGTAATAGCCGATTTGAACAAGATCGCAAAGATGTTGGGCGCCAGAAACTGGCAGGAAGTGAATTGGGAGACGCTCAACGCAACTAATGTTCAAGAACTTGTGCTCAAGGTCAAAGGGCCGATTACCGTTCGCAAACGTATTTTGAGCTTGCTCAAAGGGGTTGCCCGCTCAGCTTGGCGATCCGGTGTTTTGGACACCGAAGGCTTGGTTCGAATCAATGATTTGACCATTGAGGATTGCTGATCCTGATTGATCGGTGAGCATGATACCTATGGCTCTGGCGTATCGACGCCATCTACGGCGGGTCTTGTTTGGGGCTGTGCTGCTATTGATTATTGCCGGTGTGCTGATCTGGCAAACCCAGCCTGTATCTATTTTCAATGGGCGCAACGCACCCGTGCCTACAGCTTGTCCGGATTCCTTGGCTTGCCATGCGTTGAAACGTTTGCAGCCAAAAACGGCAGCGCCCTGATGAAACCTCAACCCTGATCTGGGGGACTGGTGCAAATAGTCGATTCGCGTACAATTTTTGTAGGAGTTTTAATCTATGGCACCCAAAGTCATGTCGGATGCACAACGCATCGCTTTTGAAACCAACGGATTTCTCACCATCCCCAATGCACTCATGCCCGAGGAATTGGCCGCCATTCGTGCTGAAGCCGAACAAGCTGAAAGAACCTGGGACGCGACACCCGGATCGCCTGGCTTCAAGAAGCCACAGCTATGGGAAATCATGAAGCCGACAGAGTATGGCGAGAAGATGCTCAGCCTATTGTGGCATCCACAGGTATTTCCGATTGTGCGCGAAATCCTCGGTGATGATGTTTCGATGATCGATAACAGCTATTACATCACCCCGCCACACACGCCCAACACCCATGCCGATTGGCACCACGACGTCGGCTTGGGTGGCGTGTTTCATCCGATGTCAGTGATGATGCTCAAAGTGTTCTTTCTGCTATCGGATGTGAATGCCGACAGTGGCGGCACAGCCATGGTCCCCGGTTCGCATCGCCTGCCGATGGACTTTAAGTTCCCCGAAGTGCCAAACCCCAAACTCATGCCGGGCGCAGTCCAGATGAGTGGCAAGGCCGGGACTGCGTATTTATTCAATGGGCGAATCTATCATGCCGCTGTTAATAATGACAGCGATCATCCGCGCAAGGTGTTGATCTATAACTATGGCCACCATTGGATGAAGATTTGGCCGGGCTACGAACCTTCATTGCGCCTGCTGGATTGGGCGCGCGCAAGTGGTGATCCCGTTAAGCAACAGGTGCTGGGGATGGGGCCAGCTTATATGACTGCGCTTGAAGATTAGACGGCCATATATCGCTAGTTAATTTAGTTAGGTCATTCCGCCGAAATAATTAACGGCCAAGCATCCTGAGCGGAGCGCATTCTTATGTGCGAAGTCGAAGGACGCGGTCATTTTATTCCGCTGAATGACCTTAGTTTAATTTGAGTTGACCAGGAGGTTATGAATAAATGCTAAAGAATAATAATGAGAAAGGTGCGATCAGTCGCCGACGCATGCTGCGGTTAATGGGCGCGGGTAGTGCTGGATTGGCCCTCGCTGCCTGCGCGCCGGTTGCGCAACCAGCAGCTGCACCCGCGAAAAGTGCGGCAGAACCCGCCAAAGAAGTTGCACCCACCACTGCGCCTGCCGCCGCGAGCGAAACCGGCCAGATGAAGATCCTGATTTGCTGTTCTGGCCCAGACGAGACGGATCTGCGCGCCAAGTGGAACGCTGAATTCGAGAAGACGCACCCAGGCTTAAAGATCATTCAAGAAGCGCCCCCCGCTGGTGCAAATTATTTTGAAAAACTGCAAACGCTGATCGCTGCCAATACCCCCCCAGATCTGTTTGATATGTGGGAGGGCTATGTGCAGCCGTATGCCGAAAATGGTGCACTCACTGATTTGGAGCCATTCCTAGCCAATGATCCAAAGATTAAGAAGAGCGATATTGTGCCTGCCGCGATTGAGGCAGGCAGTTGGCAGGGCAAAGTCTATGCCATGTTGTTCGGCTTCATGCCCGGCCCGGTCTCGCTGTATTACAACCCGGCCCATTTCGAGAAGGCTGGCATTGCCGAGCCGACGGCCGACTGGAAGTGGGACGACGTTAAAGCTGCTGCTAAGAAATTGACTGTGGATAGCAATGGCGATGGTGTGCCCGAGCAGTGGGGCTTTGCCTTCAGCAGTTGGTTTGTTAATTGGCTGTATACGATCTGGTCCAACGGTGGCGACATGTTAAACAAGGAACAGACGCAATCGACACTGACCGATCCCAAGGTCGTTGAAGCAGTCCAGTATTGGGCTGACTTGGTTACCAAAGACAAAGTGGCCCCGGATGCTTCGGCCATGGAAGTGCTAAAAGGCAACATGCCCGCCTTTAAGGGCGGCCAGATTTCGATGGTGTTGGGCAACTATTGGGACGTAGGTGACCTGAAGACAGCCAAGGACTTCAAGTGGAAGGCCGTACTGACTCCCAAAGCCAATAATGGCAATCGGGTATGGTACATGCACACCGGCTGCTGGTCTATCTCTCCGCCTAGCAAATTCCAGAACACCGGTTGGGAATACATTCGTGAGTTTGTTATCAACCGTGTCATTGAACCGCTGGTGCCCTATATCCCGCCGTTGGCCAGTGCGCAACAGTCCTTCTTCGATGTGCCTTTGCACAAAGACCTTGGCTACGGCGCGTTGACCAATCTGGTCACCAAACCCGACATCTTGCGCATCCCAGGTGCGGGTGCCAAGTTTGACAAGATCGCAGGCATGATCCAGTCCGAGATTGACCAGGTCGTGGTCGGCAAAAAATCTGCCGCCGATGCCATGGCCGCCGCCGCGCCCTTGGTCGATGGCGAACTAGCGCGCAAGTAGAAATCGTTGCTTAGTTTGTTAGAGTGTTCTTAACAGACTTTAGGTTCTCCTGAGTAAAACGGGAAAATGTCATTCCGACGAGCAGCGAGGAGGAATCTTAAGTTGGCAGCTTGCGAAAATGCGAAGTTAAGATTCCTCCCTTTGGTCGGAATGACACATTTCCCGCCAAAGCCGGGAGAGCCAGAATTTACACCTTCGGTGAACAGAATAACTTAGTGCATTCTGTTCATTCTGTCTAAAAATCAGCCTACTTCAAAACAGGATGGCAAGTGCAAGTTCTTCGGTATCCACAGCGTCCTACCGCAAGCCACGGGTAAAGCAGAGCACCCGCGAAGCGCTGGTTGCCTATCTGTTTATCAGCCCGTGGCTTATAGGTCTAGTGGTGTTTTGGGCTGGGCCGATGCTGGCCTCGCTATATTTCAGCTTCACCAAATATACGTTGATCAAAGCCCCGGTCTGGCTGGGGATTGGCAATTTCACCCGCTTGCTCACCGATCCCTTGGTTGGCATCTCGATGCAAGTGACCGGAACGTATACACTGCTGGCAGTGCCGATTGGCACGGTGGCAGCGCTATTGATCGCTATTTTGTTGAACCAGAAAGTGCGTGGAATGCGCATCTTTCGGACGATTTTCTATTTGCCTTCGTTGATCTCAGGGGTCGCCGTGGCGATTGTGTTTGCTTGGTTGTTCAACAATCGCTTTGGGTTGATTAACTATTTGCTGTCCACGATTGGTATCAAAGGCCCCAATTGGCTAGGGGATTCCGATGTCGTGCTGTGGTCGCTGATCGTGATGAGCCTATGGGGAGTCGGCAATGGTGCGGTGATCTTTCTGGCCGGTTTGCAGGGTGTGCCACAGGCGCTCTACGAGGCCGCCGAATTGGATGGGGCCGGCCCGCTGGGGCGATTTTGGCACGTCACGCTGCCGTTGATTTCTCCGGTGACGCTGTTCTCAATCATCACTGGGGTGATCGGGACCTTCCAGACTTTTGCTGTGTCATACATCCTGACCGGGGGTGGCCCAGCCAATGCCACACTCTTCTACATGCTTTACCTGTATCGTAACGCCTTCAGTTGGTTTGAGATGGGTTACGCCTCAGCGCTGGCCTGGGTCTTATTTCTCATCATTTTGTTTTTTACCCTCATCCTGCTGCGTATGTCCAGCCTATGGGTGTATTACGAGGGGATCGGTAAGAGCAAGTAAAAAGCGCAAATAAGAAATGCAAAGTGCTGATTTCTGAAAGCTGAAGGCTCATGGCTCAAATATGGCAAGTCTGATTCAAAAGAACTCCTCCGGACGGCGCGGGCAAGGTATCGCGTATTATGTGTTTGTCTATGTCCTGCTGCTTGGTCTGGGTGCGCTGTTTTTGCTGCCACTGCTGTGGATGCTCACCTCGTCGCTCAAGCCGGAGGGGGCTGGGATTCGCTTTCCACCCGAATTTATCCCCAAAACGATCACGTGGAGTAACTATCCGAAAATCTTTAGTCTGATTCCGTTCCATTTGTTTTTTCGCAATAGTGTATTTGTTAGTACGGTGTCGGTGATTGGGGAACTGTTGTCTTCATCGCTGGTGGCTTTTGCCTTTGCACGATTAAGATTTCCGGGCAAGAACGGACTCTTTTTGGTACTGCTGTCCACCATGATGCTGCCCGGTGTGGTCGTACTGGTGCCGACGTTTATTTTGTGGCGCAACCTCGGTTTGGTAAATACCTTCGCGCCGCTCACGGTAGGCTCCTTCTTTGCTCCAGCTTTCTCAGTATTTCTGTTGCGCCAGTTCTTTCTCACGATTAACTTGGAGTTGGATGAGGCGGCCAAAGTCGATGGCGCCAGCGAGTTTCGCATTTACTGGCAAATTATTTTGCCGCTGGCCAAGCCAGCGCTAGCGACGATTGCTATTTTCTCTTTCTTGGCCAGCTGGAACGATTTTCTTGGCCCGCTAATCTATTTAAGCGACAGCAACTTGTATACATTGGCGATTGGAGTGAACTATTTGCGCAACTTCCGAGGCGGCGGGGAACTCGCCTACCAGATGGCTGCCGCCACGCTTTTTGTCTTGCCTTGTGTCATCTTGTATTACATCGCTCAGCGCTATATGGTCGAAGGCATCGTAACCACTGGCCTGAAGGGATAAACGTCTAGACCAATAAATGAAATACAGCCTCTGGCCAAGGCACGAACAACAAAATGCAAATCGAATCTGTAGACTTCTTCTATCTTTCCATGCCCGAAGTGCTGGATATCGGCGACGGCAGCCAGGATGCGCTGTTGGTGCGGGTGCGCACCTCAAACGGGTTGGTAGGGTGGGGCGAGTGCGAAACCTCGCCGTTAGTATCGATTGCCAGTCTGGTCGCGCCGATGTCGCACAGCGCCTGTAAACCAGTGTCGGCT
>JANMVQ010000496.1:0-4733 GCA_031392845.1 Chloroflexota bacterium
TTTATCCCTCATTGTGGTTTCAAGCACCGAAGGAAGCGGAAGTGCTGAGACTAGCGCTAACAAAGCATGGGGTGAGATGAGCACATATCTGTCGTGACCACCTCGCGGCACAACCCACATTGTGCCTTGACTTTAACTTTACCCCCAAACTCACCGCACAGTGCCCCTTATCTATGTCATTAAGGGCCAAAAACTCGCGGCACAATCCGAACCAAGTGGAGCGCCCAGAAGGAGGAAAGCGAGTGAGTCTGTGTCGCTGGTTATGGGCTGTGACCAAACCGTAGTTTGGCAAAGCGCTGGCATTGTTAAGACTTGAAGAGTTGAAGATGCTATAGGCTATATGCTCCAGCTGAAGGTTAGCGTGAGAGATCCAAAATTGGGCTCTTCTCTATAGCCTATAGGCTCTGATCTGGCCTTGTTTGTCTGAAGTGCTGGATCTCTCCAAAACGATCGTTTTTCGGAGACGCTCTAACTTGGTGAAACGCTCTAACTTGGGATTGCGGGTGAAAGAAGAAAAATTCAGGACACAACTTATATTGTGCCCTGAGTGGTGGTATGGGTGATTTGCCGAATTTTGATGCCACCGGGTGGGTCTTGAGCACCAACAAACTTTACAATTGTCCTAGCACAAGGCCGTCCGATTGGACGCTTGCGGCATGCATTTCTGCAAGAGGGATTTGCGTGGGTGGTACCCTGGCAGCACGCCTGTCGTGGTCCCACCCAAGCTCCGCGCCGCGCCCCGACTGTCACTTGTTGGAGCCGGACGATGAAATTACTCCCTCCAACACATCGGTGTAGGAAACGCTGGACAAGTTTCCGGGGGTATCGCTAAACGTAATGCGCTGCGCGTAGTGCCCGGTCGCTCCCTGGAAGCGTCCCGTGCCGCCCACGATCGTCATGTCTCCCCCGCCATGGGTCGGGTCTATCCCGAATCCCACGAAGGTCACAAAGAGCATGTCGCCATTGGCTGCAGTGAGTGTCCAGGGGCCTGTCGGTATCCCTGTTATCACATCGATGACGGCGTGCGCAGTTACCGTGAAATGCCCCAGGTGGGTCGCCTGTCCCTCCCCAGTCAGGAGTGTGGTAACGCAGGGATGCCCATTTAGGCTGATGCTAACGCAGGGATTCTCGAATCCTGTCGTCACGACGACTCCGCTCGACCGGCCTTTGAACGGCACCTGTTGCCCCTTATCGAAATTGGGTTTGTTGCTCGCACTTGGATTGAGCGCATGCACGGTGGACGAGGCCATGGGTTGCAGCGCGCTCAGGCCGAACAGCACTGCCATCGTCAGCACACGGCCACCAAACCATCGGTTGTTCATGTAAATTCTCCTTTTTGAATCGCCAGGGCTCATTCGTGTGTCCTGGCATCTATGGGTATAGTTCATACGAAGATGCGTGAGGCGTTACACTTGTGCTACTCAAGTGTTACTCTCACTTGTCGTCTTTTGAACGTATAGGTGTGTGATGAGCATGAACGTTGAGGCGGAATTTGGCTCACAAGTGCAACAACACCGGGAAGCATTGGGCCTGATACGTAAGGAGCTGGCGCAGCGCGTCGGCTGCTCGGTGGCGACGATTCGCAAGATTGAGTCTGGCGAGCGTCATCCCTCGCGGCAGATGGCCGAACTGCTGGCGCGCGCCCTGACCATCCCAGAGTGGGTGCCGACGCCTGACGGGCCGACGCCACACTCGCCGCCGACAAATCTACCCGCACCGCTCACCTCATTTGTGGACCGCGCGCACGAATTGACCCAGGTGCAGGCCAAACTCCTCCACCCGGATGTACGGCTGCTCACCTTGCTCGGCCCACCTGGCATCGGCAAGACGCGCTTGAGTATTCAGGCCGCGCAAAGGCTGCTGTCTCACTTTGCCGACGGCGCTTGGTTCGTCGTCCTGGCCCCCATCACCGATCCCAATCTGGTATTGCTAGCGATCGCCCGCACCTTCAATATCACAGAAGCCGGGCTGACGCCGCTCATCGTGCGCGTGCAAGATTACCTACGGCCAAAGCAAATGCTGCTGGTGCTCGATAATTTTGAGCAAGTGCTGGACGCGGTGCCTCTCATCTCGGATCTGCTGAAGGTCTCGCCGAGGGTGAAAGTGATCGCCACCAGTCGTGAGCCGCTTTGCGCCTACGGCGAACATGAGTATCCAATGCCGGCGCTGTCACTGCCGCCGCGTAACAAAAGACTCGCGGTTGAGCAATTGGCGCAATACAACGCGATCAAGCTGTTTGTGGCGCGTGCCGAGGCTGTTCAGCCTGGCTTCACCCTGAATGCGGAGACCGCGCAGGCCGTGGCCGACATCTGTCTACGGTTGGATGGGATGCCGCTCGCCATCGAGTTGGCGGCCTCGCGGCTGCGCCAATTCACGCTGCTCAAGCTGCGCGATGCACTGAACGATACGCTGCTGCAGGCGCTGGTTGGGACGGCGCGTGATGTGGCGCCGCGCCAGCGCACTTTGCGCAATGCCATCCAGTGGAGTTACGACCTGCTCGATGCCGCTGCGCGGACTGTGTTTGCTCAATTCGGCGTGTTTATCGGTGGCTGCACGACCGAAGCCGCGTTGGCCGTGTGCGAGTTGACCGACGATACGCCCCTGCACGCCTTGGCTGACCAGAATCTCCTCAAGCGCGACGCGAACGGGCGCTGGACGATGCTAGAGATGATCCACGAGTTCGCGCTGGAAGTATTGGCGCAGTCATCCGGCGACATTTTGGAGCACGCGCGGCAGCAGCATGCCGAGTATTTTGCGCACCTCCTTAAACCGGGTGGTGACGAGGCCTATGACGAGGCTTATAAAGTCATCGAGGTGGAACAACACAACGCTCGCGCCGCACTGCGTTGGCTTTTGGATCACAAACATCCGCTCACACTCGAGCTGGGCCGATGCATGAGCTGGTATTTTCAGTTCGCTTGCCTGCCTAGCGAAGGTCAACGCATGCACCAGGAGTTGCTATCAGCCGGCATTGAAATGACCCCATTGATTCGCTACCACTGGTTATCGGGGGCGACGATCTTTGCCAGTCAACATCACGACTTTAAAGCGGCATTGCGCTATACACAGGAAGCCTTGTCCATCGTCCGGGCGATGAACTGGCAGTCGCTGATTGCCGATGGACTCATTGACCACGGGATGGTTTACCTTCAGATTGGCGACTATACGCAAGTGAAGCAGGTCGCCCTTGAAGCGCTCGCGATTGGCCGCAGGATTCAGGATCCCGTGCAGATAGTGGGGGCGCTTGTCGAGCTTGGCGCAGCTGAGTTGGCGGAGGGTGATGGGAATGAGGCTGAGACCTACTACACAGAAGCCTACACCATATGCCAGGCCCCGGATTGGCGACAGCATGTCTACGCGACTCAAGCGTGCAAAGGCATGGCCGGAGTTGCATTAAATCGCCGCGAATCTGAATCTGCACTTCGATTCCTGCGCGAAGGGTTGGAACACAGCAAATTTCCCGTGCTTGATTTGTGGATCCTGGATTTACTGGCCGGTGTGATCGGCATGATGCCGCACCGAACGACAGCCGATATTCAACGCGCAGCGAAGATCTGGGGCGCGGTCGAGGCGCAGCGTGAGACGTCTGGGCTGATGAATGCACCCCATGATCGTAGACGAACTGAGGCGCTGATCGCTGAGGCGCGCTCGCGCATCGTCTCAAAGACATTCGCCACCGCCTGGACTGACGGCCGCGATCTCTCGCTGGACGAGGCGAAGGCGCTGGCGATGGAATAGTTACCTCCTTGTTTACGTCACGTGCGTAGATCCTATTCATGGCAATCTATTCGCGAGGTGGTCCCAATCAAATCCGCTTTCAAACTTGATTGATGATCCGAGTCTGCTGCTTCGCTAGTTTAACTCGCCTTTCAACCTCTAATGGGCTGTGGTGAGTGCAATAGACGTTATTAGAAATAACTTTTCACCTAATACTGACTATGAAACATTCGCTGAAAGCCTATTTCTACAGTGTTTCATGTGCGAATCATTCGTAATCACTATCGAAAATTCTTATTTCTAATAACGTCTAATAGAAATCGTCATCTTTGAATCGAGGTGTGACATGTACATGGTAGTGCCACATGTCTTGATTCCCGGCCGACTCATTGTGCTGGCGGGTTGACACCCCTTCACATTTGAATGCCGCTTTCATGGCAATGGCTACTCGCTGCGTCGCTACAAAAATCCTGCTGCCCAACTCAGCCCGCGCGCATCTTCGAGCGCGAGATCCGGCGACGGGCGGCCGGCTAGCACCCCTTAAGTCATTTCTACCCTTGTTTTTTGCAGCCCGACTTGACTCAAGCCGGGCTGTATTCATTTGGAGACTCCATGACAGACTTCCGGCTTCCTGCCGACTTTTCTTTAAGCGCTGGAGTCGGCGTTCCACGCCCATCCAGAGCGCTTTCATTACAAGATGCCGATACTGGCGGATCCGCCAACGGGTCGTCCCTCAAGACAATGCTGATAAAAGAAAAATGTTGGGCAGATAGGTAATGGATCAGAAAGCGACGGACAAATGTAAAGACGAGCTTGGGAGAACGTTTTTGGCGGGCCACAACGCTGATATTTGATCAATTTTTCGAGCAGCAGACGTAGTACGGCAAGGACGGGTCAAAGGCTTAGGTCAAAACTGGTGAAGGTCTCCAAGTCAAGAGATCAGCAATGGACCAGAGATGATCAGTCAATCCGGCAGCAATAGCCGGAGAACATGCTTTGAATGCGCGACCATTGAT
>JANMVQ010000497.1:0-13361 GCA_031392845.1 Chloroflexota bacterium
CAGCCGATGTTACCCGTCGCTACGGCATCGGGCGTAACCTTCGCGATGTTACGGGCCTTGCGCGCCCCGAGTTCATTTGCGATTTCAGGCTGTTCGATGTTGTAGGTGCCTGCCGAGCCGCAGCATAGCTCACCCTCTGGAATCTCAACCAGGGTGAGATTGGGAATACGCTGCAACAGCCGGCGGGGCGCACCCACAACGCCTTGGGCGTGGGCCAGATGGCAGGCATCGTGATAGGCCAGCTTCATCGGTTGCGGCAGCGGCCCCATTTCGATGAGGCCAAGCTCATCGAGAAACTCGCTCACATCGCGGACTTTTGCCGCAAACGCGCGCGCTTTTGCCTCATAGGGTGTGCCTTTGAACAGCAGCCCGTATTCCTTCATGCCGCTCCCGCAACCAGCGGCATTCGTCACAATGGCGTCCACGTCCATCGAAAATATATTTAGGTTGATGGCGGCCAGCGCCCGGGCGCTGGTTGCATCCCCGGTGTGCATGCCTAACGAGCCGCAGCAGCCTTGCCCTTTGGGGATGATCACTTCGACGCCATTGGCGGCCAGAACTTTGAGGGTGGCCCAGTTAATCTGCGGGGCCAAGACCTGTTGAACGCAACCGCTTAAGAAGGCCACCCGGGCCCGGCGGATGCCTTGGGCGGGATAGATTTCCGGCAAGGCCGCAGCCGCTGGCACACTGTCTGGCACCAACGACAGCATTGCGCTCATTTGCTTGGGCAATATTTTGGCGAAGGGTCGCGCCAGTTTGCCCATGGCAGACGCCGCTCGAAAACGGGTCGGGTAGGGCAGGGTCGCGCGCACCAACGTGCGGGCAAGCTTATCCATCAGTGGGCGTTCGCGCTTGTCTTCGGTATACGCGCGGAACGAGGTGATCAGTTCGCCGTACGGCACGCCCGATGGGCAGGCCGTAACGCACCCCAAACATCCTAAACAACGGTCGATATAGGGTGTGGCCGCGTTGAGTGGCATCTTGCCTTCTAATACATCCCGCATTAGGACGATTCTGCCGCGCGGTGAGTCCATCTCTTCGCCCAACACTTGATAGGTCGGGCAGGCTGGCAAACAAAAACCGCAGTGCACGCACGTGCTGACCGCGTGGGCCATCTCTTCTGCCTGCGGCATGCCGATCTGGTCAATCTGAATGGTATGTTGCATAGAGTTAAACGGGAGTGTCAAGGGTGTCAGAAGTGTCAAAAGTGTCGGGAGTGTCGGGAGTGTCATCGACACTTCCGACACCCTTGACACTCCTGACACCTCTTTAAAGTCATACGAATTTGTTAAGCGGATCCAACGCCTGCTTGATACGTTGGGCGAAAGGATTAGATACGTGCGTAGGTTGGGGTGGGGTGAAGGCACCCATGATCGTTTGCGATTCGAAGCCGATAAGTGGGGCGTTTGTCGCTAGCCAGGCCACGTTGCCGCCCACGCTGTAACGGCGAGGGACCGTGTTGGCTTGCAGCTGCGTTTCGAGCGCACCGATGCGCGCCGGTGTAATGGGCACTTTGATGAGTGAACGCCCATCGGCCCAGCGCATCTCGCGGGCGTCGCGCCACAGTTGTGCATCGGCATCCTCGCTCAGGATATCGCCGCCCACGCCGAGGGTCTGGCGCAACCGTTCGGCGCGCGCCAGCAGGGCGTTCGGCAAGCCACCAATCCGAACCTGCATGACATAGCCTGCGCCCACGTCAATGTTGGGCACAATATCCAGCGCCTCAATATCGAGTGGCGCGCTGGTCAGCTTGTAAAGCGCACTGAGCGTGGCATTCAGATCTGGCTGTGGCATCATTACGGTGTGATAAGCCTGCGGTTTTGGAAAGACCTTGAACGTCAGTTCGACCAGTATCCCCAGCCGGCCACAGCTACCGACCATGAGCTTAGGGTAATCGAAGCCGGCCGCATTCTTCACGACTTTGCCACCCCCCATGATGAGCTGGGCATTGCCATCGATGAAGCGCGCCCCGATCAAAAAGTCTCGCACGCCACCATAGCGAAAACGCCCCGGCCCGCTGGCATTGGCCGCCACTGTTCCGCCCAGCGTCGCCCCACGCTCGACCAGCAATGGGTCAAATGGTAGATACTGGCCCTGCGCCGCTAAGATCGCCTCCACCTCGTACACCGGCGTGCCCGCCAGCGCCGTCAGCACGAATTCCTGTGCGTCGTATTGCAACACACCAGTTAGCTTACGTAGGTCGATGCTGCAAACATCGCGGGCCTCTGAGTCCCCCGATGTTTCATGCGGGTGCAACGCCGATTTGGTGTGCGCCCCATGCACATGCACACGCGCATGCCCACGCACCGCTGCCTGTATTTCTTCAATCGATTCAGGAATCATCTTGAGTATCTTTTCTTCATCCACGGAATGACACGGAGACATACGGAATAGGTTATCCGCGAATCACGCGAATACACGCCAATAAATTCGCGTAGATTTGCGTGATTCGCGGATAACTTTGCAAAAGTGTTATTCCCGTGACAGCACCCCGGCCTTCTCCAACGGGTGCAACCCATGCTGCTTGAGCGCGGGTGCATCGCCGACGCTGAGTGTCAGCATCTTGCCGGGGTTGGCCAATTGCTGCGGGTCTATCGTGTTGCGCAAGTGATGCATCGCGGCCATTTCAACTTCGCCATACATCTGCGGCAGGTAATCGCGTTTCTCCACGCCCACGCCGTGTTCGCCGGTGATCGAGCCACCCAGCCGGATACACAACTGCACGATCTTGCCGGCCAACTCCTCGGCCTTCTCTAGTGCGCCGGGCTGTTTGCCATCGAACAAGACCAAGGGATGTAAATTGCCATCGCCGGCGTGAAACACATTTGCCACCCGGATGCCATACTGTGTGCTTAGTTGGCTGATCTCGGCCAAGGCCTCGCCCAAGCGTCCGCGCGGCACCACCCCATCTTGCACGATGAAATCCGGGCTGAGCCGACCCACGGCTGAGAAGGCGCTCTTGCGACCTTTCCAAATCTTGAGGCGCTCCTCGTCGTTTTTGGCCTCTTTCACGTAGTAGGGTTCAGATTCTTCGATCACTTGCATCAGCTGCACATGTTCGGCCGCAACTTGGGTGCGCTCGCCTTCCAGCTCCACGATCAGCAGGCCGGCGGCGTCTGATGGGTAACCGGGTTTGACCGCAGCTTCGGCGGCCTGGATGCTGAGGTTGTCCATGATCTCCATCGCGCCGGGCAACAGCCCGGAAGCGATCACCCGGCTGACCGCATCGCCTGCGGCTTCGAGCGAGCGATACGCGCACAAGATTGTTCGGTAAACCTCGGGCTTGGGAATCAAACGCACGGTGATTTCTAAAGCGATGCCGAACAAGCCTTCCGAGCCGACAAATAGACCTACATAATCGGCGTCGATGCTTTCGACGCTCTGGCTGCCCAATTCGGCCACTTCGCCATCTGGCAACACGATCTTAAGCGCCAGAATGTGATTGCTGGTCATCCCATATTTCAGACAGTGCGCGCCGCCGCTGTTAAAGGCGACGTTGCCGCCGATGGTGCAAACGGTTTGGCTGGATGGGTCCGGCGCATACAACAAGCCGTGCGGTGTCGCGGCCTTCGTGATATTGAGATTAATCACGCCCGGCTCGACGATGGCAAAGCGTTGCTGTGGGTCGAGCTTGAGAATCTTGTTGAGCCGGTTCAACCCGATTAGCAAACCTTTATCAACCGGTAGCGAGCCCCCCGACAGGCTAGTGCCACTGCCGCGCGCTACAAACGGCACGCCATGCTCGTGACACAGCTTGACCGTGGCGATCACCTCGGCTTGGGTTTCGGGCAACACCACGCCAAGCGGCTTTTGCCGAAACGCGGTTAGGCCATCACTTTCATACGGGGCAAGCGCCGCATCGTGCAACAAGAGCCGATCAGACGGATAGAGCTTGCGCAGCGCTGTAATCAATGCGGAAGACATTGCGACATTCTATATGAGTGGATGGAGAAATTAAAAATGCAGAAGGCAAAATTAAAAAAGACGCACAGGGTGCGTGAATTTTCTAATTTTGCCTTTGTAATTTTTAATTTCTGACCTGCCCGTCTCCCTCGCATACCCACTTGTAGCTGGTGAGCTCGCGCAGGCCCATCGGCCCGCGCGCGTGGATACGCTGGGTGCTGACGGCGACTTCGGCCCCCAAGCCAAACTGCCCACCGTCGTTAAAACGGGTGCTGCAATTGACGAATACCGCGCTCGAATCGATCTCATTCAAAAAACGCGCAATATGTTCCGGCGTGCGCGACACAATGCAGTCCGAATGCTCGACCGAGTGCTGCTGGATAAACGTCAGTGCCTGATCCAACGAATCGACCACCGCCACTCCGGCGATGAGGGCCAGCCACTCGGTGTCCCAGTCGCCGTCTTGGGCGGGTTTGAGGCTAGAGGTGAGGAGGTGAGGAGATGACGCTTCGCGAGTGAGGGGATGAGGGGGTGAGGGGAGATTTGCCCCAACGCTCTTGCTCCTCATCTCCTCATCCCCCCTGCTCCCCACCACTTTGCTCAATATCTCTAACGCCCGCGCATCGCAGCGCAACTCCACCTCTTGTTCGGCCAGCTTGGCGGCCATCTTGGGCAGGAACTCGGCGGCAATCGCTTCATGCACCAGCACGGTGCTGAGGGCTTTGCACACGCTGGGTTTGCTGACCTTGGCGTTGAAAATAATCTCGATGGCTTGCGCCTGATCGGCGCTTGCGTCCACAAAGACATGGTTGATGCCGATGCCGCCTGTGATCACCGGAATGGTGCTGTTGTCGCGGCATAGCTTGTGCAGGCTCTCACCGCCCCGGGGAATAATCAGATCGATGTAGTCATTTAGCCGCAGCATCTCTAAGATGCGAGCGCGGTCGGGGTCGTTGACCAACTGCACGGCCTCGATGGGCAAGCCGTGTTCGCGCATCACGGTGTGCACAACCCTTAGCAGGGCGCGGTTGCTGTTGATGTTGTCGCTGCCGCCGCGCAAAACGGCGCCGTTGCCGCTCTTGATCGCCAGCGCGGCGATGTCAATCGTGACGTTTGGGCGGCTCTCGTAGATCACGCCCAGCACACCCAGGGGGATGCGCCGCTTGTGCAGCCGCAAGCCGTTGGGCAGCGTGCTGCGGTCGTATTGTTCGCCGATGGGATCAGGCAGCCCGGCCACACTGCGCACGTCGTTGGCGATGGCTTGCAGGCGTTGCGGGTTGAGGGTGAGCCGGTCGACGAAATAGGCTTCCACCCCGCGCGCTTTGGCATTCGCCACGTCGATGGCGTTAGCCGCGATGATCTCGTCTTGGCAGGCCAGTAGCCCATCGGCCAGCGCACTCAGCGCACGATTCTTCTGCTCGGTGCTGACGCGGGCCAGTTGTTTGGCGGCGGCTTTGGTGCTGCGGCCCAGGGCGGCGATAGAGAAAATTTGATCCATCCAGATAAGTAACAGCTCAGGCCTATTGAAATCCGCGAATCACGCGAATACTCGTTAATCTTTTTCGCGCTGATTCGCGTGATTCGCGGAAAAGAATCAGAAATGGCCTGAGTAGTAGCCCAGATAATAGGTTGTCATCGGCCATCACGTTCAGAAATAATGAAATCGGAGAGGGATTGGCCTTGACCAAAAATTCGTGCAAGTTCGGCACGGCGTGCGACAGATACGTGAACGACACTATCCAGTTCTGCTGCTGACTTAGGCTTTACAAGACCACTGGCCACAAGTAATGCTTCAACCTGGATGTGTTCATCGGATGGAAGATTGGTGTCCCCCCACGTCACACTCACTCGCACATGCGTTTGCTCAGGCAATTCCAAGGGTGATAGCAATCGAAGTGTGCCGTGCTCATAGATGGCTTCGGTTGTCATGTTCATAGCAGTATTATCCATGAAATAGGTGATCAACTTTGTTTGTGCCTAGTATTAGAGCGGAATGTGGCCCGCCCCATTTGACCCGCGCCGAGACCAATAGAAACGGATGAGCTCATGATGGGTGTTGACGGCGATTTTATGACCAAATGGCGATTGGCGCTAAGGCAGTGATGTGTTTTCAACCGGGGAAATCGTCCGGAGCGCTTTGAGTGCGCGAGATTTTGGGTTTATCCAAGCGTTCCGGACGATAGGCGCGCCCCTACGGCAACACTACCCGTCCGACCAGCGCCGAGTCATTCTCGTAGCGCACCTGCTGCGGCGATAGCGCGACCAGCCGGTCGCCACCGGCGGTTGGATACGTCCCGACCCGGACCAGATACTCGCCGGGGGGCAGGTTGTCGGGCAACGGCACCAGGCGAGTGTCGCGCCACTGATCGCCGGGCAGCCAGAACGAGGGGCGGGCCAGGTTGGCAATCGGGAAGCCATCGGTTTGGGCCACCAGCTCACCGTTGGGCTTTTGCACATGCACGAAGGTGTTCAGCTCCTGCTCTGGCGGCAACTTGCGCCAGGATTGCCAGATCAGGGTGACTTGGAGCGCGGCGGCGTCATGCTGGACGGTGCCGGTGATGAGCGCGAGTGCACCGGCGTAGGCTGCGATGTAGTCCGTGGCGGGCGGGGTGGTCTGCGCTTCCAATCGTCCGGCGTCGTAGACGATGGCATTGCTAGTGGACAGATCCACAAAGATCGTGCGGCCATTTTTGCGGATGCGGCCCTGCATATCTTCAGTGCCGCGGGGTGTGCCGACCAGGGCATAGCTGTAGCGCCAGTTTCGTTTCACATCGTCCACTTGGACGTCCTCAATCGGGGTCTCGCGCCCACTGACGGTCCAGTAATAGTCGTACATACTGGCGTATTCCGGAACGATTGGGATGCCCTCGTGTCCCAATGTAAACCAAGATTGGGGTGGGGCCAGCCAGCGCGGGAAGTTCACCAGAAGATACGGCCCTTTGGCTTGCGGTGGGGTGACCATTAGCAACTGATCGACCAGCCGGGTGGACTGCATATATATGGCGGCCTTGTCTTGTAGAAACCAGATGCTGCTGGCGAGGGCGATTAACGGGATCAGCCCGAATAGCAGCGGCCGCCAACGGCCGACTTCGAGGCGGGCGGCCAGGACATCGAGCGGGGCGACCCACAACAGGGCAATCCCAACCGCCGCTTGGTAGAGCAGGCGCGGGCCGTCGATGACATAGGGAAACTTCAGGAACAAGAAGCCGGGCAGCAGGCATATCCCGAACCACCCCAGCGCCAGGAGGATCGTTTTGCGTTGTCCGGTTCGCCGTACGAGCAGGAGCCATGCCAGGACTGCCGACACCCCGACCACGTAGATCGCCTGAATGTCGTCTAGCCCGACCCGTTGCACGAGGCGAGCCAACGGGGCAACCGGATAGATGAGCCCTTGCACAAAATAAGCGCCGACTTGGTAAAGATTTTCAAGTGATGGGTTGAGCGTGGTTGCGCCAAATGCGTTTTCCCGCATGGCCATCGTTAACCCGAATACGATCAGGGTGACCCCTGCGTGTTGCCAGGTTGCCTGCACCATAGTTCTGAGGCTGAGCTTGGAAATACCCTCTGGGCTATCGAGGCTTAGGATGAGCACAAGTAACGGCAAGGTCATGATGCCAGTTTCATGCGTTAACGGGGCGAGAAAGGTGCACACGAGCGAGCCGATATGGGCCAGGCGGGTGGGGATCGGCGAAAGCCCGCGATGGGTTGCCAGCGCTAAGACAAGCGCCAGCAACATGAAGAACAAGACCAGAACATGATACAGCGCGCCCACCCACGGTACCGCTTGATAGCTAAATGGAAAGAGGGCAAACAAGATCGCTGCGGCAAAAGGCGTCGATTTAGATTTGGATTGAGTGGAACGGCGCAGCATCACCAGAAGTGTCATCACCAACAAGGTGTTCAAAATGTGGACCAGCAGGTTGATGGCATGCAGCGTGGGCGCATCGTAGCGGCCCTGAATAAACCACAATGCCTTCCACAGCAGCAGGGATATCGGTCGGTAATAGCTAAGCCCAGTCGCCGTTGTTAGGATCGACCAGAATTCATGCCTGCTGAGCCATCGAAACTGTATAACATCATCCAACAGAAAGGGGACCCGTAACACATATGCATAGGCGATGATGTTGATGGCAATGAGTGCGACACACCACGGCCAAGATCGACGAGCTATTGATCTCATTCAGACAATGATATGACAAGGACTTTAAAGTCGATATACCCGCCGCGCATTTTCGGCCCACAACTTGTGCTTGGCGGTGTCCGACAAGCCCGCCGACAAGGCATCCAGCGTCTGGGCCCAGCGTTTGTAGGGTGAGGCCAGCAGCACCACCGGCCAGTCGCCGCCATACATCACACGGTCTTCGCCAAAAGCCTCATACACCACCTCAAAGTAAGGCCGCAGATCAGCGCTGGTCCAATGCTCGCTGTCGGCCTCGGTCACCATGCCGCTGACCTTGCACACCACATTTGGGAATGCCGCCAGCAAGTGAATTTGCTCGCGCCACGGGCTGATCTCATGATTTTTGATGTTAGGCTTGCCGATATGATCCAGAACAAACTGGGTAGTGGGGCATTGCTCGACAAGGTTGATGAGTCCCGGCAACATCGGCGCACGAATGCACAGATCGCACGACAGGCCATATTCACCTAGAATCTGTGCCCCGCGCACGAAGCTGGGCTGAGCGGCGAAATTGAGATCACTCTCGCCTTGGGTTAGCCGTCGAATGCCCTTGAGCAACGGCTTGGTCTGCACCAACTCATCTAAATAGGCCCGCACTTGTTCGCCGTATTCAATGGGCGCAAAGGCCACCATCCCGCGCAGACGGGGATCTTCCTTGGCCCGCGCCATCACCCAGCGCGCCTCTTGCAGCGCATATTCCTTGGCGACATCGACTTCGAGGTATACAAACGCTTCAATATCAATGCCTGCTGTGTGCTCGGCATAGTCTTTAACGCCGTAAGGCTTGTTCAGCAACGGCACACTATCCATCCACGGCATACGCAAGGTCGTCGGGTTCCACAAATGGACGTGGGTGTCGATAATTGGGAAGTTTGGCATTTTTTGTTGAAAGCATCGACGACCGACGACCGACGGACGACCACTGCTGTTGGCGGTCGTCGGTCGTCGGCAGTCATTTAAACTTGCTCGGCGCAAAAAACTTCACGCCGGGCAAATCGCTCATACAGGAATCATTGGGGCGCAGATTGGGCGCATCCAGAAAATCCTGCATCATTTGAATTGGACAACTGTCGCCGCTGTTGGTAACGCCATGGCCGTAGCCGCGCCACTCGAATGCAAAACTGTGCTTTAGGGTCTTGGCAGCCATGCGCCCCCATTCGGGCGGGGCCACCGGATCATATTCACCCATATACAGCAGAGTGGGGATGTCGCTGACCACTGCGTCATCGGCCCACGGGCCGAGTTGGGCCGGCTTCCATGCGCGGCACAAATTCATCTGCGCTGCACCGCTCCCGCCGCCCATGATGCGATTGACCGCCAGCCCGGTGTTGAAACTCGCATCGATCTCGTCGGCGCTGGTGAACGCGGCTTCATCGGCGCATAGGGTCGAGATGCGCATGCCGGTGGCTAGGGTCTCGCCGCTCATCACTGCAGCGCGGAAATAACTCTCGAACAACTTGTTATTGTTGCGGTCGGCGGTGCGAATCTGAAAAGGCAGATTGGCCAACGAACGGGTGCTATAGAGTGCCAATTGCACCGCCCCCAAAAACTCGCCCGCACCAAAACGCACCTGGGTCGGCTCGCCAGTGATGGGATGATCCAACGTCAATTGCACAGGCTTTTGGGCCAGCTTGTCGGCCATCTCGTAGAACTTTTGGCCCAACTTAGGATAGGCGCGATTACAAGCCCGATCTGCCGCACAGGTCTTAAACAGCTCATTCAACGCCCGATCCAATGCCGCCGAGGTTGACGTGAATAAGTTGACCTGCGGTGGCACAACCGCTTCCAAGACCGCGCTGCGCACCCCATCCGGATGGTTGCGCATGACACTGAGCGCCAGTTGGGTGCCATACGAAATGCCCCACAGATTGACCTTGTCGTAACCGAGCGCACGTCGTAACAAGTCGACATCGGCTGCGTTTTGTGCGGTGTGATACGCCGTCAGATCGACCCCTTCTTCGGCCCAGCGTGCGCGGCAGGCCAGCAGCGCCTCGTTGCGCTTTTCGCCGATATTGGCACCCACTTGTCCGGTGCCCGCTGATTCGGTGAACGAATCGACCAGCAAATCAGAATATTCTGGGCAACGCAGCGACGGAATTGAATCACCGGTGCCGCGTTGGTCAAAGGTAATGAGATCGCGCGTTTCATAAAAGGTCTGTGCGGCGCGGTCAAACAGCAGCCCCATTACTTCGACCCCGCTCGCGCCGGGGCCACCTTCCAAAAAGATGATCGGGTCGGGTTGCGGGTTCGGGCTGATCGTCTTCACCTGCATGAAGAACAACTTGATCATAGACCCTTCGAGCTGGGTGTGATCTTGCGGCGCAATCATATAGCCGCAGATAGCCCGCGCCATTAGTTCAGGCGAGGCAGAACGCATGCGGTCAAATGGACAAGCGGCGGTCTCGATGCTGCCCGCCTCGGTGCCATCCGAACCGGCTTGAACAGGTGATGCGGGCCAAATCGCAATCGCACCGATCAAAATCAGCGCGAGCAACCCGGCCATGAGTCGATGACTTCCTCTCAATCTTCCCTTTAATCTTCCCTTCAATCTTCCCTTCATTGATAGACAATCTTAGCTGGAATCACAGACTTTGCGCAATAGGCGGAATAAGACTTTTTGGACACGAAGTGACACGGACGAACACGGACGAACACGGATTATTTTTCTCTGGTTCTACCGAGTAAAACGGGATAAACCACGAATCTCGCTAATTCACACGAATAATTCGTGAAGATTAGTGAGATTCGTGGTTCATTTTCCGACAAAGTCTGGAGAGCCTATTGTTCTTTCGACAGAATGATTCCGTGTCACTCCGTGTATGTCCGTGTCCAAAAAAACTATTTCTTCTTCACTCCATGTCCGCCAAACTGGTCGCGCAGGCTGGCCAGCAGTTTGTCGCTGAAAGGCTCTTGCTCACGGCTTCTGAAACGGCGCTGCAATGACATTGAAATCACCGGGATGGAAACGCCCAGTTCGATGGCCTCGGCGACTGTCCAACGACCTTCGCCACTGTCGGGCACAAATCCTGCGATACCGTCGAGGTCTGGGTTTTGGGCCAGTGCACGTTCAGTGAGATCGAGTAGCCACGAGCGCACCACACTGCCATGCCGCCAGATTTCGGCGACCTGGTGCAGATCCAGATTCATTTCGGTTTTGCGGTGCATCAGCTCAAACCCCTCAGCATAGGCTTGCATCAGGCCATATTCGATGCCATTGTGAATCATCTTGACGAAGTGGCCTGCGCCGCTGGGACCGACATGTCCCCAACCACGATCCACGGCGGGCGCTAGTGTCTCGAAGATCGGGAACAAATGTTGAACCGGGTTAGCCTCCCCACCGATCATGAGCGCATAGCCCTCGGTTAGTCCCCATATCCCGCCGCTGGTGCCGACATCCACAAAGTTAAGTCGCTGCTCCTTGAGCATGGCCGCCCGACGGACCGAGTCTTTGTAATTGCTGTTGCCGCCGTCGATGATGGTATCGCCCGGTTGCATGACGGCAGCCAGATCTAAAATCGTCTGCTCCGTTGGCGCACCTGAGGGCACCATGATCCAAGCCGCACGTGGTGCGGCCAATTTCTGCACCAACTCTACAAGCGATTGTGCGCCAATAGCGCCTTCTCCCACCGCGGTTTTCACCGCATCCGCGCTGCGATCAAACACCACCAATGTGTGGCCGCCGATCAACAGCCTTTTCGTCATGTTGCCGCCCATCTTGCCTAGGCCGATTAGTCCAAGTTGCATGGGCCTATTGTCGCAGAAGGAAATTCAAAATTTAAAAGGCAAAATTAAAAAAGAAACGCTGATGATTCGCAGTCTTTTTGACTTTTGAATTCTGAATTTTTAATTTCTCTCAGACAACTTTATTTTCGCGCAACGCCCAAATCTCTTCTTCTGTTTTGCCCAGCAGATCGCGCAAAACGGATTGGGTGTGTTGGCCCAGCGTGGGTGGGGCGCTGTGGATAGCAGTGGGCGTTGCGGAGAGCTTGGCGACTGGGCCAAGCAGTTGGACGCCATCCACCTCCTGCACCATACTGCGGGCCTGCACTTGCGGATCGCGCGGCACCTGCTCGATGCTGTTGATGCGACTGGCGGGGATATCGTGAGCAAGCAGCAGCGCTTCCCATTCGGCAGTGCTGCGTTGCGCGAAGGTGGCCTGCCATTGCGCAATCAACGCCTCACGGTGCGTCACGCGGCCAGGATTGGTTTGGAAGCGCTCGTCCAGCCATAGGTGCAGGCAACCCGCGCATTCGCACAGCCGTTTGTATTGCGCATCGCTGCCGACCGCGACGTAGATCCAGCCATCGGCAGTTTCAAAGCTTTGATAGGGCACGATGCTGGGATGGCCGTTGCCATAGCGTTTGGGCGGTGCACCGGCCAGCACGTTGTGGGCGACGTTGGCCAACCAGGCCACTTGCGCATCAAATAGCGCCACATCGATGTATTGCCCGTGCCCGCTGTGCTCGCGGTGATAGAGCGCCGCCAAGATTGCGTTCGCCGCGAACAAGCCGGTCGTGATGTCGGCGATGGCCACGCCGACCTTCATCGGCGCACCGTCCGGTTCACCCGTGATCGACATCACCCCGCCTTGGGCCTGTATCACCGCATCGTAGCCGGGGCGATCCTTGTAGGGTCCGGTTTGGCCGTAGCCGGTGATAGAGCAATAGATTAGGCGCGGGTGTTGTTCGCGCAGACAAGCGTAATCTAATCCTAGGCGTTGCATTGTGCCGGGCAAAAAATTCTCGATCAGCACATCGCATTTGCCGACCAATTCTTTGATCAAGGCAATGCCAGTCGCGCTTTTTAAATTGATCGTGACGCTTTGCTTGTTGCGGTTGGCGCTCAGAAAATAGGCGCTTTGACGGGCATCGCCTTCACCCACCCAGGGTGGCCCCCACTGGCGCGTGCCGTCGCCGCTCTCTGGCTGTTCGATCTTGATGATCTCTGCGCCATAGTCGCCCAATAGCTGTGTGCAGTATGGCGCGGCCAGGATGCGGGAGAGGTCGAGGATGCGGATTTGGTTTAGTGCGTGCATAGAATCGGAGTCATAGTATTGCGCAACTCTCCCCTCACCCCAACCCTCTCCCCGCTGGGGGAGAGGTCGCGCGGAGCGCGGGTGAGGGGAGAGCTGCGTTAACAAGCACTGCAATCGAAGTTATAGTCGAGTGAAATCGAAAGTGTAATTGCTCACGAGAAAATTTAAGGTATGGGCAAACAAGGGATATGACTGCGGCGCAAAAATGGTGGTAAAACATAGCGAGTGGAGCAGCAAACGATA
>JANMVQ010000026.1:0-21059 GCA_031392845.1 Chloroflexota bacterium
GCATCTTCGCCCAGCACTCTTTTATATTGCCGATCTACGCTTGAAAAGCATTCGACTTCGCTCGACTTGTGATACCACGGCAAATACCCACGTGCCTTGATGCTGCCGTGTTCGCCAAATACCTGAAAGCCTTCCTCAAAATCGCCCCGAATCGGCACAATTAAATCTAAATGGCCTAGGCTGCCATCGCCAAATTCAACCGACACAAACCAGCCATACGCTTCAAAGCGCTCGATCAGGCGCGCCTGCACCTGTACGATCTCGCCCGCCAGAAATCGCGCTGTGTCGACCAAATGGCTGCCGTGGGTGAGCATAAAGTAACGTTGTTTGTCGGCCTTGGGGTTGCCAAACGGCTTGCGGGCGTTGGCGCTGCTCACTGGGATAGGTTGCAGGTTGTCGGTCATGGTGTAGCGCAGGGTAGAGTCGTAATACCATGCCTTCAGCGCCATCAGTTGGCCAATCTGTTCGTGGATAAAGCGCCGCGCAAACGCCACACCCGGGTCAAACCGGCGATTGTTGCCGATCTGAAAGACCAGTGGCTTGCCGCGCAATTCGTCACGCAGCGCTTCACACTCTTCGATATTCACCCCCAGCGGTTTCTCGATCAGCACATGCTTGCCCGCCGCAATTGTCTTGCGTGCCAGTGGCACATGAAACTGATCCGCCACGCCGATGATGACGGCCTCGACCCGTGGATCAGCCAGCATCGCATCAAAATCTGTGTAGGTCATTGCCGGTTGATGAACGGTTGCCATGCGCTGCAACAGGTCTTCTGCGGCATCACAGATCGCGTATAGCTCAGCATTACGCGCCTTGCGGACCGCATCAAAATGGGCCGCTTGTGCGATTGGGCCAGCGCCTAACACCCCGATGCGCAGCAGGCGTTCGTCTTTGTGAATCATGCCAGTCTTATACCGCATTCACTGTCTTACTATCCTTAGTCCTTTGCCTTCGGCTTTCTGCCCACTACTTACCTTGCCAAACCCCATCCACCATTACCCGCTCCACTTGCACATTCAAAATCTCACTCGGCGCAATTTGGGTCAGATCGTGCGATAGCACAGTCAGATCAGCGAGTTTGCCCACTTCAATCGAACCCAGCTCATGCTCGCTGTAGCCAGCGTAGGCCGCGCCTAGGGTGTAGCCATAGATTGCCTCAGCCATAGTCAAGCGTTGCTCCGGATACCAGCCGCCTTCCGGCGTGCCATCGGCGCGTTGGCGGGTGGCTGCGGCGTGAATGCCGACCAATGGATCGAACGACTCGACCGGCGCATCCGATCCCAGCGCCAGCACCACGCCGCTGTTTAACAAGTCGCGCCAAGCATAGGCATAGCGACCGCGTGGGCCCCAATACGCATCGACCATCTTCATGTCGCTTGTCGCGTGAATGGGCTGCATCGACGCAATCACCCCCATCTGTGCAAAGCGTGGAATGTCCGTTGGCTGCAGAACCTGGGCGTGTTCGATTCTGTTTCTGAGACCACCGACGACCGACGACCGACCACCACTGGTCGTTGCGTTGGTTGGTGGTCGCCCAGCGGTCGTCTCCTTCATTCCCACCTCATACGCATCCAGAATATCGTGGTTGGCCCGGTCGCCGATGGCATGGGTGACCACGGACAGACATTGCTGAAACGACTTGATGGCAAACTCGGTCAGGGTCTCGCGGTCGTAGATGTCGATGCCGTGATTGTTGGGCTCGCCTTCGTAGGCTTCGACCATCGAGGCGCTTTTGGGGCCGAGCGCACCATCGACAAAGATCTTGATCCCGCCAATGCGTAACCAGGCATCGCCGAAGCCACTGCGTAGGCCAGTGCCAACCACTTCATCGAGCGCTTGCACCGGCAGCATCTTGACCACCCGCAGCGTGCTACGCTGTTGCTCACGCAAACGTTGATATGTGCCGAATGTCTGGATGCCGCCGTCGCCATCCATGCAATGCACGCCGGTCAGGCCCTTCTTGTTCATCTCGCGCATGGCCAGCACCGTCGCGTCCTCGGCTTCCTGTGGGGTGGGGCTGGGCACATGTCTGCCAATCAAATTCATTGCCGTTTCGAGGAATAGCCCGGTGGGATGGCCCTGCGCATCGCGCACGATCTCGCCGCCTTGTGGGTTGGGCGTGTCTTTGGTCACATTGGCCAGCCGCATGGCAGCGCTGTTGGCCCAGCCGCTGTGTCCGCTACGCGAATTGAGAAAGACCGGGTGGGCGGTTGTCGCGGCATCAAGATGTGCTGCCGTCGGCAGTACACCCTGAGCGCCAGTCGAAGGGCCACCCCAATCCGCTTGGTTCCAACCGCGACCGCGAATCCATTTGCCAGCAGGCGTGTCCTGCGCTCGTGCGCGCACCACCGCCACTGCATCGTCGATGCGGATTTTGTCATATACCCGCACCTGCTGTAAATCGTAGCCCGACCATTCCAGATGTAAGTGAGCGTCGATCAGCCCCGGCAGCACAAATGCGCCGTGCATGTCCACCCGCTGCAAACCGGGCAACGCGATATTGCCCACATCGCTATCGCTGCCCACCGCGACGATTCGCCCATGCGAGATGGCCAGCGCCGTGGCACGTGGCTGGGCTGGGTTGACCGTGTAGATATTGGCGTTATACAAAATCGTATTCATAGCTGTAGCGCAAGTTTGCTGCGAGATGGGTCAATCGACACCTCCAGCTCTTCGATCTGGAAGCGCTCGGTCAGGAATGTCCGAATCGTGGCGCGGTCGTCTGGGATGAGCGGTGGCATGATTTGACTTAGTAGGGTCGCAAGAGTTGTAAGTCGGAAACCAGTCTTTGTCGCAACATCGCCGAGTAAGCGACACTATCGCTGATGTCGGTGCGGTCAGCCCAAATGCCGAATATCGCATCGCGATCAGCAAGCGCATTTGAGTCCAGAGTTTGAGAGGTTATGGGATGGCAGTTGCCATAGCGCATGCAGAATCTCCTCGACAGATAAGCGAATGGTCATTTCTACGGTGGTCATATTCAGCCTCCAGGTGATTCTAGTGCTAAATCAGTATCAACTCCCGCTGCGGCTCGCTCAAATACTCCGACCCGTCTGCTGTGACCAGCACGTTCTCTTCGATCCCAATGTATCCATGCTCTGGTAGCAGCACACCCAACTCAATGGCATACACGCTGCCGGGTTCGACCTGGGTGTAGGGTAGATTGTTGTATTTCTCCCAGCGCGGGCCCAAAATATTGCCGCCATCGTGGACGTTGCGTCCGACGTGATGGCCAAAGCCGTGCATAAACTCGGCGTAACCTTGTTGCACCAAGGTGCTACGAGCAGCGGCATCGACTTCGTAGCAAATCGCGCCGGCTTTGAGCGCAGCTTTACCGGCCTCCAACGCGGCCCAGCAGGCAGCCCAGGCTTTTTGTATTGCTTCGGGTGCGTTGCTTGCGCCATCAGGCAGCACATAGGCCACTCGTTGCAGGTCGGCGCAGTAGCCGTTGTAGCGTAGCCCCATATCAAAATGCAACAATTGCCCCGGTTCGATCACCAGATCATCCGGGATGCCATGCCCGATTGAGCTGTTTGGCCCAGCGTTGACCATTGGGTTGTTGATGCGCTCCCAACCAAAGTCGCACTCAGCACGCGCAACAAAATCACCGGTGATTTGGTGCACCTGCTTTTCGGTCATACCCTTGAGTGGCAGATCGAAGATGGCGTTGTAAACATCCTGGGTCTTTGCCACCGCGACCTGGATGCGAGCGACTTCGGCTGCACTTTTACGCTCCCGTAGCCGCCGTACGATGCCATCAGCGCTGACGAAGCGACCGGGATAGGGCGTGTCACCCAAAAATTGCACGAGACGGGCATACATGCCAAAAGTCAGCCCATCACTGCCGGTGTCATTCAACGAGTAGTTCAGGCCGATGCTCTGTGGGTTGATGCGGGCCAGTTGTTCGCGTAGTAGTGGGCGCACGGCCGTGTCATACGTCAGCACTTGATCGTAGGCTTCCAGCTTGCGGATGTTATCGCCGTCGTAGCGGCCGACAATCGCGATTTTCTCGCCTGACTTGGTGCAGATAAATGCGCTGTCCCAGGTCACACCAAAGCCCACAATCAAATCGAGCGCAGGGTCGTGCACCTGCGAAGTCTCGCGCACAAATGTCATCCAGCAGTCGACATTTTGTTCGCGCAACAGGCCAATCGCCTGATTTAGTTTTTGTTGAATGATCTCTTTCATGGGTAGAGTGAAGTTTAGCATTTGCCCGAAAATGAAAGATAATCTCCTCATGTATCGCACCCAATCTAGAGACACGAGTGTAGAGGCAGAACGTAGGCAGATTGAGCGGATTCGGTTGGCTGGGTCAGTCAAACGTATTCAACAAACGCTTCAAATGTCTGCTGAAATGGTATACCTATCGCGTATGGCGTTACGACGACTGCATCCTATGCTATCTGACGATGATCTAAAACTTCTATGGATTGAGCTCAATTATGGCAAAGCATTAGCGGATAAGGTACGTTTGAAGTGGCCAGTTTATATTTTAGGCTCAAAAGATTTGTGAGTTAAATTGTGATTACACCAACTTATCAGATTGCTGTCGCCCCAGTTATTACTGCTTTTGAAGAAATTGGTGTTGCTTATCATATTGGTGGTTCTGTTGCAATGTCGGCGCACGGTGTGCCGCGTTCCACGCTCGACATTGATCTTATCGCTGATATTCGCAACGAGCATGTGATGTCACTGGTTGAACGCTTGACGAATGATTACTATATCGACGACGACATGATTTTGGAAGCGATTGCTCACAAATCATCATTCAACCTGATTCACTTTGCAACTCAATACAAAGTAGATGTATTTGTCTTGAAGTCGACAGTTTTTGCAAAGACATCATTTATGCGAGCGGATGTTATGCCTCTCATCGAAGATCCGGAAGCACCCTTTTACTTCATTGCTTCTGCCGAGGATACGATTTTGAATAAGTTGATTTGGTATCACGATGGTGGGCGTCTATCAGATCGCCAGTGGACGGATGTGTTGAATATGCTCAAAGTCCAGCAACAAGCATTGGATTACGATTACCTGCGGCATTGGGCCCAAGACCTGGGTGTACTTGATCTGCTAGAAAGTGCTATCGATCAATCGACGTTCCCGTAGCCAAACGTTTATGGCAAATTGCTACCGCATCGGAATTTGCTTCCATTCCCATCCAGCGTCTTCCCAGCTTCTGCGCCGCAACTAGGGCGGTACCACTACCGCAAAACGGATCGAGCACTAAGTCATTTAGGTTCGATGAGGCCGTAACAATCCGTTCCAATAATGCCAACGGCTTCTGCGTTGGGTAACCGGTGCGGTCTTTAGAAACGTTGATTACAGCTGGAATCTCCCACACATCCCGCACGATCACATCGGCGTAAAACCCTTGCTCATCCTGTTTGGCGCTGAAGAAGGGCTTTTTGTAACGAATGCGCTCATACTGCGGATGAAAAGTATAATTTTTTGAGACGCTGTAAAACAAGATGACATCGTGTTTGCGCGAGAAATGTTTTTTGCCTGCGCCGCCGGTGCGATAGCCCCACACAATCTCATTGTGGAAATGCTCGCGCCCAAATACCGCGTCTAGAAGCAACCGAATAAAATGGCTCATGCGTACATCGGAATGAATATATAAACTGCCGCTGGGCTTGAGCACCCGTTGCATCTCCACGATTCGTGGCGCGAGAAAAGCGCAGTAGGCCAACGCGTCGCTTTCGCCTACAAGTGTGCGTAAAGTTTGGAGTGTGAGGTGTAGGGGGTGAGGTGTAGGGAGTGAGGCGAGTGTGCGCTCAAACTCGGCTTCATCAAATCGCCAGCGATCGTCATACGCCGCATGTTTTTCACCGGATGCCTCCCGTCCAAAATAGGCCTTCCCTGAGTTGAACGGCGGATCGGCATAGATCAAATCGACTGAGGCGTCCGCCACATGCTGACGCAATAGAACGAGGTTATCACCACACAGAATTGAAGATTGATCTTGAGCGCGATTGTCCGTCGTTCTCACTCCTCTCCCACAATCTTGTCATATATAGCGTTGAACTCTTCGTCACTATAGAACTCAATCACAATGCGTCCGCCTTTGCGGCCACGTTGCAAATTGACTTTGGTGCCGAGCGAGTCGCGCAATTTGGTCTCTACGTGGCGGTCTTCTAAGGAAATTCTGGGTGCGCTGGGTTTGGGTTTGTTGGTCTGTGTGCCAGAAGTCTTGGCGAGTGTTTGTTTTACAAGCGCTGTGGTCTGGCGCACGTTTAGCCCTTTTGGAATAACGTACTCATCTAGCAGATGAATTTGCCAGTCGGCGGTCATCCCTTGGGTCATCAATGCGAGTGCATGTCCCTCTGTGATCTGACCCGTCATGAGTGCTTGCTGCGCTTTCTCTGGTAGTTTGAGCAGGCGCACCGTATTGGTCACCGTGCTGCGATCTTTGCCCACTTGTTCGGCGACTTGTTCTTGCGTCAGACCGTACTCCTGCATGAGCTGTTGGTAGGCATTCGCCTCTTCTAACGGGCCAAGGTCGCTGCGCTGAATATTCTCGATCAGCGCCAGCTCCATCATCTGCTGTGGCGCGGCATGTTTGATGATGACCGGAACATGCGTTAGCCCAGCCAACTGCGAGGCTCGCCAGCGTCGTTCGCCTGCGATCAAGGTATAGCCTGTACTACCTTGGTTGCGCGTCACAATAATGGGCTGGATCACGCCATGCATCTTGATGCTAGCGGACAACTCATCTAACTTGAGATGCTCGATCGCTTGGGTATTGCGCGGCTGACGAGGGTTAGGGCGAATCTCGCCCACTGCCACTTCAATCACGCCAGACTGCGTTTCCTCTTTGGCTTTTGGCGCTTCGCTGGCCGGTTGTTGTGGGATAAGGGCATCTAGCCCGCGCCCAAGTCCGATGGGTTTTGGCATGTTTTTTGCAGTCAGCTTTCAGCAATCAGCCGTCAGCTTTCAGTTTTGTTTGTTTCGGTTTGAGAGGTGTAGGTGCGGTCTTAGGCTGATCGCTAATCGCTGCAGGCGGCCCACCGTCATTCTGCTCAATCAACTCTTTGGCCAATGCTAGATAAGCTTGGCCACCGGGTGAGCTGGGCGCATAGTTGACGATAGGTTGTCCATGGCTGGGAGCCTCGCTCAACCGCACATTGCGCGGAATACGCGTCTTAAACACCTTGTTGCCAAAGTGCTTTTCCACTTGGTCAACCACTTGCTGCGCCAGCGTGTTGCGCCCGTCATACATCGTCATCACTAGCCCGCGCACATCGATTTGCGGGTTGAGGCGCTGCTTCACCAATTGCACCGTGCGGGCCAGCTGCGATAACCCTTCGAGCGCCAGATACTCGCATTGCACCGGGATTAACACGCCGCTGCTGGCTGCTGCCAACGCGTTCACCGTTAACAACCCGAGCGAGGGTGGGCAATCGATGAGAATGTATTCGTATTTATCGACTTCTGGCTTGAGCGCCTCTTGCAGACGATGTTCGCGCGCATACTCGCCCACCAGTTCGATCTCGGCTGCGGCCAATCCTGGCGAGGCTGGAATAATCGCTAGATTGAGCTGGGTGTTTTTCAACGTTGCTTGCAGAGCCGTTGCGCTGCCCAGCAATACGTCATAGCTCGATATTTCGACGGTTTCTTTGTATATCCCCAAGCTACTGCTAGCGTTGGACTGCGGGTCAAGATCAAGCAATAGCACCCGTTTGCCTAAGCGCGCCAGATAGGCACTCAGGTTGACGGCAGTGGTGGTCTTGCCCACCCCGCCTTTCTGGTTGGCTAGGGCGTAGATGTAGGTCATGGTCTGTTACTGCACCGCGCAATATCTTCGGGCATCGGCAATCCCTCTAATTGAGGCAAGGTGACCGAGTGCGCAGCGATGCAGTTGGCGAAGGCACATGCCTGAATCGGGTCATCGCCCTTTTGCAGCGCGATAAAAAGCGCCGCCGCAAAAATATCGCCAGCACCGGTGGCTTCCACTTCCGTTACTTGTGGGGCAGGCACATGGGTAGGCTTGCCGCCTACAAATACGGTGCAGCCATCTGGCCCCTGCGTGGCAACCAAGAGCTTGCAGCGCGATGCCCAGTTACACAAGATTTGCCAATCGCCGTTGGCATCTTCTAAGCTGCTGACCACTGCATCAGCTCTCCCCAAAATCAGGTCGGCATCCTTCCAATTGGAGGCGTGCTGGGTGACCCGGCCTTGGGCATTCCAGCGGCGCAACCAGCCTTGAGGGGTTACCCCGACAAACACATGGCGCGCCGCCTGTGAGGCAAACTTGGCACTGACTTCGTTGCAGACAGGGGCCAAATGCAAAATCTTGGTTTGCAAATCGCCCTGGGGTTCTAAATCAACCTGACAAGGGCGTGTGATCTGGACTCGGCCATGCGGGGTGTAAATGTTCTCGAACTGGGTGGTTGTGGGCGCGTCGATCCGGTGCACCTCGATATCAGGATAAACCGCAGCCAGATCAAACGAGGGGGCCGCAGCCGTTAGTACGCCAACCCGAGTCACCATACGCTGTGCAGCCCGCGCCGCATAGATGACGGTGCCGCCCGGGGTAATCCGCCCATCGCGCCACACATCTTCTGTGACGTGGCCCACCGCTAAATAATCGAGCATATCGCGAATTGAGAATTAAGGTTCTACCGGCTTTGCCGGGAAATATGTCATTCCGACCATAGGGAGGAATCCCGGCGGCGTTAATCGTAAGCGTTTCACCATTGGGACCTTCGGTTCGCTTTGCTCAGCATGACAGCGTTTAATCCCGCCAAAGGCTGGAGAGCCAGAATTAAGAAGGCCGAATGAAGAAAGAATGACTTATCTTATCTTTTCTTCATTCTGCCTTCTTAATTCTTACTTTCAACTTTCAACTTGCTACTTTTCACTTTTTATTTCTTTAGCTTGATCGTCACTTTGCGACTGCTGCCTTCGCCGGCGCTTTCAGTGACGACTTTAGGATTGTTGCGGAGCGCCATATGCACCAGGCGCCGCTCGGAAGCCGCCATCGGCTCAAGGGTGATGGCTTTACCGGTGGCGACCACTCGTTCGGCCATGCGGGTGGCCATGTTTTGCACTTGCATCTCGCGGCGGGCGCGAAGACCGTTCAGGTCAACCGTGATGCGCACGCTGCTCTTAGTCTGGTGCGACCACATGGTTTGCACCAGCAATTGCAGCGCGTTCCAGCCCTCGTTATTAAAGTCCGTCAACCCGGCCACATCGTCATCGCCTTCATCGTTAGGTTCAAAATCCACATCCACCCAAATCGACGGGTGATCATGGTCATCGCTGGGCATCAGGCTGCGGCTGGTGCAGGTGGCAGAGGTGATGCCCATGTTGTCAAGCACGCTTTGGGTCAGGTTGGCTGCCAAGTCGGCCCCTTCAATCTCAATCTCGCCTTGGTCATCATCATCTTGATCCGCTGAACTATCGTCTTGCGTCTCATCAGCCGCATCTTCGACTTCGAGTTGGGCCTCATCTTGTGCTGGTTCCACAGTGGGCGGGGTTGAAGCGGCAGTGACAGCAGTGCCAGAAGATGATGGCACAGATACAACCGGAACTGTGCGAGCAGCAGCAGCTTCAATGTCGGCAAAAGGGGTCAGGCGCACACGCGCTTGCTTTGCACCAATGCCAAGCACACCGCGGCTGCCCTCATCCAATATCTCGATTTTGACTTCTGCTCGGATCATGTTGAGCTGCGCCAGGCCTTGGGCGATGGCGCTCTCCGCGTCGGGGGCACTTAATTCAATTGCAGCCATTTCTAAATTATCTGGAAGAAAGTTCTAGTAATAATACTTGCTTCTACAAACTTTGCGCCTTATTGACGTTTAGCGCCCGTTGCTAGGCTTTTGTGTATTATCACGCTTGGGGTTGGACTTGGCACGTACTTTGGATTTGGGAGGCAAGAACAATGGTTTATCGGGTGAGGCAGGATCACTGGGAGATATCGTCACTGCGCCTGCGCCGCCCACCCCATAGTGCTTCTTCAGCGCATCCATGCGCGGCTTCATAAGGTAATATTGTCCTACGCCGATCATGTTGGACACAATCCAATACAACCCTAAGCCGATGGGTGTTTGCAGGGAGAAGAAGCCAATCATAAGTGGCATCATCAAACCCATAGTTTGGTTCATCTGTTGGGATTGCGCATCAGTCGCTGGGGTCATCATCATCTTGTTAGAGAGCCAAGTTGTGCCCACAACCAACAATGGAATGATGACACTGATGGACAAATAATTGGGCACGGTGGCCATGTCCAGGATGCCAAACAACACACTGTTAATTGGCATGAGCGAGGACAAGTGATTGAAGGGTGGGAACGCATACAGATGCTTGCCCAACTCTAACAAACTGAGTGGGTTGAAGGCCAACGAACGCTGAATAGCGGTATACAAGCCGATCAACACCGGAAATTGGATTATCAGAGGCAGACAGCCACCCAAGGGATTGAATCCCAGTTTGCGGGTTTCTTCCTGTAGCTTTTTGGGGTCGCTCTTATACTTTTCTTGCAGCTCTTTGATCTTGGGCTGGAGCGCCTGCATTTTGATACTGGCCTCCTGCTGACGAGATGTTAATGGCATGGTCAGCAAGCGGATCAGCGCAGTCAGCACAATGATCGCTAACGCGTAGTTCTTGAACAACACGTCATAGATCAAAAGCATGATGTTCGTGAGTGGGTTATAGATCAGAAAATCAAGCATCGTGAATTACTTCTATCGATTTTTCTATTTTGTGGCCGTAGGCACCGGAAAGAATGATTCGTTTAATTTGGATTCCAAACTGATACGTGACACTTTAACATCACCATCAAAGAGTGGCACCAACAAATGGTTGTTAGCGATGACAGGTGTAGACAACAATCGCCGTCCGATTTTGTCATTGAAAATTTCAGCTTTGAGGACGCCATTGGTGGGTGTAGCGGATAAATCAATCACATAGACATATGTGTTCATCGACATTACATACAGCTTGTTGCCTTGGCGTACAGGTTGGCCATGCACGGTGTCGGCCACGTCGGAGCGCCATTTCACTTGCCCATCCGCCTGATTAAGTGCAAACACTGCGCCACGCACATTGCCAACGTAGATGGTGCCATCTTCAATCAGTGGATCACACCAAATCCAACCCTCTGCTTCACGTTCCCAGACCTTGCTGCCATCGGCGGCTTTAATGGCATAAAACTTGCTGTCGAAGGAGCCAAAATACAGAATGCCATCCACCAACACTGGCTGTACGGCGATGGAGGCTGCGGCCCGGAATTGCCATTTTTCTTTGCCGGTGGCGGCGTCAATGGCGTAAAGTCGGTGATCCAGCGCGGCCTGATAGACTGTGCCCTCGGCAACTAGCGGACGCGTCCACAGCTTGTTCTGGGTTGTAAATTTCCACAGCAGCTTTGGCTCACTGCCGTCCTTTTGGTTTGGATCGATGGCGTACAGCGATCCATCACCGTTGGGCGCATAAATCACTTTGCCGTCGCTCTCCACCCCGTCGGTGTATTCCTTCTTACCCCCGGAGAAGCGCCACGCCACGGTGCCGTCACTCTCTTTCAGGCCATACAGGTAGTGGTTGGTCACGCTACGCCCTGTAGAGTCACCGACAACAATCACGTTGCCAAACTTCAATGGTTTGCCTGAGAATGGGCCTGGTAACGCTTGCTCGCTTGTTGCGGTCGCGCCTTGCGCTGGGAATCGCCAACTTTCGGAAGCATTGTTGATGTCAAATTTATAAACGTGCAGATTGCTGGCCAGATAGGCGGACGAGCCATCGACCATAATATCGGGGAAGGCTGTGGGTGCAGGTTCTCCGCCAGTGCATGCACTCAATATGAGTCCGAGGACGGCAACGGTCAAAAACGTTTTCGAGATATTCATCGGTAGTTTCAAATCGTAAGATTATTGGCGCAGTTACGCGCATAATCCAAGTTATTTTATGGTACTGGATCATACCCGCCTGGAGTAAGCGGGTGACAGCGTAAAATGCGTTTAGTACCCATCCAACCCCCTTTGAGCGGGCCATATTTTGCGATGGCTTGAGCAGTGTATTCGCTGCAAGATGGATAAAAGCGACACGAGGGTGGGAAGGCTTTGGATAGCGAGATCTGATAGAGCCGAATCGCGCCGATCATGGCACGTCCGACAATGCTGCGTCGGGCGAGAACTTGCTCGACGGGTTGTCCTTGTTCGGGATCAGGATAGACGTTTGTTTCAGAAGCCATTCCAATTCTTGTCGCAAAACGGACATTTTGAGCGAAGGCTGGGCCAATGAGGGTTGCGCGATCAGCACGATATCCCATCCAGCCGCAACTTGTGTTTCCAGAACACGCATAGCCGCTCGCATTAACCGCCTGGCACGATTGCGCTGCACTGCATTGCCTATACGTTTACTCGTAATGTAGCCGATGCGTGTTAGCGCGTCGTTAGCAGTTGCTGTGCTGCGAGCCGCATTGAGCATGCAGTAGGTTCCACGGCGGCGTTTGCCGACCAGTCGCACCCGTTCAAACTCTGCGGATTTGCGCAAGCGCCCAAACATGCAAGAAGCCAGCTGAAAGCAGAAAGTAAAAAGTGGAAAGTAAAAAGGCGAGAAACACCTCTTACTTTCCACTTTTACTTTTAGCTTTCGGTTTAAAGCGCTATTTGCTGCCTTCAGTGCCGCGCTTGCTCTTGGCAGGTGAATAAACTGCGTTCCAGTCAATCTTCTTGACGTGGTTGTTGGCCTTCACAGTCATCGATTTACGGCCTTTGGCGCGACGGGCGTTTAGCACTTTTCGGCCACCCTTGGTGCTCATGCGCTCAAGGAAGCCGTGTACGCGCACACGGCGGCGCTTCTTGGGTTGGTAGGTTCGCTTTGGCATCTGGTCCTCACTTCATGCATAAAGACACGCCTGTGCATGTCTCTAGATACAGCTCTTAAATTAAGCCGGTGGATTATACATGACTTGGAATTGTCTTACTGATCATTCATTTCTTTTTCTTTTTAATTTCTAATTTGGTCTTGACATTCCTTGTGCATTGTGCGATAACTTTGCCAACTTGACTTGATTAGACTTAATCGAGCCAAAAATTTTTAGTAAAAGGAGGCGTAACTTAAGATGACAGCACAATTTTCAGCCCTTGTTTCCGCTGTTCAGCGTCTGGTTACGCCTGTCTGCCGCTAAAGCTTGCTTCACTGACTTGCTTTTTATTGGCCACGGGTGAGCGCAGACGCGCCCCGTGGTTTTTTGTTGTCTAAAGACTGGCGCACTGATTCGCCAACCCTCTGACGTCAGCATCAGGCCACGGATCGATTACTCGATATCCCGTGGTCTTTTTTATTTATTTGATATCGCTGTTTTGACTTGTGGTCATGAAGTTACGACACAGCGATTTTTAAGCAGCTATGTTTTTTGAATCGAATTCAGAACCCCCTCACGCCGTGTTCGCTTACGAGACGGTCGATGAGGTTGATGTAACTGACACTGTCGACACCGGAGACGCGCTTACCGCGCGTCTCTACGACACGTTCGACACGTTCGACACCTCCGACACTCTTGACACTTCCGATGTCGACGACTTCGAGTTTGTAGGGGCAAAAAATCGCCAACGCAATGAAGATCGCAAACCTGGGCTGAAGAAGAAGGCCCATGAGGGTAAACGGACTTTGGCCGATGCTCGTACGACTCTGTTGCGCGAGGCGGTTGCCAACGAAGTGCAGGCGGATGTCTTCAACCCGACTTATCAGGGCAGCCGCCACGAACAGGAAATGATCCTATCTTCGCTGGGCGACTTCTATCATGATCATGTCATCGCCGATGTGCTGCGCGTGGTCAAAGCCGGAAAAGAGGCCACGGTCTATTGCTGTCGCGCTCACGCCAACGCGGGAGTGCCGTTGCTGGCGGCCAAAATCTATCGCCCGCGCATGTTCCGCAACCTAAAAAACGACGCGCAATATCGGGTGGGCACCGACATGGTTAACCCGGAAGGCGTCTCCAACATGAAAGGCCGCGAGAAGCGTGCGGTAAATAAGCGCACCAAGGTGGGTCTAAATATCCTGCATGGCTCATGGCTGGGCAACGAAGTCGGGGTGATGAGCAAGTTGCACAAGGCGGGTGCAATCACACCCAAGGTCCATGCCAGTGGCGAGAATGCCATCCTGATGGAGTATCTGGGTGACGAGAATATGGCTGCCCCGCCCCTGGGCTCTGTCACATTGCAGACGTCCGAAGCCCGCAAGCTATTTAGTTTGTTGATCGACAACATCAAATTGATGCTGGCCAATGACGTGATTCACGGAGATTTATCGGCGTTTAATGTGCTGTATTGGGAGGGTGAGATTCGCATCATCGACTTCCCACAGGCGGTTTCGCCCTACAAAAACCCCAATGCGTTTAAGTTCTTTCTGCGCGATGTAACCCGCATCTGCGAGTATTTCGAGCGATATGACATTAACCGCAGACCGCACGATTTGGCCAGCGTGCTCTGGCGTGAGGTCATGGGGCTGGATGGAGATCAGCTCAACGAGATTCAGCGCGGACGGTGGGTGCCATGATTGAGATTCGTCTTGAACAACCCCAAGATACTTCAGTTATACACGCCCTCACCTTGGCTGCGTTTACTCGCGATCAGATCTCCGGACAAATGGAAGCCGACCTAAATAATCGGCTTCGGGATAACGGCAAATTGCTGCTGTCACTGGTGGCAGAACTGGATGGGCAGGTCATCGGTCATGTGGCGTTCAGTCCGGCGCGGATTGCATTTGATGGAAAGACCTCTGCGGTCTATGTCGTCGCCCTCGGCCCCATCGCCGTGCAACCTGACCATCAGCGCCAAGGCATCGGCTCGCAACTTATCCTGAAAGGCTTCGAGATGCTGGCGAGTCAGTCGCCCCAGCTCATCTTTCTCCTGGGTCATCCCGGGTATTACCCGCGCTTTGGTTTCCGTCCCGCCAAAGCGCTAGGGGTGCGCTGGAGTGGCGATCAATCTGATGGGCCGTGTGAGCCATTCATGGTCAAAGAGCTGCGCGAAGGCGCGTTGGCTGAGTGCCTAGACGGCCGCTCAGGTGTCTTTTACTTTGCACCCGAGTTTGATGGAGTGTGAACTATGCATAAATTAAACGCCCGAACGGCGTATCTCCTCATGTCGGGTGTATCGGCATTTTCGATGATGCTGATCTTCACTGGGTTGACGGCTTACTATGTGCGCACGATTGGCATGAGCCCGCTGCAACTAGTGCTGGTGGGCACGGCCATCGAGCTAACCTGTTTTCTATTTGAAGTCCCGACTGGGATCGTGGCCGACAATTACAGTCGGCGCTTGTCGCTGCTGATCGGCGGCTTCATGATCGGCGCGTGCTACATCTTGGAGGGCCTGGTCCCGGTGTTCATCGGCATCATCATCGCCGAGATCATTCGAGGGATTGGCGAAACGTTTAAGAGTGGCGCAACCGATGCCTGGATTACGGATGAAGTCGGGGCAGATCACGTGGGTGAAGTATTTGCCCGCTCGGGGCAGATTTACCAAATCTGTGGCTTGATCGGCACCTGGGTCAGCATCGTGTTGGCCAGCCTGTTCAACTATCAGGTCGCCATTCTGCTGGGTGCAAGTATCTATCTACTGCTCAATCTCTATCTGTGCTTCGTGATGCCGGAGACCGGTTTTGTGCGGCCTGAACGCGCATCGGGTGCTTCCCTGCGCGATCATTTGCGCGCGATGCTCAACACCTTTCGCCAGAGCGTAGGAATTGTGCGCGGCACACCGGTGCTATTGTTGTTGGTGTTGGCTGAGATCATCCGCGGCGCAGCCAGCGAGGGCTGGGATCGACTATGGGAGGCGCACTTTCTGACCAGCTTCAGCTTGCCAGTGCTGAGTGCGCCGCTGATCGGCAAGTTGGATTCAATAGCCTGGTTTGGCATCTTCGAGTTGGTCGGCACCATCATGGGGGTGACGGTGATGGAGGTGGTGCGCCGGCGTTTTACGGTGACGCGCGAGACCAGCAACGCCAAGGTGGCGCGCTGGCTAATGTTTCTGTATGGCGGAACGCTGGTTTGCATGCTTGTGTTTGCCTTCGCCACGAGTTTCCCATTGGCAGTTGGTGTCTTGCTGTTGCGGGGTGTGTTTTATGGACCCCCTGGACCAATCTCCGGCACTTGGATGAACTTGCATATCCCTTCAAAAGTTCGGGCTACCGTGCTGTCAATGAACAGCCAAGGCAATGCCTTTGGCCAGTTTGGCGGCGGGCCGGGGGTGGGACTGATCGGCAATCTGTTTGGCATTCGCGCGGCTATCGCGGTGGCTGCGCTGTTGCATACGCCGATCTTGTGGCTGTATGGGCGCTTTGTAAAACAAAATGATGCTGTGGTTTTGCTAGATGTGAACCCGCAGCCGGAGGTGATTTGATGGAAGACACAACGAATCAAGAGAGTAGCGCCGCTGCCGCAGCGCAAGTTGAACAAGGCATGGCGCACTTCCATGCCAGCCGATATGACGAGGCGAAAGCCGCATTTGAATGCGCCCTCGCGCTCGATCCGAATTGTGCGCCGGCCTGGCACGGTATTGGCTGGCTGCGCTATCGCACCAGCGCGCCGGAGGCCGCCATCGAGGCCTACGAGCGTGCCATCAGCATAGACCCGCGCTACGACGCGCCGCATTTCGGCATAGGCATAGTGCACGCTTTCCTGCGCTACGACTATGACCAGGCCCTGGCCGCCTTCAAGCAAGGCCTGGAGAAAAGCCCGGACGACGTGGCGTTTATCAGCCAAATCGGTGGCACGTATGCCCTGATGGGACGGTTTGATGAAGCGATAGCATCGCTTGAACACGCCCTGACGTTGAACCCTAAAAGCACTCATGCGCTCGATTGGTTGAGCATGCTGTATCTGCGGCAACGGCGGTTCAACGACACGGTGGCGATGTGCCAGCGTGAAATCGAGATCAAGCCCACCCATTCCAATCACCGCTTGCTGGGTTTTGCGCTCGAGCTTTCCGGGCAACCCGACAAAGCCATTCCTCAGCTCGAACAAGCCCTTGTCCTGGAGCCGAAGGATTACGAGGCGCGCGCTGCGTTGGCGCGGCTGTATCGCGCGGATGGGCTGCTAGAGGAGGCAAACGACCACGAGCGCATCGCCCGCGAAGATTCAAGCGCTGACAAAGAGTATGGCCTGGGTTGCGTTGAAGCGGTCATGGGCAACGCCGACGCAGCCATGCCATTGTTGAAGATCGCGATGGCGCAACACCAGGTGCGGCCCGGCTGGGTGGGCATCGACCCGGAGTTTGTGTTCATCGACCACGATCCGCGATTCAAGGTGTTGGTTGAGGCTGGTTGTTAAGGAGGAACAATGCTGAAAGGTGAAAAAGTATTGCTGCGTCCGATGAAGGTTGAAGACATTCCACGTATGCATGAACAGGGTCAAGACCCAGAGCTCTATGTCTTGAATTGTGATTATCCGCGGGTAGCTCCGATCGAGGCTACGCAGGCATTCTACGAGAGCTGGACCAAATTCGATGACAGCATGGCGCCGTTTGCGATTGAGGCAGATGGGAAATACATCGGCAATTGCTTGTTGATGAACCTGAAAAGCCGCAATCGTAATTCTGAACTTGGCATTGTGATTGGTGACCGCGCCTACTGGGGGCGCGGTTATGGTCGCGATGTGGTGAAGTTATTGCTAAATTATGGCTTTCATTACATTGGCTTGCACCGCATCGAGGCCTTCCCCAACGAGCGGAATCTGCGATCGATTGGCTGTCTCAAGGCCTGCGGCTTCCTTGAAGAGGGCCGTGCCCGCAAGGTGCTGTGGTTGGCGGGCGAGTGGGTGGATGTGGTCCAGTTATCGATTTTGTCGGAGGAGTGGGAGGCCGCCTACGTCGCCAAGTGAAAAAACTATCTCCTATTACTGTTTACTACATTCGCAATGGATTTGATGCCTTCAACAGTGGGTTGATCTTTACTGCACTGTATGTCTATTACGCGCGCACATTGGCACTGACGCCATTGCAACTTGCGTTTGTAGGCACGCTGCATATGTTGACGCATGTGTTGCTTGAAGTGCCAACCGGGATTGTCGCGGATGTGTATAGCCGCAAAGCCTCAGTCATATTGGGTGGGTTGCTGATTGGCATTTGCTTTGTGGTGACAGGCGCAATTCCGCTGTATGGCGCTGTGCTATTTGCAACGCTGGTCGAAGCGATGGGTGACACATTCGTGAGCGGGGCGTTGGACGCTTGGCTGACCGACGAAGTGGGTGCGGACAAATTCGGCTCGGTGATCTTGCGCAGCGAGCAATTGGGCATGCCGTTGCATTGGGTGGGCGTCGCGGTCAGCGTGTTGCTGTCGACCCTCTTTACTTCGCAAGCGCCCATCTTGCTGGGCGGTGCACTTTGGCTGGTGGCAACGGTCGTGCTGCTGGTGGTGATGCCCGAGACAGGATTTGTCCGCCCTGCTGCTGCGCCGGTAACCCTTTCGTTGCGCAGTGGTTGGCTGCATATGGCTAGCACGTTTGGCGATAGTGTTCAGCTGGTGCGTGGGCGGCGGACCTTATTCATGCTGTTTGTGGCGCAGTTGTTTATCGGGGCATTTATGGGTGGCTTCTATGGGCTGGATCAACTGCACCTGTTCACCGGCTTTACCTTACCGGTGTTGAAATTGCCGTGGATCGGCGCGCTGAATGAAAGTGCTTGGATCGCGCTTATTGATGGGGCCAAGAGCCCGCTCTACTTTTTGGGTATTGCGATGTTACGTCGCAACTTGGACGTGGGCGATCCGACAGCGACGGCTAAAGCACTGCTGGGTCTATTCACATTGGCCGGTGTGGCCGCAATGGCATTTGCGCTTTCGCCTAGCTTTGGCGTGGCGGTAGTAACCTTGTGCGCGCTAGGAACCATCGAGAACTTGACCGAGCCGCTGCTACGCACTTGGCTGAATCAGCATATTACGTCGGATGTGCGGGCGACCGTGCTTTCGATGAACACACAGGTGCATCGGTTTGGCATGTTGGGCGGTGGATTGGGAATTGGCGCGCTGGGGAATGTGGCCGGTCTGCGGATCGCGCTGAGCGTAGCGGCGTTGTTTTTGCTGCCGTTATTGACACTGTTGAAGCGTGAGACGCGTAACGATATTTATGTGACTGGTGATGTCGTCGAAAACGAAGAATCATTCAGTGCGTTGTGAACTGGCAAGGCTAATATGGTGCATCACAATCAACAGCCTGCATAATTGACTCGCTTATGCGTTTGAATCGTTTCAGCGTCGTGCCCGTGCTCATCTGCCTGTTGGCCTTTGCCGTGCGCGTTTGGCATCTGCCCAACCCGCAGTTCAACGGTGACGAAGGCTTTACCTATTTGCTGGCCTCGCTCAGTTACGGCGATCTGGCCCGCAAGATTATCGAGATCGGCGAGCCGCAACCCATCGGCAGCTTCTTCCTCGAAAAGTTCTGGCTGGATAGGGGCGGCGGCAGCGAGTTCAACCTGCGTTTGTTGAATGTGTTTTTTGGCGTGCTGGCCGTGGCGATGATGTGGCGGTTATTTCACCGGCGCGATTGCCGCCGCGTTAATTCTGGCATTCAATCCATTTGGGCTACATCACAGTCGCGAATATCGTACGTATGCGATGGCTTTGGCGCTCTCGCTGGCGTGTATGTTGGCATTGCTGGCTTATGCGCAACGGCCACACTGGCGGCAAGCACTTTTAGTAGTGGGGTGCGGTTGGGTAGCAATTCAGGCCCATTATGTTGCGGGGTTTGTGTTGGCCGCACTGAATATAGCCGTACTGATCTGGCATCTCTTAGCATGGCGAGACGCCGCGTTTGCGAAGCCGCCTCCATTGGTGCGTTGGCTGGCTTTGCAAGCCGTTATCTTAGCCCTGACTTTGCCCTGGCTGATCTTGGTGCGCGGCACGACCAATACCTATCCCGGCACCGGCCGCGGCCAACTCAGCCTAGGCACGGTCTATTTTGAGGAGATGGCGCTGTTCACTATTGGCGACATCAATAGTCCATGGGCGATGACTGCCGTGGTTGTGGGTAGCTTGGCGCTGGTTCTTGGTTTGGTCGTGCTTGCGCGCAAGGGTCGACACGGACGTCTATTCGCCCTGTTGTTGGCTTGCGGTTTCGTGCTGCCGCTGCTCACCGTCTGGGCACTGACATGGGTCAAGCCAATCTTTCACCCACGATATTTGATTGTGATCTGGCCGATGGCAGTCGCATTGATGTGCGCGCCATTGATCAACTTGAATCTGCGACGATTGACAAAAGCTTGGACCGGCATATTGGGTTTGCCCACGTTGGGCCTGGTTATGTTGGCCGTCTATAGCGGTGTGCAGTATCAACAGAACCTGTCTTATCAATATCAATAGCAGGCGTTGGTCGACGACCTACTAGCACGCAGCGCCGACCTGCCGCCGCAATATGTCCGTATCGGCATCAACATGCCCGACCCGGCGTTTCTCTACTACTATCGCAAGACTGTGCCCGGTTGGGACAATAGTTTGACGTTGCCGCTGGACCGTGATTCGCGCGCAAGTGATCTTGAAGCCCTCGACACCTTCGCTCGACAACGGGTGCGGCGGGTGCTGGTGCACGTGGCCCCCGGCAGTTGGTGGGATATAAACAATCATGCCGCGACCCTTGATCCGCGCAGCTATATCAAAGTCGATATAGTGCAGCGCAAGTATGATCACCTTGATGTGGATGAGCGCGTGTTCGGTGATCAGCTCTCGCCGATCAATGCCGCGTTTCAAAATGGCGTGCGCTTGGTTGGTGCAGAGGTGCTGACCGACAGCCTGAACACCGCGCTGGGGGTCGAGTTGCAATTCGCCGCCAACCAGATCCCTATCAGTAAAGATACCAAGACGTTTTTGCACCTGATCGACCCAGCCGAGCCGACCAAGGTCGTAGCACAAGTCGATCTGCCTGTGCCGAGTGACCTGTCGAAGGCGCATCTGTATGGCATGCTGTTGCCCAAAAATTTGCCGCGACGTCAGTACGAACTCTGGTTCGGTCTGTATGATCCAGCCATGCCCGGCGCGCCCCGTGTGTTAACCACGCAGGGGCAGGATCGTATGTTGATAGGGCGTTTTGTACTGGGTGGTTCGTAGAGACGCGACATGTCGCGTCT
>JANMVQ010000066.1:0-28289 GCA_031392845.1 Chloroflexota bacterium
AGACGCGAAATTTCGCGTCTCTACCACATACCGCGTCTCTACGACATACCGCCTCCCTACACCAACGTCATCATCGCCTTCATCAAACCATCGTCAGCGTCGAAGCGCAGCTTGAAGCCGACCTTCTCGGCCACTTTTTGCATGGCTCGATTCTCCGGGTGAATATCGGCCACAAACGTCTCTAATTTTTCATCTCGCGCAATTTGCACCAAACGGCGTAGCAACTCGCTTCCCAAGCCTTGACGTTGAAATTTGTCACTGATCAGAATAGCCCACTCTGCACTCGTGGTGCGTGGCAGTTTGATGAGTCGACCAATCCCGGCGATCTCGCGCACGCCTGTCGCAGCATCCTCATGTTCGGCAACCAATGCAATCTCACGTTCGTAGTCGTTGAAACAAATTCGAATCAGCCGCTCGTGCGAGGTGCGCGCCGCCAGTGATAGCGGTTGCAGATAGCGCATATACACGCTTTGTTCCGAGATGCCTGCATGGAACTTCACGATTAAGGGCTCGTCCTCTGGGCGAATTGGACGCACGGTTACCGGAGTGCCACTCTTCAGCGTCCAACCGGAGACATATCGTTGTGGGTACGGCCGAATCGATGGCATCGGCAGCGTGTCCTCACTGACCTCGAATCCGTGCAGCACAACTCGCGCATCCAGCGCAATCAGGCCATCACCCGAAGCCAGCAACGGGTTAATATCGATTTCTTTAATCCAACGCTGCTCGATGACCAATTGACTAAACTGCACCAGCATTTGTTCAAGTGCGTGCATATCAACCGGTTTGCGCCCACGTACACCTAGCAGCGCGGTGTAAATCTTGGTGCGCTCCATCATCCGTTTAGCTAGGGTGCTGGTAAGCGGCGGTAGTGCATGCGAACGATCTTTGAACACCTCGACCAGTTGTCCGCCCGTGCCGAATAATAGAACCGGGCCAAATTGAGGGTCGATACTGCTGCCCAAAATGAGCTCATAGCCGTCCAGCTTGGCCATGCGCTGCACCGTAACCCCTTGAATCTGGTCTGCGCTGGCTTTTGCCGTGACCGATTGCACGATCTCATCAAATGCCCGCCGCACATCGGCCTCGGTCTGCAAGTTGAGTTTTACCCCGCCGACATCGGTCTTGTGCGTAATCGTCAAGGAATGTAATTTTAAGACGATGGGGTAACCAATCGCGTTTGCCGCCGTTACAGCCTCATCTGCCGTAGTCGCCAGTCGCGTCTCCACGGTGGGAATGCCATAGGCAGCCAGCAACTGCTTAGACTCATACTCGGTCAGCAAGGTGCGGCCTTCCACATGGGCCTGATGGACAATCTCGTTGGCGCGAGCCCGATCCATCCGGTCGTCATCGTCGCTGGTCGATGATGGCGTCTCGTATAACGTGCGCAAATTGTCGTTGAAGCGCCACATGGTGTTAAACAAGCGTGCGGCGGTATCCGGATAAGCAAAGGTTGGAATGTTGGCTTTGCTCAAAATGCTGCGACCCACTTCAACTTCTGGTCCGCCCATCCAACTGGCCAATACCGGCTTGCTGTTGCCCAAGTTCGCGTAGGGTCGAAGCTGCTCGGCGGTTTTGGTGGGGTCGGTCATGTCCTGCGGGGTCAGGATGACGAGCATGCCATCACTATTGGGATCTTTGGCCGAAATTTCCAACGCTTTGGCGTAGCGTTCAGGTTCGGCATCGCCCAGCACATCGACCGGGTTGTTGTGGCTCCAAGCCGCAGGCAGCACCCCGTTCAACGCTTGCATCGTGTCGGGAGATAGCTCGGCCAGCTGGCCGCCATTGGTAATAAGTGCGTCGGTGGCAATGACGCCGGGGCCGCCAGCATTCGTAATAATCGTCATGCGTGGGCCACGTGGGCGAGGCTGTTTGGCCAACACATCGGCAGTGTAGAACAGATCGGCAATCGTATTGACACGCAACACACCACAGCGTCTGAAGGCTGCATCCAGCACTTCATCGCTGCCGGTCAGCGAGCCAGTATGCGAGGCAGCTGCCTTGGCCGCGCCCTCGGTCACGCCTGGTTTGATCACGATGATGGGTTTGCTGAGGGCCACCTCGCGCGCGGCGGACAAAAAGCGCCGGGCATCGCCGATGCTTTCCATGTAGATCAGGATGCTCTCGGTCTGCGGATCATCGCCCAAATAGTCAATTAAGTCACCCCAGCCTACATCCAACATCGAGCCAATCGAGACGAACTTGCTGAAACCGACATTCTCTTGAAAACTCCAGTCCAACACAGCCGTAAGTAGAGCACCACTCTGGCTGATAAAGGCAACCTTACCAGCCCGAGCCATGCCATGCGCAAAGGTGGCATTCATGCCTGTCTCGGTGTTCATGATGCCGAGACAGTTCGGACCGACGATGCGCATTTTGGCTTGACGGGCTTTCTCCAAAATCTGTCGCTCTAACTCGGCCCCTTGGGGGCCAATCTCCTTGAAGCCTGCCGAAATAATCAGCGCGCTCTTGATGCCGGCATCGACGCATTCGCTAATCACGCCGGGCACGCTCGGCGCCGGTGTGACAATGACCGCTAGGTCAATCGGGTCTGGCACAGTCTTGATGCTGGAATAAGCCTTGATACCCAGCACGTTGCTGCGCTTTGGATTGACTGGAAAGATCGTGCCGCCAAACGGATGGCTAAGTAGATTCCACAGAATCGTTTTGCCGACGCTGCCTTCCTTGTCAGTAGCGCCAATCACCGCGACATTGCGCGGGGCGAAGAGTGAATCGAGCGGGTGACGAATTGAACCAAGCATATATCGTGGCCTCCCAGATGCCAAGAACCATTCTCTCACCCTATGGGCTAGCTAACTACAGCCAACTCGTTAGCCATCTGACCAGATTACTCGTCTTTGTTCAGGCCGGTCACGGCTTCCAAGATGACGTTGACCACGCCCATGATGATGCCGCCAATGATGGCCGAACCCCAACCAGCCACAACGAGACGCCCATCAGAAATTGCCCCAGTTAGCATGAGCATGGCCCCATTAATGACCAAGATAAATAGACCCAGTGTTACGATGATTAACGGACAGGTCAACAGCTTCACAATTGGTTTCACCAGCGCATTGACAATGCCGAAGATAATGCCAATGATCAGATAACTGCCGATGCCACCATTCACCGTAATCCCCGGTAACAGTGCCGCCGTAATCGCAATCGCAACTGCATTCACAACAATTCGAATAATAAACCCAGGCATTTTTTGCTCCTTTTCATACTTCCTAATTCTCACTTCTCAACTCGTCCCCGCCTGATTTTCACCAGACAGTTCCTTGACCCGCGTCTCGTGCTCCATCTCCATTACTATACGAGCAACTTCCTCAAAAGCTGCACGCTGTTTTCGGTAGAGGTCGCTTTCGCTCATTACCAATTTGCGGGCCACGTCGCGCACCTTCATGTTTTGCAGAATTTTCATCTCCATGATGTTGTACAGCAACCATTCGGTAGCTGTCATGCTGCGGGTGCCGTCGGGTTTGAGACGCTCGATCGCCCGGCTCAACACATGCCGCAGCGCTTTGGTGGCGTTGCCGTTCTCGGCTTTCATCGCTTCGCTCACGACACGTAAATCCATCAGCGGCGAATCAGTCAACTTTGGCCCACCCCAGTATTGGCTGAGCGCATCGCGCACCAATTGGGTCAGTTGGTCATGAACTTCAGGCGGCAGTTGCTCGAAGTCGGCCAGCGTGGGCGCAGCTGGGTGGGCGGATTGTGCCATTCGGCGCTGCATAGTGTCGGCATCGGGCATCAGACGCTCCAGTGCGGCAAACGCGCGGCTTTGCTTGATGGCATCTTCCAGCGTGCGGGCAGCCTGCGAGACCAGCAGTGCCACACCTTCGCGTTCTTCGCCACTCAGCTCAGTCTCGGGTGCGCGTGCGGCGAGACCCATCACACCTAGCACCTCGCTACCGTCTTGGGTGTGCAAAGGGATCAGCCAATAGCCATCCCACTTAATAAAATCCTGCGCCACTTCAAAGCTCGGGAGTTCATCTGGCGTGTTGCCATTCACGGTTTGCAAGATGCGACTGGGCTTGAGTGACATGGCCGAGCGCACCGCATCGGGTGGCACGGGCAGTTCGCTGCTTTCGACCAGCACATCCGAGCTGATGCCAATAATGACATTGAGTGGTTGATGGGCCGGCGCAGTGGCGTTCTCTTGTCCAAATGGTCGCATGGTCACAAACGCTGTGCGCGCCCGCAACAAATCGCACAACGCAGCCAGAATATTTTCCAGAAATTGGTTGCGATCCGAAGTAGTCATCAGCCGCTCACCAAATTGCTGCAAGTGTTTGACTTCGTCGCTGTCCTCGCCCGCGATCAGTCGATCTAACATGGGTTGCAATGTGACGATAAAGAGCTGCGCCATCAAGATGATGGTGGCCGCTGCGATAAAGCCAATGATCGTCCCCGGCAGATTCAGCCATTTCTCGATGCGCCCACTGATGACCAAGGCTGTGATAACTGCTACCGCCAGCACTGGCCCGCGCAGCAGATACTTCACCAAGCGCCGCTTAATAACCCGATCCGGCGCGCTCGCCCCGAAATACGATACGGTGTAGCCCATAAACGTAATCGCCGCACCTACAGCCGCATTGACCAAAAAGATGCCAAACCAGGCCACAAGAGATGGGAATTGGGAGGGCCAACCGATGGGCAGCAAGTAGGGAAACAATCCCAACGCAGGTGCGGCAAATGACAACGCAAAATACGTTAGGCGGCGTTTGCTAGTTGCAGTCAGGGCGCGGCGGCGTGCTTCGATCACGTTATAAGTGGCCCAAACGATCGTCGGGAAGTAATATAGCGTGAAGACCACAAATAGCGAGCCGGGCGATAGATGCGGCAGCTTCTCATCTGTAATGCCAGAGTGCGCTACCAAATTGGTGAACAGCGATAGAACTACAAAGACAAACCCAACTGCATATAAGCCCTTGGGTGCGAAGCGGCGCAACGGCGAGTTATCGCCGGTGGCACGCAACAGCGCATCCGACAGATGCAGCGATGCCGCCGGAATAATCGCGATGCCCACCCATTGCAGGCGTAGCCACAGATCGGTGTCGGTGGTGCTGACTTGGGTGAGAAGATCACACAAGAGCGTGCCAATAACACAGGCCAGCACAAACGCCAGATTGCGGGCAATGTCGCTGCGTCGGTTGTATAGACCGATATAGATCACCAGCGAAAATGCGGTGACCAGAATGCCGGTAACAACAATGCGGTTCAACAATTGGATGACGTTGAGGAAGGACGTCGTAATTTCAGACATGGTGCGGGGAGTTTGGCCATTGGGTCATTGTGTCGTTTGGTCATTGATGCAACGACTTAATTGCTCAATTGCTCAATTGCTCAATTGCTCGATTACTCAATTACCCAATTCACCTGATTCTATACGCGAAGAATAGCGCGATATCGTGGGTGTTGTAGAAGTTGTCGGCGTAGCCAGCAAATCGAAACCCACGCCCCTGGCAAAAGAGGGTGGCCGGATGATTTTTAGTTTGTACGTCTACCGTGATACTGTGCACGCCATCTTGTTTTGCCTGGGCAATGGCTGCACGCAGCAATTGGGTGCCAATGCCCTTACGGCGAAACTCAGGTAGCACCGCAAAAACCGGCAACCATCCTGTATTTTGCCAAGGTAATGAGGCCATACCCAGATAACCCAGGATGCCGCGAGGGGCCTCACGGCTGACCTCACCCTGCATCACCCACATGTGGTCACAGCGATGCATGTTGCGCCGTAGCGTGCGGGCATCATGCGGGCTGCTCACCTGTATTTGGCGCGGCAAACGGGCCAGCCGAAAGTGAGATGTATATTCTTCGTTGCTATCTTTGCCATTGAGCTGCCAGACCTGCTCGGTCACATAACTGTGGTCAATGGCACAAAGTGAATCAATGTCAGACAACTCGGCGCGTCGAATTTGCATAATGCTACTGGACTCGAATTGACACACGGCAAATTTTGATTTCGTGGCCGTCTTTGTCCACAATGAGTAGACGTAAAAAATAAGCACCCGGTGGCAGGTAGGACGAATCAATTCCACCCAACTTGCCCTCTCTCACGCCCACATCAAGCTTGCTCAGAAAGCGCCAGCCGCCCCCTTCTTGCGGCATGACTTCTAGCTTGGCATAGCTGCCATCAGCGGGGAACCCCGCATTACCAGTCACCGTGCTTTGCCCATTGACAGTTGCCCCTTGGCCCGGGTTGCTGATGCCGACGGTACCGGGATCAACACAATCTGCAGGAGGCAGTCCTGAGCCAGCCGCAACCAGCGCAGCAGTCGGAATGGCGGGTAAAGTAGCGACGATGGGAGCCAATGTTGGCGGGATCAAAGGCCGCACCGTTGCTGCTCCTGCTACCGTTGTAGGAGAAGGGAGGCGGGTGGGTGTCTTGACCACCGGCAAAGCCGATGGCGCGGGCGTGAACGCAGCCACTGCAACTGCAGGCGCATTCTGAGCCACTACCGTTTGGATGGCGGTGGATTGGGCAGCCGAAGTAGCGTTGGTCGCTACGGTGACCACCGGCGGTATGTCTGTTGGCACGGCGGCAGGAGTATTGGTAGGTGCTGAAGTAGCTAAGACATCTGAGACGAGGGTATCCCCACTCGCTGCAGCTGTTGTCGCAAGCGGCACATCGGTCGCGCCCCCAATTACAAACGTCGGTGTGATGATCGGCGCTGGATCTGAGTAATCTGCCGTCGGTAGAGAGGTAGGCAGAATCAGCCCAGTCACCGTACTGGTCGGCACAATCGTAGCTGTTATTGAGCGGCGGGCTGTGCCGGCGCTGCTCGCAGACAGATTGGCGACAAAGTAAATAGCGATACCAGCCACCGCGCACAGAATGGCCCGCAGCCAGGCACCCGATACGCGTGCACCCATAGAGCTGCGTTCCATCCGGAACACCGCCTTACGATAATCGCGCAATGAGGCCATGCCTACAAAGGCAAAGGTGATAAACCCAATGGCACAAGCGATATATAAAACCGGGCTAAATTGGCGAACTTGTTGAGCAATTACTTCCATACGTGAGCCAATCCGGGCACAAACCAAGAGAGCGTTTATAACAATCCGGATATAGGTCTCGTAAGTGTAACTCAGGTGTTACGTTGTTGCCATTTCAACAACGACACCCCCAACAACACAGACGCATATGGTAATATTTGCTCTACACATTGGGGCGTCGCCAAGTGGTAAGGCAGTGGACTTTGGATCCGCCATTCGTTGGTTCGAACCCAGCCGCCCCAGTCAGAAATTTAGAATTCACGCAAAGCGGGCAAAATTCAAAAAGGGGTTGTGACAGCACGGCTTCTTTTTTGAATTTTGCCTTTTGAATTTTTCATTTTCGGGTGCAAGGCGGCGTCCCAGACCTGCTCAACCCGATCGACCAGTACGAACTTGAGCGAGTCGCGCACTTCTTGGGGCAACTCATCCAAATCAACTTCGTTGCGACGGGGCAGAATAACGGATTTCAGCCCGACCCGATGTGCGGCCAACACTTTCTCTTTGATACCGCCCACCGGCAGGACCGCACCGCGCAGCGTAATCTCACCAGTCATGGCCAAATCACTGCGCACGGTGCGGCCAGTGAGCAATGACACGAGCGCAGTGGCGATTGCAACGCCTGCGCTGGGACCATCTTTGGGTTGCGCCCCGGCTGGCACATGCAGGTGAATATCACTCTTTTGAAAGACACTATCTGCAATTTTGAGCTCGGCATTCCGGCTGCGCACATAACTCATGGCGGCTTGGGCACTCTCACGCATCACTTCGCCTAATTGGCCGGTGATTTGGAAACCTTTGTTGCCCGTCATACGAGTGGCTTCAATAAACATGATGTCGCCGCCCACAGGTGTCCAAGCCAGGCCCGTGGCTACACCGGGGATACCAGTGCGTTCGGCCACTTCGGCATAGAACTTGGGCTTACCCAGCAGATCGACCAATGAACTAGGCACGATGCGCACTGGTAACTGGGTGTTGCCGTCCTGATAACGAGTGACTAGTTTGCGACAGATGCTGCCGATTTCGCGTTCCAAATTGCGCACACCGGCTTCGCGGGTGAAATCGCGCATCAGTTGCAACAGCGACTCGTCACTAAATGAAACTTCACCTGGGCGCAACCCATTCTCTTTGATCTGGCGCGGCACCAAATACCCTTGCGCAATATTCAGTTTCTCTTTCTCGGTGTAACCACTCAGTGACAAAATCTCCATGCGGTCACGCAATGGGCCAGGAACGCTGTCCAAGGTGTTGGCGGTACAGATAAAAATTGTTTGCGAGAGGTCGAATGGCACGTCCAGATAATGATCCCGAAACTCCCGATTCTGTTCTGGGTCCAGCACTTCCAGCAATGCACTGGAGGGATCGCCGCGATAGTCTGCCCCAATCTTGTCCACCTCATCCAGCATAAAAACTGGGTTGCGGCTCTCAGCGCGCCGGATGCTTTGCACAACGCGTCCAGGCATAGAGCCGATATAGGTACGGCGGAAGCCGCGAATCTCAGCTTCGTCGCGTACGCCGCCCACGCTCATGCGGATAAACTTGCGCCCCATTGCCCGCGCGATGCTGGCACCTAGTGAGGTTTTGCCTACCCCCGGCGGACCGACAAAGCAAAGAATCACGCCTTCGCGGTCGGGGCGGAGAGGAGTCAATAATTGAGAATCAAGAATTGACGATTGAGAAATATCTTCGTCGATCTCAGTGGCGATCTTTTTTAATTCCTCATGCCGCTTTTGCAATTCTTCACGCTCAATTCTCAATTCATCTTTCAATTCATCTTTTCGTCTGCGTACCGCCAAAAATTCCAAGATGCGGGCCTTAATATCTTTCAGGCCATAATGATCATGATTGAGGACAGCACGGGCGTGGGCAATATCGAGGTTATCAGTGGTGTGTTTTTGCCAAGGCAGCGAAGTCATCCAGTCTAAATAGGTGCGGATGACACCAAACTCGGCAGCCTGGGTGGGTAACTTAGCCAGCCGCTCAACTTCACGCTCGGCCTCACGGCGCGCCTCGTCGTTCATGCCGCTTTTGGCAATCTTCTCGCGGAACTCGTTGATCTCGATCTGCTGCTCGTCATTTTCGCCCAGCTCGCGTTGGATCGCCTTAATTTGCTCACGCAGAAAATATTCGCGCTGGACTTTCTCCATCTCATGTTGGGCCTGCGTTTGGATCTTCTTGCCTAATTCCAAGACTTCCAACTCTTTATTAAGCAACTGTAACAAGAAAAGCATCTTGTTGGGCAGACCTTCCATCTCTAGCAGCTTTTGCGCGTCGACCATCTCCATACGCATGTAGGTCGCCACCGCGTAACTAAGTTGGCGTGGGTCTTCGATACCTTGGATCATGCCAGATAGTTCATCAGGCAAGTTGGGCAGCATTTCGGCCATGCTGGCAAAGCCCTGCGAGATGTTGCGGCGCAGCGCCTCGATTTCCATCGTGGATTCAAATATCTCTGGCAGTGGGGCAATACGGGCGATGATGTAGGGATCTTCTTGTAAATATTCAACGACCTGAAAGCGCTCGCTGCCCTGCACGATCATGTTCACCACACCATCGGGTGCTTTGAAGTGCCGAACGATAGTGGCAAGCGTGCCGATGCGATGGATGTCTTCAGTGCCAGGCTCCTCTTTGTCGCTGTTCTTGCTGGCGATCAATCCAATCGCGGCTTTGCTCAGCACGGTGTCATCGATCAACTTAATCGAACGTGGCTGCGATACGCGCAGCGGGACGGCGGACAGTGGATAGACAATAGCCCCACGCAACGGCAGGATGGCGACCACATCCGGCATGGGGTCGGCGCTGTCCAGCACTTCGGGCATGTTGCCGGTATCGCTATTAGCGACAGCTTCCGCCGCAATGTCGGCAGCTTCCAACATCATGTCAAAGGACGTTTGAGATTTATCGGACATAGATTGCTTTTTGTTCAAGTTTACGGACAAGACGATCCGTTGGTTTTTCGATCATTAAATACAAAAGCGCGCTGAACGCCAGTGTCGCAACATAGAGCAGGATGGCGCGCGACCAGCGACCTTCGATTGAGCCAAACGCAATCCAGTATAGCCATTGGCACGGTTCGGTGAGTTGGATTAGAAAAAAGGCATACGAAATCTTGCCTAAGAAGATCATTGGCTTTTGGCTCAGGAAGCGAGTGACGATATGTTGCCGAGATATATCACTGGCTAACCCCAGCAAGGCTACGGCAGTGGCGACAGCCGTAGCGGCGTTCAACACAAAGAACAGAATGGAGTTGGCTTCAGGCACATTCAGCCCGTCCATCACTAGGGCACATACCAAAATCAACGCTATACCAGGCCAAATCAACTGTGGGAGGGACTGGGTTAATGGGCCTGGCTGCATCTGATGCCTCAAATAACAGTGGCCCGCCAAGACGCCGAACAAAAACTCTGGCAAGCGTCCGATGATGGTGCGAAAGAGCACATAGCCCAACGGTGCGCCGATAAGACTGCCCGGCCAGGCGGGCAAACGCGACAGCCCAAAGGCCAGCCCCAATGCGAACACACAGATCAAGCCGACGAACGCAAACTGTCTGCGCCAAGCGGAGCCAAATGGCATTGCTCGTAGCAGCCATGGCGCGAGCAGATAGAACATTTCGCTGATGGTCAGCGTCCAGGCGGTTTGTACCCCTGCCAAGAGCAGCGGTGGCGAAAACGACTGCAGTAGCGCATACAGCAAAAATAGGTCCCCCCGGGCTGTAGGAACCAGACCTTCCGGGCGGCCAATCCAAACGACAAACACGGTGAGGATAAAGAAGTAGAGCGGGTAGATTCGCAGAAAGCGATGTAGTACGAATCGCCCATACTGCGAAGCAGAGGTATTTGGGAGATTCGGCGCGTAGCGCAAGGCAAACAGAAACCCAGACAGCGCAAAGAAAATCGCAACGCCCAGATAGCCCTGCTTGAAAATCGTGCGTAATGCAGAGGGCCACACATCGGTTGCATCAAACAACCAGTGGTAAAAGAAGATCATGCTGGCTGGCACGATGCGAACACCGCTCAAGGCCGGGATGTGTAATCTTGGTAGACGCGCAGAGTGCATGAATGAGTGACCCCAACTCCTAAAAATCATGCAGACTTTTAGGAGTTATCTGCGCAGGTCAGGGGCTGACATTGAGATAGAGCTGTTCGCGCACGCTCATCACATCCCGGCGTAGTTGTTCCTCGGCTTCCAAGCGTTCTTTGATGCGCTCAACGCCGTGGATGACAGTGGTGTGATCGCGTCCACCCAGCAACGCGCCGATTTCGGGCAGCGAGGCGTCGGTCTCTTGACGGATCAGATACATAGCCACTTGACGAGGTTGCACCAACTCACGGCTACGCGAAGCCGAGACAATCTCCGGCACGGAAATATTGTAGAACTTAGAAACAATCTCGATAACTTGTGAAGGGGTGATATGAGTGCGCCGTCCGACTAGATCGACCAGCGTATCTCGCGCAAATTGAATGTTAATCGTTTTACCAGTCATTTCAGCCATGGCAAACAGACGGGTGAGCGCCCCTTCCAATTCGCGCACATTGCTTTGCACTTGTTTGGCGACAAACTCGATGACATCTTGTGTGACATTGGTGGAGCGTTGGGCCGCCTTTTGCAGCAAGATGGCCATGCGGGTTTCTAAATCGGGCGGGGCAATGTCGGTCATCAGCCCCCACTCAAAGCGGCTGCGCAAGCGATCTTCCAGGGTCACCATCATCTTGGGCGGACGGTCGCTAGTAACCACGATTTGTTTGTTAGAGCCGTGCAAAGTATTGAAAGTGTGAAAAAACTCCTCTTGGGTGCTTTCTTTACCAGCAATGAATTGCACATCGTCCATCAACAACATATCGACATGCCGGTATTTGTTGCGAAACGCTTCTGTACCTTGCGAACGAATTGATGCAATGAGTTCGTTGGTAAACGATTCTGAGGTGATATAGGTCACCTGCAAATCGCGGCGGCGGGCGGTATGGCCGATGGCGTGCAACAGATGGGTCTTACCTAGCCCGGAGCCACCATACAGAAACAATGGGTTGTAGCGATCGGCGGGCATCTCGGCCACAGACATGGCTGCAGCGTGAGCCATACGGTTGCCTGAACCCACCACGAATGCCTCGAAGGTGTAGCGCGGGTTCAGACCATCGCCAAGTCCGCCGCTACCGGAGCTGTTACGTCCACTGAAATATTCATCGCGGACGCGAGGCGTGTTGACATTAGGTGGATTGTTATCGGCTGGCAAGGTGCCTGCAATGTTAGCCGAGTTTGGCGCAGATGCGAATGCGCTTGGGCGTGTGCCATTGGCCATACCACTAATCAGGCCGTTGGACGTCATCAGCACAAAGGACACATCCACACTGCGTCCTATGCGTTCACTAAGTATTTTCTTGATGTCATTGAGCTTACGATGTTCCAGCCATTCTTTGGCGTAGCCGTTGGTTACGCCAATTACGAATAGGCCGTCTTCATAGGTAATGAGCTTTGATGATTTCAGCCAAGTGGCATAGCTACCCCGACCAATACTAAGCTCAAGCTCTCCTTGAGCAGCCTGCCATGCCTCATCAGGTTTCATACATTACTCCGGCGATGCAAAGATTTCCCCTCGGCTCCACGCGAATTTGGTCACTAAAAGTCTCTTTAATATTCCTCATAACTCTTCATAATTCTTCATAATTCTTCAAATAGAAGTGCTGCATCTGAGCTACGATGCTTGCCAAAGACCTTTTGGTGCCCAACTTCAGGCATAGCTGTATAGAAGAAAGATCAAGGGCTTATCTCTAAATCTGCCGGGCACACAGCACCTTGGACTTAACGGTTTTAGAGAGTCGGTTCTAAGATTTCTCATCTAGCGAGCCTATGTCGTTCGGACATCGGGAGCGTGATTCTATTCATCTGCGCGAGCAATGCAATTTGTAAAGGCCGGTTTGACCTTAAATATTTACAAGTTTTTAAGATATTTATGCGCTTCACAAGATTTCAACAACGATCTACCCAGATATACACAATTTGTATCCGTTTTCAGGGTTTTATTATCCAAGTTTTGCACAGCTTTGGCCAGAGTTAGGCACAGGTTAGGGCTAGGATATTCACATGTTATCCACGATCGAGTCAACAATTTTCCAGCCGGGTTACTTTTCTGAGTGAAGTAGGGGTGTTTTGCCAGTTATTTTTGTTGACGGTGTCATTTGATTCGTGTTAACATGAAATTATGCGCTATCGACTGAACAAGTTGATCCATGGCCCAGTGGGTGGCGTACATATGGAACGATTGGACCGTGGCTCCACTTGGTTTGGCGATGAGCTGCAGGTAAATTACCTGCGAGCCGATCTGACTTTTACTAAAACCAACTTTAACGTGCTGATAGAGGGAATAGTAGAAACCGAGGTCAACGTTCAATGTGTTCGCTCATTGGACATCTTTCCACTTCCCCTGGACATTCCGTTGCTGGATATCGCTTTTGCGTTACCTGGGTATCAAGATGAAAACAAGATCGATGATGAGCCCAATGACCGCCAAATTAGTGCGGACAACTGGGTGGACTTAAGCGAAGCATTGCGTGAAGAAATCATCATGGCAATTCCAATTAATCCCGTCAACCCCAAATTTGCTGGAGAGAATACTCCGGCGCTGTCGGAAGAATTGGACGAACAAGATCGTGAATGGCTGAATATCAAGTGGAGTGATACCCGATAGCAGGCTTATGGCACGCTCAAAAATACCTGACAGACCTTTTTAGGTTGGTCAGGTTTGTTTTTTTATTGACACGGATATACGAGGCAAAGCCACAAAATGGTTGAGCTGATGGAATCGGAGAAGAAGGATTCGAAACATGGCGCAGTTTGATGAAGATCAGATCGTTGCTTCGCTATTGATCAAAGCAGAGACACAGGGCTATGTCGTAATCGAGGATATCCTGGAGTTATTGCCGGAAGCAAGTGATGAGGGATATGACCAAGTCGAGCAGGTAATCAACCTGCTGAATGATGCTGGAATAAAACTACAAGATATCTCAGCAGAAGAGGAAGAGAACGAAGACCAGACGTTGGACGATATCCTGGATGAGGATGGCGAGCTGGAGGACGAACCGGAAGAGGAGATTTTCCGGCGGACGGACGACGATGACCTGGCCAACATCAGCGTCGATGATGGGGTGGGCTTGTATTTGCGCGAGATGACGCGCGTGCCCTTGTTGACCAATGAGGAAGAAGTGCGGTTGGCGCGGGCAATTGCTAGATCGCGCATTGCGTCCCGGCGGTTGCGATCCAATGGTCATCATACGTCTGGGGCAGTGGCCAAACTGGAAAACGAGATAGAGGATGGGCGACTAGCGCGAGAGCACCTCATTAAGGCCAATACCCGTCTGGTGGTCAGTATCGCCAAAAAATACATGGGCCGAGGCGTGCCATTTCTAGATTTAATTCAAGAAGGCAATTTGGGCCTGATGAAATCGGTCGAAAAGTTTAACCACAAATTGGGCTTTCGATTTAGCACCTATGCTACATGGTGGATTCGGCAGACGATTACGCGGGCAATAGCTGATCAGGGCCGCACGATTCGTGTGCCGGTGCATATGAATGATCGCATTCGGCGGCTTTACAAAGCCACCCGTGAGCTGGAACAAAGCTTGGGACGACAGCCGACTGCCGAAGAAATTGCGCTGGATTTGGGCGTAGACACTGAACAAGTCGAATGGATGCTGAAGGTGTCGTGGCGACCGATGTCGCTGGAGCAACCGGTCGGCGAGGAAGAGGATAACGAATTTGGCTCATTTATTGAAGACGAGAATGCGCCATCACCGACACAGGCGGCATTGGATAATCTGCTCAAGGAAAAGATCGAGCAGGTGCTATCGACATTGGCCCCGCGCGAGCAGCGCATTTTGCGTTTGCGATTTGGCCTGGTGAACGGTAAGTGCTATACCTTGGAGGAAGTTGGGCAGAAATTTGGCCTGACTCGCGAGCGGATCCGTCAGATCGAAGCACGTGCTTTGCGACGCTTGCGTCATCCACGGCGGAGCAGACAGCTTAAAGATTATCTTTGATCTTTCATTTTATATCTCACACATCTCACACATCTCACATTGCGTGGGTCATTGCCATTGAGATAGCGTTCAGAAATGAGAAATGAAAGATGAAAGATGAAAGATCAAAGATGAGAAACATCAGTTACTCCGAGGCCATCAATGAGGCGCTGCGCGAGGAGATGGCGCGCGACCCCAACGTATTTATTATTGGCGAAGACGTAGGTGTGATGGGGGGCGTGTTTGGCGTTACGGCTGGGCTGCATGGCCAGTATGGGGACGAACGAGTGATGGATACGCCCATTAGCGAGGCTGGCATTATTGGGGCGGCCTTGGGCGCGGCCATGATGGGGATGCGTCCGGTGGCCGAGATCATGTTTGGCGATTTTTTGGGTTGTGCGGGCGACCAGCTTATTAATCAGGTGGCCAAAGCCCGATATATGAGCGGTGGCAAGGCCAAAGTTCCGCTGACTATTCGGGTGGCGACTGGCGCACCTGGGGCAAGCGCAGCCCAGCACTCGCAAAGCCCTGAATCATGGTTTATGAATATCCCTGGCTTAAAAATTGTGTGCCCCAGCAATCCAGCGGATGCCAAGGGGCTGCTAAAAAGTGCAATTCGGGGCGAAGATCCAGTCCTATTTTTTGAGCATAAGATGCTGTATGCCATGCGTGGCGAGGTGCCAGACGGCGATTTTATGGTGCCTTTCGGGGAGGCCAATGTGCTGCGCGTTGGCAGCGATGTGACCATTGTTGCTATCGGCAGCATGGTGCAGCACGCCTTGTCTGTGGCCGAGCAAGTTTTAGGTGAAGGGATCTCATGTGAAGTGATTGACCCGCGAACACTGGTGCCGTTGGATGCGCCAACCTTAGTCGCTTCGGTCAAAAAGACTGGCCGGGTCGTGATCGCGCATGAGGCTCATAAGCGCAGTGGCCCAGGCGCAGAGATCGCCGCCGTCATTGCTGAACAAGCCCTTGATTATTTGGATGCGCCGATTCAACGCGTGGCTGCTAAGAACGCCCCACTCCCGTATGCTCCTGAACTGGAGCAGTTTGTCCTGCCTGGGCGGGAAGATCTGCTGGCGGCGGTTTGGGCGGTGATGAAATAAGAAATTAAAAAGGCAAAAGGCAAAATTATAAAAATGACTTCACTGGATCGCCTTTTAATTTTGCCTTTTGAATTTTAAATTTTCTCTATGCGCATCCTCATTATTTTGCCGACCTACAACGAGGCCGTGAATATTATGCTGTTGATGCCAGAGCTTATGAAGTTGCCCGCTTGGGTTGAGGTTTGTGTGGTGGACGACAATTCGCCGGACAATACTGGGGTGCTGGCCGATGAATGGGCGGCCAAAACGACGCGGGTATACGTGATTCACCGAGTGGGTAAGCAAGGGCTGGGTACGGCGTATGTAGCGGGTTTTCGCTATGCGTTGGCGCAGGAATATGATGCGGCGTTGACGATGGATGCGGACTTTTCACATCATCCCAAATATATTATGACCATGATTGCCGCCCTGGAACAGGCTGATTTGGTGATTGGCTCACGCTATGTGGCAGGAGGTGCAGTGTTGTATCCGTGGCATCGACGCATGTTGAGCCGTATCTCTAACATGGTAGCGCGGTGGGTGCTGGGGCTGAAGGTGCATGACTGTACGGCAGGGTTTCGCTTGTATCGGGCGTCAGCCTTGTCACAAGTGAGGCTGGATGATATTCGGTCGAATGGCTACTCGTTTTTGGTGGAAATGTTAACGCAGGTGCAGGCGGCTGGGGCACGGGTGGTCGAGGTGCCGATTGTTTTTGAGGATCGGCAGTATGGGGTGACCAAAATCTCGACCCGCGAGATTTTTCGGGGGATGGAGACGGTCGGGCGGCTGTGGTGGGGGCGGGTGCGGCAGACAGTGAGAAAATAGCCGGATGCGCATCCTCCTCAAGCGACTCTTCAAGATGATCATCGGCTATGGCGCAGTGCAGTGGGCAGGGCCGTTTATTTCTTTGCTGTTCACAAAGATTATTACGCAGATTGCTTCGCCAGCAGATTATGGGTCGGCAGGGTTGATTTATGCGTTTGTGACCGGTATTGCTGCGTTTGCACTTTATACAGTGCCCACCGCGTTGACAGCCCACTACAACGACAACGATGACCCAGCTTGGAAGCGCCGGATGGCTGGCAGCGCGTTACTGTGTGGCGTTGTCTTTGGACTAATCGTGGGACTGGTGCTCTTTGTGTTCGCACCTCAAATTACGCTGCTTATCACCCGAGATGCGGCGGATACTTCATTGATGCGGCTGAGTTCTCCTTTGGTGCTAATGCTGGTCTGTAGCACTATGTTTGTCTCGACATCGCAGGTGGCGATGCGGGTGCGATGGGGCATGCTTTTCAGCCTGACAGCAATTGCTGCGTCGATTTTGAGCAATGTTGTGTTGATTGTCGTTTTTCATTTGGCCGCCATTGGGATTGTGGTGGCGCCTATTGTTAGCAGCACAGCGATCTGCCTGATGGCATTACTAGTCGCGCGCCCATTATTTGGCCGTCCGACGAGAGCATCGCTAGTGTTGTTGTTACGTTCATCAATTTGGCTCTTACCAACTGCAATTTCTTTGTGGATATTGAATTCGTCAGATCGCTTGTTTTTGGCACAGGTCGTTGACAAAGCCAGCATAGGTCACTATGAGATCGCGGTCAAAATCGCCTCGTTACTGGGAGTGCTGATGTCGCCGCTTTATTCGGCGATTACACCACTAGCGTTATCTTTGCAACATGATCCATTGGTTAAAGATCGCTATGTCGCTTTGGCGCGTTATCTGGTAGGAACGGCGTTGGCGGCCTCGCTTTTGTTGGGGTTGTTCTCGACCGAGATTCTACTGGTGCTCACCCGGGCTGAATATTTGCCAGCAGCGCCCTATGTCGGGTTATTGACCTATGTGCATGTGATTACCGCCATCGGGGGTATGCTAACGGTGAACCAGATGGCAAACAAACGTCTGATGCAGTTAGGGCTGATTATGGTGGCAGGCGCGGTTACCAATCTTATTCTAAATGCGATTCTGATCCCATGGCAGGGTGTTTGGGGTGCAGCGTCGGCTACGGTCATTGGGATGGCCGTGCCGGTGTTGCTGAGCTATCTGGAATCCCGTCGTAGGCGTGCGCTGCCTTATCCGATGCGCATTTTTATGTTAGCTATTTTTGCACAGATCGTTATTCTATGGATTGGGTCATGGGTGCCGCCAATGTATTTCCCAGCGCGCATCGGCATCAAACTGTTGATATTTCTAATGTTGCCCGTAGCCTTCATTGGGTTGGGTCTTATTTCTCGAATGGAGCTGCAACAAGGCAAATTATTTATTGAAAGTCGATTTAAAACGGCATTTTCTCGCTGAATATATACATAATGCGAGTTGATTATTGCGTAGAATCAGGTTAAAGTCGTATTGCGACGATCTTGAATAGGCGTTACAGTCAGGGTTAGGTGAGTAACGTGATCAAACAGTTAGCATCGGCCATATTATCGACCGTTGGCGTTTTTCCACTGCTTCGAAATGCAGTCATCGAACTTAATTCGATTGATGAATTATGTCGGGTGTTTCAGTGGACTCGGCAGCCCAATCTGGCGTTTGATCATTTGCAGCAGTTTGATTATGTCGAAGATGTGAACGAGCGCCGATTGCGCGATGCAGAGACGATTGGCACAGTCATGTGCAACAGCGCACCGAAAATTGCGCTAGAAATTGGCACGGCCCAGGGTCACTCGACGGCCTTAATGGCGCTCAACGCACCAGAGGCTCAGGTGCACACGGTCAATATCCCACCAGAAGAACTGCTGGCGGGCGAAGGTGGACGTTTGACGACGATAGCGTTGGAGCGCGAGAAGATCGGCTCCTTCTATCGCGAGCGGGGCGTGCAAAATATCACCCAGATTCTGGCCAACACTGCGCATTGGGAACCCAATATCGGCACCCTAGATGTGGCCTTTATTGATGGATGCCATGACGCGGATTTTGTCTACAACGATACGCGCAAGATACTGAAATCTATGAAAACCGGCAGCTTTGTGATGTGGCACGATTTCAATCCAGCTACGATTTATAACTATCGTTGGCATCTGACGGTAGCGCAAGGGGTGGAGCGCCTTTTGCGAGATGGGTTGGTGCGCGGGCGAATCTTTCACGTGCGAGATGCTTGGGTGGGGGTATATCGGGTGTCTTGACTGCTGCATCGACGAGCGATGTTGCCATGAAACAGGAAATCAATCACAACTATGACGAAGAAAGTAATGGTGAGTGGCTGCTATGACTTGCTACACAGCGGGCATATGGAGTTTTTCCAACAAGCGGCAAAATATGGCGACTTATATGTGGCTTTGGGGTCGGACAAAACAGTATTCGATCTGAAAGGACATGTGCCGGTAAATTCTGAGCAGGAAAGATTGTTTATGGTGCAGTCGGTGGCCTGTGTCAAAGAGGCGTTTGTCTCAACCGGCTCTGGGGTTTTAGATTTCGTAAACGAATTTAACAAACTAAAACCAGATGTGTTTGTTGTAAATGAGGATGGAAATATTCCGGCCAAACGGCAACTTTGTGAGGATGCTGGCGTGCAATATGTGGTGTTGCATCGCGAACCGCATAAGGGTTTGGCTGCACGCTCGACGACTTCACTGCGCACTATGAATCGTGTACCATACCGGATAGATATTGCTGGGGGTTGGCTCGATCAACCCTTTGTATCCAAACATTATCCTGGTCCGGTGATTACCATCTCATTGGAGCCGACCGTTGATTTTAATGAGCGCAGCGGCATGGCCTCCAGCACACGCCGCAATGCGATTGACTTATGGGGTTCACAGCTTCCACTAGGCGATCCTGCAAAACTAGCAAAGATTTTGTTTTGCTATGACAACCCACCGGGCAAACAAGAAATTTCCGGTTCACAGGATTCGATAGGCATTGTGTTTCCTGGGTTGGCCAAAGCGGATTACAACGGTGAGTATTGGCCCAAAAAGATTGACACTAATCATGAAGAAGATATTCTGAGCTTTGCCGAGAATCTCTTCTATTTGTTACCGCTCGGCCCGCGTGAAGATGGCTATAGCGTATTGAGTAACACACATATCTCTGCGGAAGGAGCTAAGACGTTAGCGGGGGTGACTGAAAGATGTTGGGAAGCGCTGCTGGCAAAAAATGCGGTGAAATTTGGCCAACATTTTCGGGAATCTTTCGAAGCACAGATTGCCATGTTCCCAAACATGGTTAACCCATCGATCTTGGGGTTGATTGAAACGTATCGAGACCGCACATTGGGGTGGAAAATCTCTGGTGCGGGCGGTGGTGGGTATTTGATTTTGGTGTCGGAGCGACCGATTGAGGACGCATTGCGGGTGGTGGTGAGACGTGCAGGGTAATCCGACCAGCCGTCCTTTGCGCATTTTGTATGGTTTTGCCTATTTCCCAACACGATCTGCAGATCCCAAACAGCTTTTTCTCGCGCATGTTCGCCGGTTGCAGGAAGCTGGATTTGATGTTGAGCCATTTTGTCTGACTCTCGATCCACCGGCGCAAGCGATGACTTTTCGAGAACTGGATTGGCGATGGCGCTTGAAAGACAAAATACTCTTGACGTTGTATGAAAATCTTGCGTTTAAGCTATCAGACTATGATGTACTCTTGAATGGGAATGGCATCAATCTGCACCCAGCTTTTATCGAGCAGTTATCAGTCTTCACCGTGTTTCAATGTTTTGATGATCCGGAAAATTCTCATAATCTGTCAAAACCGGTTGTTCATGCCTATGATTTGTGCCTAGTGGGTAATGTCGCTGAAGTGGACAACTATCGTCGATGGGGTGCACAAGCTGCAGAGTGGACAACGCTCAGCCTTGAACCGGGCTTCTATGGCGAGACATTGACCTACGATGAAGTATTGCATGGACAGCGTGATATAGATCTCTTTATGATGATTGATCGACTGGCCCCCTGGAATGGCCGCCGACAACGATTAGACAAGCTGGCTGCGGCATTTCCAATGGCTCATTTCTATGGACAAGGGTGGGATAAGGGATTTTTGCCAGTGGAAGAGCAATTGCGACTCATGCGCCGAGCCAAGATTGGCCCCAATGTGCACAATAGCACTGGCCCGCTTAATTCGCGCACTTTCTATACTCCCGCAAATGGAATGATGCAAATTTGTGACAACAAAAGTCATCTCGGAAAGTTGTTCGAACTAGGTACGGAGGCAGTGGGATTTGACAACATCGAAGAAGGAGTTGAATTATGTCGATACTATCTGACACACGATGAGGAAAGACAGCAAATTGCGGCCAATGGGTGGCGACGTGCTGTTACAGATTACAACGAAATTAACGTGTTCAAGCGAAGAGTCGAACTCATTGAATCGCAAATGCGCCGGTCTAATAAAGGTTTGCGTCGGCTAAATTTACCAGTGTCAACAGCTAGACAAGACCCTTTGGTCAGAGTAGCGACTACTGCTGCACGGCTTACGGCGTGCATTGATACCGCCATGCGCGATCCGCAAGGAACGTTCTATCGAATGCAACAAAGGCTAGGTTGACGATGAAACTATGAAACAGTCCTACATCGCTCTGGCCGAATTAGAAGCACCAACCCAATCTAGCAAATTGAGTAAAAGCCTCAAAGAATTGAGCTCTCCGTTGTTTTGGCTGCTAGCGCGAAAACAGCATGCACCCGGTCTGGATTTTCATCGCTGGTGTATGCAGATGGGAGCAAAAATTCTGTTTCAGCCGCGAGGTTTATCTCGTGGTTGGGCGCGCGAACTATTCTTTGCGCCTATGCAACTGACGCGTTATTGCGAATTTGAGTTCGTATGGCGACGCATTACTATGCATTCATCGCATTCAGTCACGCGTTATCTAGACATCTCTTCGCCCCGTATGTTTCCGCTTCGTGTGTGCTCAGAAATGAAGACTTCTGTATGTGTCTTTTTGAATCCAGATGAGACAGACTTGCAGGTTACAAAGCAATTTATTTATGCGTTTCAACTGGAAAGCCGGTGCCAGACTGCGCAGCATGTCATTGCGCAGGCCGCGTATGCCCCTGGATCTTTTGATGTGATCACCAGCATATCTGTGCTGGAGCATATTGCAGATGTGCAGCGCGAATTGGCACAATTGTGGCACTGGCTGTGTCCTGGCGGAAAGCTTGTTATCACATTGCCTTGTGCCGCTGTGTCTGAGGAGCTCTACATCAATTTTGATCATTATGGATTGGTATCGCCAACAAACGACGGTTTTTACTTTTTCGAGAGGATATATGACGATCAGATGCTGGAGCGCATTTTCTTTTCTGTATTAGGTATTCCGACGTATCAGGAAATCTATGGGGAAACCACCGCGGGGTTTTTGCGACAATTGCTTAAGGAGCGATGGGTTAACCCAACATATGCACTCTCACAAGAGCCATTATTGATGGCAAAGAACATTCGTCAATATAACCATATTCATGAATTGCCGGGCGAAGGTGTCATAGGTCTGGAATTCATCAAACAATAGTTGATTTGGAGAAAACATGATAGTACGATCCACTTGCCGTGTTTGTGATAGTGCTCTCGAGTCCATACTTGATCTTGGAGAACACTACGTTTCAGATTTTCCAATACCAGGTGAAAGTGACGGTATACGAGCCCCCTTGCACTTAGTGCTCTGTCGTCGTTGTCGCCTATTGCAACTCAAACATACTGTTCCAGCTGAAAATATGTATCGCAACTATTGGTATCGCAGCGGCACAAATCAAACAATGCGTGCGGCGTTAGCCGATATTGCTCACAAGGCCGAAACATTGACCCATTTGCAATCGGGAGATTCAGTACTTGATATTGGATGCAATGATGGAACACTATTGGCCTCCTACCGAACTGGCGGCATCTATCGGATTGGCTGTGATCCTGCTGAAAATATGGCTCAGTTCTCGCGCTCCTCGGCGGAAAAGATCAAAGTCGATTTCTTTAGTGCTGATTTGTTTCATGGCGACAACGATCTAGCTGAGCGGCGACCTAAAATTGTTACTAGCATTGCTATGTTCTACGATCTGGAACGGCCGGGCAAGTTTGTGTCCGACATTAAAGCGGTCATGCATCTCGATGGGCTATGGATTATCCAGATGAGCTATTTGCCGCTGATGCTCAAGACGAATGAGTTCGGCAACATTTGCCATGAACATCTGGAATATTATTCTTTGCAGTCGCTGGAGTATTTGCTAAATCTACATGGCTTTGAAGTTGTCGATGTAGAACTCAACAATATCAATGGCGGCAGCTTGCGAGCTTATATTCGCAATCGCGGTGCCGATCTAGAAGCATTTGGCGATGAAACCTATCGTGCGTTTGCCGTAGAACGCGTGCAAGCATTGCGCGAAAGTGAGATCAAACTTGGACTTAACGACAAAGCTATCTATGATGAATTTGCTATGCGTGTGGAGAGGATCAGATCAGATGTGGTTGGTTTTGTAACTGAACAGAAACGTCAAGGCAAAATCATTTATGTTTACGGCGCATCGACCAAAGGCAATACTGTATTGCAATACTTCGGTTTGGATCACACTCTGATTACCGCTGCATCCGAGCGAAATGCCGATAAATGGGGTCGCCATACAGTGGGCACGCATATTCCCATTGTTTCGGAAGCAGACGCCCGCACCACACGACCAGATTACTTTCTCGTGTTGCCGTGGCATTTCTTGGAAGAGTTCATGACCCGTGAACATGAATACTTGATAAGCGGAGGGCGCTTTGTCGTACCTTTCCCCTACTTTACCTTGATTTAGGACCCTATGAGTCAACCTGAACTTTCTATTTGCATTGCTACGCTGAACCGTGGCGCCTATATCGGTCAGACGCTGGATAGCATCATTCAACAAAATATTCCTAGCGTTGAAATCGTCATCGTGGATGGTGGCTCAACCGACAACACAGCAGAAATAGTGCAAGCGGTGGCCAAGAAATGTCCGCAAGTCAAATATGTACGGCTCACGGTAAAGGGTGGCCTAGACCAGGACTATGATCGAGCGGTGCAGGAAGCTTCAGGAAAGTATTGCTGGCTATTCTCAGATGATGATGTTCAGATTCAAGGTGCGATCACAAAGGTGCTTGAGGTGATACAGTCAGAACCTTCGCTCATCATCGTCAATTCGCAAATTAGAGATTTCAATTTAGCTGGAGTGCTTCAGGAAAGACGCCTAAAGATTGTTGACGATCAACGGTATGAATCGGACCAACTTAGCAAACTACTATCAGATATTGCCTTCTTTTTGTCATTTATCGGCTGCGTGATTATTCGGCGCGATCTATGGATGGCGCGAGATCGTGAGTCCTACTATGGCACAGCGTTTGTACATGTCGGAGTAATCTTTCAGAAGCCATTGCCCGCTCACACCATTGTTTTGGCAGTACCCCTAATTCAGATCCGTTATGGCAACGCGTCATGGATTAAACGGGAATTCGACATCTGGTATTTTCGCTGGCCAAGATTACTGCATGGCTTTAGCGCCATATCCCAGACTGTCAAAGGCAAGCTCTGTCCGCCCGATGCGTGGCGCAATCCAAAGATATGGATGATTCATCATGCGCGCGGCACCTTTGGCTGGAAGCAATACCATGATCTGGTCGCACCGCAATTGACATCGCCATGGGATAAACTACTGGCAAAGATGATCATTTGTATTCCCGTTCCATTAGCCAACCGGTTGGTCAGCTTGTATTTTGCAATCCGACGCCCTGAGAACATTCTGGATCTTTATGAATTGAAGGAATTGCGTCAGAAGCCAGTGTTGTAATGACGTACGTAGCTTTTGTTGTTCCCTGTATTGTCAATTATCCAAGCGCACAAGTGCGTGTCTTACAGTATTTGCCGTTTCTGGATCAGGAGGGCATTTACCATCAGATCATCAGCTACTTTAGCCCAAGTCAAGAGACTTTTCGTAGTCAAAGACGTACACCGAACTCTGCGAACGCAACAGGAAATTTTGCACAGCTATTCTTGCGGATCTGGTATTGGCTAAAGGGCCACTTACATGTCTTTAAGAGTTGGCTGCAAATATTGAGTTGTGCGCAAACAGCTGATGTGTTGTTTATTCAATGGATTGTTCTGCCACCTTGGCTTGTTCGTCTAATTTCACATCGCAAAGCCCGGCTGGTGTTCGATTTCGATGATGCTGTTTTTTTGTTGCATCCGGAATCAACCGTCTATCTCGTTAAAAACGTCTGGCGCGTGATCGCAGGTAGTCATTTCAACTTAACTTACGCGCGTCAACACAATCCGAATACGTGCCTTATCCCCAGCGGTGTGCCAACGGCTGATTATCTGATCCGAAAGCACGACACGATCTCTGCCCAAGACATTCGCCTTGGTTGGATCGGTAGCCCATCTACTATGAAATATCTGTCGTTGATATCGATGGCGTTAAGTCGGCTGGCAGACCGCGGCTATAAACTGACTGTTGTGCTGGCAGGCACCCAACAACTTACCCATCCTTTGACAGAATTAGCTAAACAAGGTCGGCTGCATATCGAAGAAATCCCAACTTATCAGGCAAGTGATATCCCCCAGATTGTGAATCGTTTCGATATTGGCCTTATGCCGCTCGATGATACGGATTGGGAACGCGGCAAATGTGCGATGAAGTGCCTTATTTACATGGCAGGCAGCAAGCCAACAATTTCAAGTGCGGTTGGTGAAGTCCTACATATTGTTCAAGACAGTGTAAATGGTTATCTAGCCAGTTCAGTTGATGAGTGGGAATACAAACTCATTCAACTTATCAAGGATGTCAATTTGCGCAATTCGTTTGGCGTACTCGGGCGTGATCTAGTTATCAAAGAATATTCGACCGATCGCTGCTGGCAGAAACTCAACCAAGCCGTTTTCTCAAATTTGGCGATACATCCAAAGTCATAGATGGCCTAATTCGTCGAGATTAATTCTATGTGCGGCATCACCGGTATTTTCCAACCCCGACGCGAGTCAGATGAAGCCAAATTACTGGCTACAGTCACGCGCATGAACGACACGCTTCTGCATCGCGGCCCGGACAACGGGGGTGCCTGGGTCAGCCCAGAACAGGGTATCGCTCTCGCGATGCGTCGCCTGGCCATTGTCGATCTCTCCCCAGCCGGCCAACAACCAATGCACTCGGCCAGCGGGCAATGGACTATGGTCTTCAACGGTGAAATCTACAATCACCTGGAGATTCGCAAAGCGTTGGACATCGCCAGTCAACACCGCATCGCATGGCGCGGTCACTCCGACACCGAGATTCTGCTCAACGCGATTGAGTGCTGGGGCATGCATGAAGCGTTATCACAAGCGGTGGGCATGTTTGCCTTTGCGCTGTGGGATGGCCAATCTCGGCAATTGACCTTAGGGCGCGACCGGATGGGTGAAAAACCGCTTTACTATGGCTGGTCGGGGGATTCGTTTGTGTTTGGATCGGAACTCAAAGCCCTACGCGCTGCGCCAGGATGGCAACCTACAGTTAGCCAGCATGCTCTTTCGCTGTTCATGCGACATGGCTATATACCGGCCCCCGACTCCATCTATGAAGGTGTGTTCAAGCTGCCACCTGCTATGGTGCTGACACTGTCAATCAGCACCCCCATAGGCCAGTTGCCCGATCCGCAGCCGTATTGGCAATTGCAATCGACACTGGAGTACGGACACGCACACCCGTTTCAAGGCTCGGTTGATGAAGCCCAAACGCAATTAGAAGCATTGCTGCGTCAATCTATAGCCGGACAAATGATCGCTGATGTGCCATTGGGGGCATTTCTCTCCGGCGGCGTGGATTCATCGCTGATTGTTGCGCTCATGCAGGCCCAGGCCAATCGACCTGTGCGCACGTTTACAGTGGGCTTTGGCGAAGCTGAGTTTGATGAGTCACCGCACGCTCGCGCTGTCGCCCAGCATCTGCATACTGATCACACCGAGCTACACGTATCCGAGCAAGATGCGTTGGCGGTGGTGCCACAGTTACCCATGATTTACGATGAGCCATTTGCCGACTCATCTCAGATCCCGACTTATCTCATTTCAAAGTTGACCCGTCAGCATGTCACTGTTAGCTTGTCGGGGGACGCGGGAGATGAACTCTTTGCAGGCTACACACGCTATCAGACCACACGGAAGACTTGGAGGCAATTACGGCATGTTCCATTGTTACTCCGACAGCTTGGCGCGGCTTCTTATAGCAAATTGATGGGAGTGTCATCAGCGCAGACGCTGGCCCACAATCGGCATCAAGGACGCTTGGCTGAATATGCAAAATCGGCATCCATCGTCGATCTTTATGCGAATATGGTGTCGCTGTGGCAGGTGCCGGAGGCCATCGTTAATGCAGGCGATAGCGCCAGACAAATCTTTGAACAAGGTCAATCGTTGGCGCATAAGCATTTGGATCCAATCGAATTGATGATGTGGCTGGACATGCAGACGTACCTGCCTGATGATATCTTGGTCAAAGTTGACCGCGCTGCCATGGCCGCCAGCCTCGAGACACGCGTGCCGTTTCTAGATCACCGCTTGATTCAATTCGTTGCAACGTTACCGCTTGATATGAAAGTTCGCGCGGGACAGACCAAATGGTTGTTGAGGAAGATTCTGTATCAGCATGTGCCGCAGCACTTGATCGAGCGACCCAAACAGGGGTTTGCGATTCCTATTGGTGCATGGCTACGCGGTGCTCTGCGCGAATGGGCCACAGAGATGCTCTCCGGACCGCAATTAGCTGCTCATGGATACCTAAATATCGAACTCATTCAAAAGATGTGGTCTGAGCATATTCAAGGGCGAAGAAATTGGCAATATCACTTGTGGTCAGTGTTGATGTTCCAAGCCTGGTTTCGTACGCAGTAATTTGCCCTGCCCAAATGAACAGCTTGCAAAGCGTTGCTTAATTTTGTAATATAAGTTTTGAACGTTTCGTTGCTTTTAAATAAATACTTCGCGGGGGACATCTACAGTGAAAAAATCATTTCAGTCAAATACCGTTAAGTTCATGTTGTCATTGTTGCTAATACTCATCTTTTCAATGCAATCGGCACATATGGCACAAGCTGCGGTTAGCCCACAGCCCGTTGCCAATTGGAACTTTGACGATTGCACTGCTCGCGATAGCAGTGGCAATAAGGCAGCGCGCAAATATAACCTGATTGAAATCGATCTGCGTAAAGCAGCGCCATGTGGGTAACTGTAGCAATGACAGATAGAAAATTCGGCTAATTCCAGACAAGTTCCATGGAGAGTGGAACTATGTAATCAGGCCA
>JANMVQ010000067.1:0-6055 GCA_031392845.1 Chloroflexota bacterium
AGACGCGAAATTTCGCGTCTCTACAACCAATTTCGCGCCTCCACAACCAATTTCGCATCTCCACAACGAAGTTCGCGTCTCTACAACGAATTTCGCATCTCAATAACTAACCAAGAAACATGTTTCGTCTCGGTGTCTTCCGGCTCGCAATCCAACGTCTGTTTAATCAGTTCGGCTTGATGGTTAGCCTCGCTTTTGGCGTGGCGGTCGCGGTCATGCTGACTTCGGCAATCCCTGCATTTAGCGATGCAGTTCAATTGCGCGTCTTGCAAACGCGCATCGATGCCAATGCCGACAACACCAAACGCCCACCGTTTGCGTTTCTGATGGCGTATTTCGGGTCTATTAATGGCCAGATCGAATACGAGGACTATCTCAAAGACGATGCATTTGTCACCCAGCGCATCAATGATGTTCTGCAAATGCCCATCTCGCAAACCGTGCGCTATGTGCACACAACCAAATTTCGCTTGTTCCCAGCGGTCAACAGCGCCGAATACAAGGATTCCAACCGGCAGTTAGAGTGGCTGAACCTCGGTTACATCAGCGACATGAACAGCCACATCCAGGTCTTTGGTGAACTCCCCAAAGTGCGCGACGACGGGGTGATTGAAGCCTTGGTCTACAGCGAACTGGCCAACCAAGTCGGTTTACAGACTGGCGAGGATTACATTTTGTACGGCGCACCCAAACGCGGTGCGGCACCCTTACAGATGAAGATTCGCGTCACTGGCATTTGGATCGAAAAAAATGCCGACGACACCTATTGGTTCTATCGCCCAGATGCCTTCAACGACAATTTAATCGTTAATCAAGAGATTTACGCCAAACAGGTCGCCCCGTTAATGCCAGTGGATACTGAACTGAGTCTGTGGTATTTCGATGTGGATGGCCGCAGCTTAGATCCAGATCAAGTGCCGTTTCTGCTAGGACGCATGGCCCGCATGCGCGCCGAGTTGAACTCAACCCGCCAAGGTTTGAGTGTGCGCATCTCCCCAGAACAGGCGCTAGGTCGCTTTGTGACCGCCACCAATGAGCTGACTTTGTTGCTAGTAATCTTTAGCGTGCCGATGTTGGCAGTAGTGCTGTATTTCGTGGTGCTGGTAGCAGGCATGGTAGTGCGGCAGCAGGAAGGCGAAATCTCCGTGCTGCGCAGCCGGGGTGCGTCGTCTGGGGTTATTGCGCTGCTCTATGTAATCGCGGGAGTGCTAATCGGTATTGTGGCGTTAGCGCTGGGACTGGCGGGTGGATGGGGGCTAGCCTCCATTATGACCCAGATGACCACCTTTCTCACCTTTAGTGGCGAGGTGCCGCTGCCGGTCCGGTTGGGCAATCAGGCCATCCGGTTTGCGGTGGGCGCCGCTGTCGTATCTATTTTTGCGTCGCTGATTCCCGCCATTATGGCGTCACGGCGCAATATCGTATCGTATCGCACCACACTGGGTCGCAACATCCGCCCACCCTTTTGGCAACGCTTGTATCTGGATGTGTTACTGCTGATTCCTTCCGTCTATCTGTATACCCAGATGCGCAATGGCGGCGGATTGTTGGCGGGTGGCGCTGATGTGCGCACCGCTGATCCATTTTCGGACCCAGTGCGCTTTTTGGCACCGGTACTCATGCTAGGAGCCAGCGCGCTCTTGCTGGTGCGCTTCTTTCCATTGGTGATGCGTGGCCTGGCTTGGCTGGCAGGACGCTTGCCAGTGAACACATCGATTCTGTTGGCGTTGCGCAATTTGGCCCGTGCACCGGTCAATTATGTCGGCCCGTTGTTGTTGCTGATTTTTACGATGGGTTTGGCCGTATTCAGCTCGTCAATCGCCAACACGCTGGATCGGCATCTGGTTGATTCGACCTATTTTAGAAACGGCGCTGATGTGCGCATGATCGAAACAGGCGACAGCAATCAGAAGTCGGCAGGTGGCTTTGGTGCGCCCGCCGCCAGCCCAAACCCCGCTACCCAGGGGGGTGGCGGCGCGGCTGCAGAGGAAGAAGAGCCGGTCTACTACACCTTTGTGCCCGTTCAGGAGCACTTGCGTATTCCAGGGGTGAAGGCGGCTTCACGCGTCGGCACTTACCGTGCCACCCTCAAAATCACCAATGCGCCAGCCAATGCCCAATTTATTGGCGTCGATCGCGCCGACTTTCCCCAATCAGCCTACTTTCGATTGGACTTCGCTCAGCAAACTTTGGGCGATTTGATGAATATTCTGGCCAGCGACTCTTCTGCGGTTTTGGTGAGCGAAGAGTTTTTGGCCAAAACCCGGTTGCGGATCGGCGAGCCGTTGGCGATGTCCATCTCAACGATCAGCACAAATGCACCGGTGATTTCGTTCACGATTGCAGGCACATATCGCCTCTTTCCCAGCGAGGTCTCGCTCAATAACAATGGCGATGAGCCACCCACTTACTTTGTCGGCAACCTGGATTATTTTTTCGAGAACGCCGGAACACCCTTGCCTTACGACGTGTTGTTGTCCACCGATACCAAGAACCCGGAATCCGGCCTGGACAAAATCGTGGATCGGGCAGGAAGTCTAGGATTTCTGGTACTGGCGGGCTACGATTCGCGCGCTATCATCAAGGAACAGCAAGCGCGACCTGAGCGACAAGGGGTGTTTGGGTTGCTCTCGGCTGGGTTTATCTCAGCATCGTTGCTCACGATTATTGGCTTTGTGCTATCGGCGCTGATCTCGTTCCGGGCTCGGGCAATTCAGCTGGGCATGTTACGAACGGTCGGGTTGTCGGCAGGGCAGATGGGCACCTTTATCGTGTTAGAACAGGTTATTTTGATTGGTTTGGGTGCGCTGGCAGGCAGCGGGTTGGGCTATTTGGTCAGCCGCTTGTTTATTCCATTTATGCAAGTGGGTGGCTCGATGGCCGCCAATGTCCCGCCGTTTATCGTGCGCATTGCCTGGGAAAATCTGGCCCTTATTTATGGAGCATTAGCCATCGCACTGTTTATCGCGCTGACCATCATGATGTTGCTATTGCGTCGCCTCAAGGCCTTCGAAGCCATCAAGCTGGGTGCGACTTAATCTTCATTTGTCATTCTGCGAATACTTTGACCTGTTTCGCCATAGTTGCATTTTGCAACCAGCATACTTAAATACTACTTAGGTTACAGCTTTTGGCTGATTTATTCCAACAGGTATAAACAGCATGATTAGCGGGCTGTGCCCATTCGTCTGGTTCAAACCCTGGCCATGTTTGTGTGTATCACTATGGCCATACTGATTAAGTGGATATGGCCCTTTGAAGGGCCACTTATTGACGTTCCCTCGCAATCCACTCTGTCTGCCACACCCGCGCCATTTGTGGCAGCAGAGGGGGCTCTCTATGAAACGTCCGACAGTGCATCTTTGACGTTCTATCCGCACCTGTATGTCAGCCCCAGCGGCGACGATATCACCGGCGATGGCAGCGTGGCGCGTCCCTGGCGTTCAATTCAATGTGCGCTGCGCACGGCCTTGCCTGGCACAACGGTTCATCTGGCAGACGGGCGCTACGACCAAGACGTCATCACTGTGCGCGATGGCACTCCCAGCCAGCCGATCCGAATAGTAGGCGAACCCGCTGCCGTGATCAACGGCAACGGGGCAATCTACGTCATAGAAATACAACATGATTACATCGAGCTACAGGGTTTTACGATCGATGGTTTATGGGAATCCAGAGCAGTCGATCAACCTGGCTCCTATCGTCGTAAGCTGATCTACGCGCACAGCCCGCGCCCGCTGGATGGCATCACTGGCTTGCGGGTGCTTTCGATGACATTGCAAAACGCTGGGGATGAATGCCTACGCCTGAAATATTTCGCTACCCTAAATGAAGTGGCCTATTCCAATTTCAACAACTGTGGGCAACTACACTTTCGTTTTGTAAGCGGCAAAAAAAATGGCGAAAACATTTATATCGGCACCGCACCCGAGCAACTATCGCACAACCCAACCCCCGGCATGGATCAATCAAATCAGAACTGGGTCCACCACAATACGTTTGTGTCTAATGGCAATGAATGTGTTGATATTAAGGAAGGCTCCAGCCAAAATATCGTCGAGTACAACGACTGCACCAAACAGCAAGATGCAGCCTCCGGCGGATTTAACGTGCGTGGCAACAACAACACCTTTCGTTTCAATCGCATCGTCAGTAATTTAGGTGCAGGCATTCGATTGGGCGGCGATACTGATGCAGATGGCGTGGACAACAACGTGTATTACAACGAGATGATCGACAATGCCGTGGGTGGAGTGAAGTTCCAGCGGCCCGTTCAAGGCATCGTATGCGGCAACCACACTTCTGCCAAGCCCTCCGCTGGTCAATTCGCTGCTAGCTTCACCCCCGATGCCCCCTGCCCCAACGATGTACCGCGGCCCAACGGTATGCTGGGTCGGAATGGCGGCACCACCTTGGTCACTGAAGTGCTGGTCAAGTCGGATGAAGCAGTGGCTGCCGAAATGGCGATGCAACCTGTGCGTGAACCATCGATTGTGGAGAGCATCACTGCTTACTTTTCTGTCTGGCACAATCGACCGCGGACACTACCCTGAGAGTTAGCACACCTAACTGGGTTGTCCAAAAGATATTACGCCCAATCAAACGTCCGCGTTACCGCTTTCTTCCAACCAGCGAACAAACGATCGCGTTCCGTGGGTTTCATGTTTGGTTTCCAGGCTTTGTCTTGGGCCCAGTTGCTACGCAACTCTTTTAGATTCTTCCAGTAGCCCACCGCCAACCCGGCAGCATAGGCTGCCCCCAACGCGCTGGTCTCACTGACCTTTGGCCGAATCACCGGTACACCCAATATATCGCTTTGGAACTGCATCAATTGCTCATTGTGGGTCATACCGCCATCCACACGCAGCGTTTTGAGTTTGACCCCGCTATCGGCGTTCATTGCCTCCAGCACTTCGCGGGTTTGATATGCCGTTGCCTCAAGTGCGGCACGAGCAATATGCCCTTTATTCGCGTAACGAGTCATACCCACGATAGCCCCACGAGCATTGTCCTTCCAATAGGGCGCATACAGCCCGCTAAAGGCCGGCACGAAGTAAATGCCACCGTTATCAGTCACACTATTCGCTAATATTTCTACATCGCTGCTCTTCTCGATCAAGCCCAGGTTATCGCGCAGCCATTGCACCAAAGCGCCGGCAATCGCAATTGATCCCTCTAGTGCATAGACAACTGGCTCATTGCCCAATTTGTAGCCCAGGGTCGTGAGCAAGCCATTCTTGGACGATACCGGCTTGGCGCCCGTGTTCAGCAGCATAAAACAACCGGTGCCGTAGGTATTCTTGGCATCACCGACATCAAAACAAGCCTGACCGAACAGCGCGGCATGTTGGTCGCCCAGATCACCCGCCACTGGCACACCTGCCAGTGCGCCAACTGCATTGCCATACACTTCACTGGACGACCGAATCTTTGGCAACATACTGCGCGGGATGTTCAGTGCAGTCAAAATCTCATCGTCCCAATCCAGCGTCTTCAGATTCATCAGTAGTGTTCGGCTAGCATTGGTGACATCCGTTACATGTTGCCCACCCTTTATGCCACCGGTTAGATTCCAGATTAGCCAAGTGTCGATTGTGCCAAAGAGCAGATCGCCTTTGCGAGCACGGGCTTTTAAGCCAGACACATTGTCCAGCAGCCACTTGATTTTTGGGCCTGAGAAATAAGTCGCCAGCGGCAACCCGGTCTTGCTGCGGAAGCGATTTTGCCCACCCGCATTGGGTGTGGCAAGTTGTTTGATGATCGCATCGCTACGGGTATCTTGCCAAACGATCGCATTGTGAACAGGTTTGCCGGTGATCTTATCCCAAACAACCACCGTCTCGCGCTGATTGGTGATACCAATGGCGGCGATATCTCCGGGCGCCAACCCGCCGTTGGCTAATGCGCTGGCAATCACACCCTGTGTCTTGCCCCAGATCTCCAATGGATCATGTTCCACCCAACCTGGCTTCGAGAAAATCTGTTGGTGCTCTTTTTGATCTTTTGCGATGATTTGCCCGCGTTTATCAAAGATTATGCAACGGGTGCTGGTGGT
>JANMVQ010000149.1:0-6118 GCA_031392845.1 Chloroflexota bacterium
ACAGGCCGGTGAATCGCTGGACATGCAAAACGCTGTCGCTGAAATCAAGATTCGAGCAGAGCGCAAGGCGGGCGAGTTGCTGAAGGTGATGCCAAAGAACGAAGGGCAATTAAAGCGCGGCGATATTTTCCCGCAGTCACAGCCTGTTACCACGGCAACCCTAGAAGAAATTGGCTTAACCAAGATGCAATCATCGCGCTTTCAAGCTGTCGCGTCTTTGCCGGAGGAAGTATTTGAGCAATATATCGAGGACGTTAAAAATGCTGATGAAGATGTTGAGATTACTACATCAGCAGTTTTGGGATTGGCGCAAGTCCATAAAAACAACGGGTTAAAAACATGCCAGTCATGCGCAAAGATGTATGACGGCGAGAAATTCAACGGTTGCCCTTACTGCGTCGCAGCGGCCCACGGCATTAAATCGCCAATTGATCTAAACCCAGATTTATTGCCGAAGAAAGATCATTACCGAACGCAGTTCACCGGAGAAAACGAATGGTATACGCCGAAGGAATATATCGAACTCGCCCGCGCTGCAATGCGCGATGATAGGTTCACGCTCTACTGTGGCAATTTTTGGAGAGTAGTTTGATGTCTCCGCAGTTGCACTTGCCAAGGATGCATCGCTGCGCCATACTTTTCGTGTTAGTGATTATCAATTCGCTCATAACTATCTATACGGAGGCATAGCCATGAATGCTGAGTCAATTAACCCAAAGTTGTTCTTTTTAGGAAGACTGTTGATCGGTGGAATGTTCATTTACGCAGGCGTAAGTAACTTGCTCGATTTGGGCGCCACGCTGGGATATGCTGCCTCCAAAGGCCTTACGGGAACTCTCTCAGTGTTGGTAATACTGGCTCAGATTGTCCTAATCTTGGCCGGATTGAGCTTTATTACGGCAATCCATCCACGACTGGGTGTCTATGCGTCTCTTATATTTCTCATTCCAGTGACGCTTCTGATTCACAACTTCTGGGCATATAACGGGTTTGAACGTATTATTGAATTGCATTCTTTCCAGGGGAATATCGGCCTGATCGGTTCAGTGCTCATGTTTCTGGCCGTCCCTGAACCCTGGCATTACAGCCTGCATGATCGCTTTGTTGGTCTGCTGAGTCGGAGTAATAAACCATCTAGATAATACGGGTCGTGCGCTCACATGTATATCCCCTTGCTCACGTTTGCCAGCCCCAGGCAGAGGTAGCGGAGGCAGTCCATGCTGTGGTTAAACATATCCACAGGCGTTTCCTTATTCGGCTTGCCCGATGCGTCTTTCGGCCACGCATACATCTCAAATTCATCGACCGTGCAAGTCGGCTGTTTTGCGTCTTCCAGGTCACGATCCACTTCCACCCGCGCCCCGCGCCACGCCCTTGCCCCGGCTCGTAAGCCCGGAAGTCTCGCCGGGGGTGCTTGGAAGTCTCGCGGCCCCGGTTTCTGTCGCCAAGCTTCGCCATAAACCGCTACAGCGTGCCCCCACAGCGCCACTAGGCCACGGTCGCCGGTATGTTTTGCCCGCTCAGTGGCCCAAACGGCCCGCTACGGCCACGCTGTGCGTATAGGTGGCTAAGACGCGGCGGCGTTCGGCGCGATCTGCCACGATGTTGCACCCCTGCGCGCCGGTGGCTCTCGGTGGCCCATACCGCTCAGAATCGACTACAGCGCGTCTAGACAACGGTTGCAGGTGTGTTGGCCCATACGATGCGTCAAACGGCACGCTACGGGCATCCTGTGCAGGGTTGATTGGGCACTGGTTGAAGGTGAGCCGGCGCTGAGTTCTACGCGACAAACGCAACACCTAAAAATGGGCGCGTCAACCCGCACAGCGTGCCCGTGGCGGGCCGTTTGGTGCATTGTGCGGGCAACAAATATCGGCACCCCCAACTGTAGAGTATTGTGGCGCGTCAACCCTCAGTGCATCTCTGCCTAACGTTCGCTGATAGCAGCGATGGAACAGCGAACACTTCCGGCACGATTGGCCAACCTAATAAAACCTAACAAAACCTCACTTTTGGCGGGCTGCAGTACCGGCGTTGGCGCTATACGGAAATTGTCGGAATGTAATGACATAAAAGGATTGACTACTGAGTGATGATAAGTATAATTATCAGAAGTTGACGGTTAGCAAGGCAAGGCGACCCGGCAACGTTTGAAAGTGAGGCAACACTTATGAACACTCAAAACAATCCGACCGTTAAGACGACAAACCCCGACACTCTGACCCTAGCGCAGCGCTATCAGGCACGCAAGGCTAAGCGCATCGAAGCTAAACGCAACAAACGCAACAACGTAGCGCACAAGGCAGCGATGGCACGGCGGGCCGCGAGCGCAGCCGATGCAACCCGGCACTATGCACAAGTTGATGACCTGATGGCTGACGCAATCGTGACCCGGATGTAAGTAGATTGGGCGCGCTGGCTAACACCTGGCGCGCCCCTAACTGTCTATACGGCATTTTGAGGCAAGAATCCATGACCCAAGAGCTAACCACCCATACCCCACAACACCTGGCGACCGCAGACCTACGGGCCGATATACGCGAATCACTGGAAAGCGCCAAATCAGCCAACACGACCCGCATGTATTCAAGCGCATGGCGGGCGTTTGCGGCATTCTGTGAGGGGCGCGGGCTTTGTGCTTTGCCTGCAAGCCGTGAGACTGTAGCGGCTTATCTTGAATGGCTGGCTAACTATGGCCGACCGGATATCCGCAAAGGCCGCAGCGGGCAAACGATGAAACCGGCGAAAGTATCCACCCTAGAACTACACCGGGCCGCTATCAGCTACAACCACAAAGCCGCGCAACTGTCCGACCCAACCCAAGATGAATGGATGAAAATCCAATTGAAGGGCATCCGGCGCAAGTTGGCCGACCGTGGCACCAAGCAGACCGGGCGGACACCGAAAGCGGCGGCGGCGCTGGCTGAGGTGACGCAACTCGTAAGCGCATACAGCACTGACCCCACCCACCCCAAAGCGTTAGAGGCGACCCGTAACCGGGCGCTATTGTTGGTTGGATTCGCGGGCGCGTTTCGTCGGTCTGAGTTGGTAAGCGTGGCGTTGGATGATGTCACGTTTACGGCTGAGGGTATGACGATACTGCTATCCAAGAGCAAGACAGACCAAGAGGGCGCGGGCATGGTTAAACATTTCGCGCTGATGACTGACCCGGCATTGTGTCCAGTGCGGGCGCTTAGGGCGTGGATTAACGCGGCGGGCATTCGTTCGGGCTATGTGTTTCGCAAGATTGACCGATGGGGCAACATTGGCAAGGATGCGCCAATTACCCCTGGCATGGTTGCGCGAATCATCAAGGACGCTTGCACATTGGTCGGGCTGGATTCGCACCAATTCAGCGGGCATTCATTACGGCGTGGCTTTATCACCACAGCGGCGCGAGCGGGCATGATGAAGCACCAAATAGCAGCACAGACCGGGCACAAGCCGACTAGCACCACGATAGACACCTACATCCAAACGAGCGGGGCCGATGCACTGAAAGCTGTGCGGGCCGTGTTTGGTGAGGGCAAATAAAGCGGGCCGCGACCGCAGGCAAGCGAGCGCGACCCTAGCAGCTCACCCCAAGGCAATGGGGCGAGCGCATAAGGCAGATGATAACCATGAAACTAAGGATTGAGCTACGACAAAACAACATACTTGCTACGTTTAACGATGTATTGACCGGAGCGCCATATCGGGCCGGGTCTGTTTGTATTGTGTTGGCCGATGAATGCGGCGATATAGGCGACATTGACCCGCAACACTTGCGCCAAGGTTTGACCCAATGGCGGGCCGGGGAGCTTTTATCCATGCGAGCGCGTGACCACCAAGGCGATACGGCGGCGGAGATGGCAATGGCTGCAAGCGAACTAAGCGCGGGGAATGTCGAAGATTGGCCGGAGTTAATAGACTTTGAAACCTATCTTGCATTAAGTGACGCTGGGATAGAGCTATAAAGCTATACCCACCCCACCCCGACCACACAAGGCAATGTGTGGCAAGCGTGGGCAGATGATACACACCATGACAATTACGGAAAACATTTCTCAAAATCGCAAACCTGGACGACCGCGTAAGTTTTCGGCTGACATTGAGGCTATAAGCGACGCAATTGGATTGTTTACCGATTCCAAGACACGGCGCAACCGCCTAAACATTTTGCACCGGCAACGAGCGTTGAGCGTAATGGGTAATAATGCCGAGGGGTTAACTTGGCTGTTTGATAAAGAAGGTTTTCAGCGTGGCAGTGTGAAGATAAAACAAGGCATCTTGTCCGAGTTGGGCCGCATTGACGACGACGAAAGCCTAATTGCAATAGCGCGGCAATTGTGCGAGCTAAAGCCCACCACCCGCGAAGCCGTGGCAATGGTTCGGCGTTGGCGACTTGGCAAGGATGGCGTGGGTAGTGCGCCGGACTTGGCACAAGCCATGCTAAACGCTTACAACGATTACCTGATGAGATACCCAAGCACGGGCGACGATGAGCGCACCAATGCGCTTTTGATGCTTATGGCGACATTGAAGCCGAGCGAGTAAACCCACCCATGCAAACAATTCTCTACGTGTACGTTGACGAATCGGGACAAGATACCGAAGGGCAGCTATTTATTGTGTCTGTGGTTATTGCTTTGTCCGACCCGGACGCACTGGGCGCAAGTCTTGAACGAATAGAAAAAGCTACTGGCAAGCAACGCAAATGGCATAAGACACCGGAGCGCATAGGCATAAACTACCTTCAGCAAGCGAAACAATTAAAGGCTCAGGCTGTGGTTTATGTCGAGACACATAGAACCGTAAGAGACTATTTTGTAAACACTGCCAGCACTATTGCGTCTGCATTGCGAATGCATGGGGTATCTGGCAAGCGTGCTTATATAAAGTTTGATGCGTTACCACGAACAAAAGAATACGTATTACTTTCTTTACTACGCAAACAAGGCGCGCCCGCATGGAAGGCCAGCGGCGTGAATGATGAAAAGGAGCCGCTCATACGACTTGCTGATGCTGTTTGCGGGCTTGTGCGTGGGGCAACATTAGGGCGCGCTGGTATGCAAGCGGCATTGTCTGAATGTGTAAAAAGCGGTTTCGTTATCGAGATGGGACAATAAAAAAACCGACACACCTTTCGATGTGTCGGTATAGGCTATCCATTTCTGGCAACCACCATAAGGGCAGCTTTCACCTACGCTTTTTAGCAGTATACAACCTGTCTATCAAGCCGGATTAACACTCGGCTTTTTTGCGTTTTAGGCAAAAAAACGCCGCCGGATTCGGGTGGAACCGCGGCGGCTACAGGAGAAGATGAAGAATCTCGTTTCGCTATTAGTTGCGCGTATTGTATCAAATCGCTAAGCGCCGATTACGTCCGCCACAAGCGCCCTCACCCGCCCCAGGCTCGCGCTGTTAATCCCCGGAATGTCTGCCAGCGCCTCGGCCACCACTCGCGCATCACATTCGCACGCTCGCGCCAAAATTGCGCGCCCCGTTGGGACGTGGCTAACGTGCCACAGTTGGTAACGGGTTGTGCTCCCACACGTCACAGGATGCACGCCACAGGCCCCGATTACATCCGCCTGCACCTCAACCACCCCGCGCTCGTTTCGCGTCCAAATCACGCATTTGCGCCAATTGGTGTTGGTGTATGGCATTCGGCCAATGAGCGGCGTTTGCGCGGCGTTGATTTTGCGTTGATTGGTCATGCCACCGTCGCTGCCTTCTGGCGCTTAGTCTGGCGTAGGGCTCCCTCAACCTGAGCCAGCATTGCTCCCCCAACCCACCCGATGTAGTTTCGCTTTTGACGCTTGCCCCCATCTGTATAAGTGATACGCCATTTTGCCCAACCGCTGCCAGCCCGTTCCCATTTCACGTTTCGCTCTTTCAGCCACCACGGAAGATCAATAGCAAAGCCACGCCCTATGGACTTTGGCTTTATACGGCTCTTGTAATCAATTACAGCAAGGCTCGAAACCGCCTCGCCATGAGTATCCATCTCTAGAATTGCCTGAGTGACTTCGACGCAATCCAGATTGAACCACTCGCCAATGAGTGATTTACCGGCGAATAACTTATGCAATTCAGATTCAAGCCAGTATGGTTCATTAGACTTAACGCAATGAAC
>JANMVQ010000187.1:0-8254 GCA_031392845.1 Chloroflexota bacterium
CACCCCCCAAAGGGGGGCCCTTGAGGCCTGAGCGGAGCGCACGCAAAGCGTTATGCGCGAAGTCCCTTCGGGGGGCGATCTCGTAGGCCATTTAGGAATTCGCTCTGTCAGCCTGAGTGATAACAATAAGCATGAAAATAAAAAGCATCAAAACCCTCCAAGAATCGCAAGAACTTCTCACTGTGTGGAATGAGGTGGACAGCGGGTTGCGCTTTGGCGACCTGACCCCTGGATCGTTTGCCCAGCAGACCAGCGACTGTCGCCATTGGCTGGACATGTATACCTCGTTGTTGGCCCAAATTGAAGATGTGCGGATGCGGCTGACGGATTCGGACAAGAAACTTAGCAAAGGCAACACTCGGGTGCATCAGGGCATGCGCGCCAGTTATGGGAGTAAATCGCCGGAATACGTGCGTGCGCAGAAGGCGCGCATCCATCGACGATCGCATCGCGCTGCGGTCAGCCCGGCACCGCAGGTGATGCAAGCATAGACGCTGGTTTTCAACTGCTCAGCTCACCTGGATCGACCGGAATGCTCCAAACGTTCCGATCGATCCAGGTGGGTCCTCAAGCTGGCGAGGAGGTATGGCTATGGTGTCCTTGTCCGCCTAGATCGCGAGGAATATGTTTGTATCATTGGGTAAATACAAGCAAACGAGGAGAAAATTAATGCCACCCACATTCAAAGAGTTGACCCAATATATTATTGCTTTAGGCGCAGCCAATGTTGCGCACACCAATACGAACTATCTGGCGCACGCCATCAGTGTCTATCAGGATCTAAAGGCGTGGAATTGCAACGAGGAGTTGTGCCGGGCCGGGTTGTTTCATTCCATCTATGGCACACAGGGTTTTCAAGACTTTACATTGCCGTTGGATCGCCAAGCCGAATTGCAATCACTCATCGGCAACTATGCTGAGCGGATCGCCTTTGCCAACTGCTTTATGAATCGCGACACATTTGATGCCCAGATCAGTCAACCCGCCGAGTCATACACCATTCGAGACCGAGTCACTCAGGCTGAATTTGTGCTATCCCAAGCCGAGTTCGAAGATCTCATGCGCGTCCATCTATGCGATTGGTTGGAGCAAGCCCCGCGCGTGCACAAGTGGGATTACCGCCGGTTGGCTTACCGACAAATGGCCGAGCGCTTGGGTGGCGTGGCGCTAGTCGCGTATGAGCGTGTCTTTGCTATGGAGGCTTAGAAAGTGTTTTCAAACTAAAGCATCTGCACAATTGCTATATTCATCCAAAACTTCAGCAACTTCAGCAACTTCAGCAATATAATTCGAGATGCATCTTGACAACGACCCGATAGTCATATATTCTCATGGATTATCGAGTCAAGTTGCCCCCCACTTGGTTGCTCTTTGGTCTGTGCGTAACTTAAATATAAGTTGGAGATGCTTTTTATGACGACCTGGTCAGACAATATGACCGTTCGTGCGACAGGCTCAGTATCGCCGCTCAAAGCTGTTATCTTACGTTGGTTGTCGAAAGGTCCACGAACATTTCAAGATTTGGTTGCTGCGTTTGGATTGCCACCAACAGCAATCCGCCGCTGTTTGCGTGAGCTTCATAATGAAGGTTTGGTGCATGTCAAAACGCAGCCAGGCCCCAAGCATTTACGGAGGTACGCAGTGAAGTTAGATGCAAGTGTAGCGCTGCAACCGGCTCCCATTCATTCATTTCATTCATTAATTCGCGACGATTCCATGTCCCAATATTGGCGCTCGTTAAACGCAGCGGGTATGGCGCCGGACGACATGTAACGAGCCGTTTTACTTAGAACCTATCTCTAAACTGATGTGTAAGCATCCTGAGCGAAGTCGAAGGATGCGGACGTGAACGGTTTAGAGATAGGCTCTTAGGCTTACAAAGGCAGTTGAAGATGAAGCTGCCAGACATTGTTTTCACTACTCGCTTTCGTCATGAAAGAAGCCCGTGAGTGTGCAATGCGGCATGTAGTCGTGCGCGGCATTTGGGCCGACTTGCCGTTGGGTAGACAGAAAGTAAGCCTCCAATTGGCTCGCCAAATCGCCAGTTGGGCAGGCATAGACGATTAACTCAGACATTAGAACGGGCCATCAATGCGCGTTGTTCCTTCTGAGGCGTCACGATGCGGATGTGGCTGTTGTGATTTCTCCGACCGATACATTACGATTAATGCTATCGCACTGAGCAACAGCAGGAAAGCAAAAACTTCGATCACCTTCTAACACCATCTTATCGAGATTAAGACTTAGATTTAGCCTAACCGACATTGTCAGCCGGCGTGGGTCGGTATGCGTGAGGTCACTGCGGCCCAATACAGCAATCGAAATAAACCACGCTGGCGAATGCTGCGCCAGATGGCTCCCGCATGTTGCTGCGCCCGCCAGTATTGGCCACCCCAAGTCACCTTGCCATTTTTAATAGCACGATAGACATCGTTCGCGCTACGACCTTCAAACCGGGTATAACCCTGGCCGATGGTTGAAAGGCTGTGTGAATCACTGTTGCCGAGCATCGGCAGTTGCCGACTTCCGGCATAGTCCTGGGCGCGATTATTAGCACCGCGCTGTGTCCAGTAGACCCCGGCGTTAAATACTTCCAGTGCATCGAAATCCCAGCACTCGAACATGGATCCTGCGTTACCCAGCGAGGGTACCAGACGATCAAAAGGATGCGGGGCCACGGCCAACCCCCCCCTCTCATGAATGAGATCAATCGTCTCTTTCACAGGCCGGTGCGCAGGGATAGGCTTGTGGACAAACAGTGCCAGAAGATGCCCGTTTGCGGTACTCACCTCAATACCCGGTATTACGTCAATGCCATAGCGCGGTGCGATTCGACATGCTTCAAGTGCGCCATCGATGCAATCGTGGTCAGTGATCGCAATGACTCGCAGGTCGGTGTGCTCGACGGCGTGAGTTAGTGTCTCTGCCACGGTGGCGGTGCCATCGCTGTAATTGGTGTGGATGTGCAAGTCGGCTTTTGCCCACGGTGACGTGTTCATCACACTAACCTTAGCGCACGCTCATTTAGCCGGCGCTAACGGCGGATTAACCCAAGGTAGTCCGACAATGATCTGGATTTAATGTGTTTCAGCTTATTGCGCTAGCTTGCGTTCGGCCAGGTATTGTGCGCCGCTCCCAATCTCGGCGTAGTCATGCAGTTCTAAGATGAGGCGCGGTCGCTGCGGTAGCGCATGCAAGGCGGAGAAGAGTGCATACCAATTCAGGTTCCCGTTGCCTGGGCACCAATGACGGTCGCTTAGGCCATCCGTGTCTTGCAGATGAACATGTGCCAACAACTCACCCGCCTCGCGCACAAAGGCATCTGGCGATGCGCCACCTATGCGATGCATCAGAAAGGCATGCCCGACATCGATGCTGGCGCGGACATATTCAGATTTAAACGAACGAATGAGTTCTAACCATGGCGTGGGGTGCATGTCCTGGATGTTCTCAATGACCAGGGTGCATTTGATCTGCTCGGCGCGTGGCAAAACGTTCTCGAACGTTTTGTGGACGCGCTCGATCATCTTGCTGCGCTCGTAATACGGTGACGTTGGCACAAAGGCATGTCCAAAGGCCATGAACGGGCTATGGACAACCATATGGGTCGCGCCGATCTCTTCAGCAAAGTCCAGCGCTTGCAACAGACGTGAGGCTGCTACTTGCGAAACTTTTGGGTCGATGGACATGAGGGCCAGCCCATCGAATGGCCCGTGGATGCCCATGCGCCCGGTGTAACCGCTTAACAGTTGTTTGGCACGCTGTGCCAGTGGCTTCCAGTTGCCATCCAACACATCCGGGCGAAAAGGGTCCTGAATCTCCAGGTCCCGCTGCTGTGATTTGAGCCAATCGATGTGCGTTTCGAGTTGATCGATCGGCATGGCTGCGCCGAGGGTGGGGAGGGAGTTACTCATAATTGAAATAGAAGGAAGAAGGAAAAGTGTGAGGATCAGGACTATGGACGGTGGACGACGGTCCAAAATTGCATCGACCCTTGAGTTGTCAGGCAATCATTGACCACCGACCACCGTTGTCTGTTCGTCTTACGCTTTTACGGTCGAGTTGTACTCCTCAAGCTGCTCGTTTGCCTTGGCCACACCGGCGTCCAGCGCTTCTTTGGCTGAAGCAGTCTTACCGGTCCAGAACAAATCCATCGCCTTCTGCACTTCCTGGCGCATCGGCACAAACGTCCCTGAGATCACACCGGAGTTAAACGCATTACTGGGCGCGGAGCGAATCTGGTCGATCGCGACATTAAACTGTGGGTACTTGGTCAACGCTTCTTTCATATCGGGTGTTTCATACGAGGATTGGCGAATGGGGTAATAGCCAGTGTTGGCCGACCAGAATCCCTGTGTCTCGGTATTGGTAGCAAACTTCACAAAGTCCCATGCGCCCGCTTGCTGCTCAGGCGTGCCCGTATCCGTCAACCAGACCGATGCGCCACCAATGATGGTGCGACCCACTTTGGCCCCATCGCGACGCGGCATAAAGGCGACCGCAACTTCGACGTTGTTCTTCTCGGCTGAAGCCACAATGCCCCGCAGTGAAGCAATACTGGCGAAGTGAATGGCGACTTGCCCGGAGACGAATGCCGCCTCTGGATTGCCGCTGGAGAAGTAAGTTCCAGTCCCGGCATCGGCAAAGGACTTGAGAAACTCAGCCCACTTCACGCCGGTTTCATCATTCCAAACATATTTGGTGGCGCGCTCTTGGCGTCCATTCCCTGGCTCTGCCATCAAGGCTTCGTGAACGGCATGTTGCTGTTCGAAGAACCATGAGCCAGTATTATTGAATGCTAGACCCATGCGCTCAACTTTGTCGCCACTCTTCTTGGTCATCTTCTTGGCGGCGTCGAACAGTTCGCTGTAGGTGTAGATCTTCTTCTCAGTGTCCAACCCGGCTTCCTTCAGAGCGCCTTTATTGAGGTAGGTCATGGCAGTGGAGCTGTTGAAGGGCATCGAATACATCTTGTTATTCACACTGTAATAGCTGCGCACGGCTGGCTCGATGTCGTCCATAATTTTCTCCATGCCATCCGCCTTGAGGAGATCATCGACTGGGCGGATGCGCTTGCTGTCGATCATGCGCTGGGTGCCAGCATCGAACACCTGAACCACGTTGGGCAACTCGCCGCCTGCCAACGAGGTATTGATTTTGTTGATGGTGTCTTCATAGCTGGACTGAAACACCGCATCGACATAGAACTTGCTCTGGCTCTGGTTATATTTGTTGACCACTTGGCGCACCACATTGCCAAGGTTGCCACCCAATCCGTACCAAAAGCTCAGCTTGATCGAGCCGTCCGGCTGTGGGACCAATGGCACGGGTGTGATGGTGGGGGCCGGAATTGGGGTAGGAACGGCGGCAGTAGCACCTGCTGCCGGGACGGCAGCAGTCGGTTCAGCAGCCTTGGGTGCTGCGACTGGTGCTGCGCATGCCGCCAGTGTGGCGGTTACGCCCAAGCCGAGCCCCTTCAACATATTGCGTCGTGAAATAACTGTCATTTTGTTTTTCATTTGGTTTACTCTCCTCAAGTTAGTGGTTTGGTTGTCATCCTTTAACTGCCCCGGCTGTCAGCCCGCGCACCAATTGGCGTTGGCCCAAGATCAGCAGAAGCAAAGTAGGCAGCATCACAATCAGATTGGCGGCCATGGGCGTGTTGAAGAATTGGTATTCGATATTGCGGAATACCGTAATGCCAACTTGGGTAGTGCGCCATGCCGTGTTATCGGTAATCAATAACGGCCAGTAGTAGGCGTTATAGGTGCCGAGAAAGGTATAGATGGCGAGCGTGGCCAGCGCAGGCAAAGACAGTGGCATCAGAATCCGCCATAAGTAGCCAGAGCGGGTGCAGCCATCGATAGTCGCGGCTTCATACAAGTCTTTGGGGATGGTCAGGAAGTATTGGCGCAGCAGGAAGATGCCAAACCCGCTGGCTAAGAACGGCACAATCAACCCTTGATAGGTATCTCGCCAACCCAAACTGCTGACAAACAGGTAGTTTGGAATGATCGTGGCCTCAAACGGCACCATTAGTGTGGCTAGGCAGATGAACAAGAACAAGCGTTTGCCGCCAAACCCAGGCATCGCTAACGCATATGCCGCCAGCGATGAGGTGATTAGCACGCCGACAGTCACCGTGAACGCCACAAAGAAAGAATTGAAGATCCAGCGGGTGAGATTGGGCTCGGTCACAAACACTTCGCGGAAGATATTGAAATCTAAATTGGCAAAGTCTGGCACGATACGGGGCCCGATGATTGGGCCTTGTAGCGCAACCGACAATGACATGAACAGCGGGAACAACACCATGAGAGCGATGAGGGTTAATACTGCATATAGCACTGCATTTTTTGTGCTAACAACTGGATTCTGGCGGCGCATCAAAATTCCAGGGTCGTTTAGTTTCATCATAGAGGTGCCCTGCACTTTTATTGATAGTGCACGCGTGAATCCAACGTGCGGAACTGAATCATGGACAGAACAAACAACAGTACGAACAGTACGATGGACATGGCTGATGAGAAGCCATAGCGGTTCTCGTACCAGAACGTGCGAAAGGTGGCATAGACAAAGACATTGGTTGAGCTTTCGGGGCCTGGCCCATTCATCAACACATTGAATTGGGTGAAGGCCTGACAGCTTTGAATCGTGCCCACGACAAACAGAAACATCAGCGTCGGTGCGATCAATGGCAGCGTGATGTACCAGAACGAATTCAGGCCATCGGCGCCGTCGATCATGGCGCTCTCGTAAATCTCTTGTGGCACGGCTTGGATACCGGCCAGACAAATGACGAAGTTGAAACCCAAACCCGTCCACACAGACATCAGCGCAACAGCCAGCAAAGCGGTGCTGGAATTGGCCAATAACCCTGGTGAAGGCAGATTAAGCAACTGCTCCAACCCGCGGGTAATCCCTAGTGCGGGGTCATATAGCATTGAGAAGATCACACCCGCGCTGGCAAGTGATATAGCAATACTGCTGGTAAAGATTGTTCGAAAGACTTTGATGTGCTTCAAACGAACCATAGCGATGGCTGCAAGACCGACACCTGCTGCAATCGCTGGCGGAACCACCATCAGCGCGAACTTCAGCGTCAGCAAGACGCTTTGCAGTAGGTCCGTTTGTCCGGTTAGTCCAAAGATACGACTGTAATAGTTGAGCCCATTGAAGCGCACAATCTCGCCAGTAGCGTTAGTTACATGTAGACTGAGCCAGATTGACCGTATGAATGGCCAATATGAAAAAAGAGCAAAGATGATGAGTGCAGGTGCAAGATACACGAGCGAGGAAACGATACTGCGGAGCTGAGAGCGTTGGCGTGCTGCAGCAGTTTGCAAAGTGCTGCCTGAAGTTGCTTGAGATACTTTGAATGGTTGAGTTGATAAACTCATTCCCACCTCCTTAAGTTTGACTTCACCAAGGTCTATCGTAGTGACTAAATATTAAGAAGGTATGCAGTAGAGGTTAAACGAGATTTAACCGCCTAGCGAATGGGTGCGCGGGCATCTGACCAGTAGATGTTATACTTACACGCATATCCCTACCAGGGGGATAGGATGTGTAAGAAGAATAAAATCATGCCAAATAAGCGCAAACAGCTTTTTTGAATTTTGAAATCATGAAAATTACAAATATCGAAGGTTATCCCGTATGGGGTGGTCAGCGCAACTATTTCTTTTTGGTTATCGACACCGACGAAGGTATCTATGGGGTGGGTGAGGGGGGTATTACCAGCCGCGAGCTTGCCTCGATGGCGCTGATTGAGCATCTTAAGCCGATCCTCATCGGGCAAGACCCGTTTCGGATCGAACATATCTGGCAGACGCTCTGGCGCGGCGGATTTTTCCCAGCTGAGGGCATTTTGTCGGCCACTATTTCCGCTATTGACATCGCCTTGTGGGACATTAAGGGCAAAGCCCTGAACGTGCCAATCTACGAATTACTGGGTGGGCGAGTGCGCGACAAAGTGGTGTGTTATCCGCACAACACCGGCCATGCCATGGAGATTGCGCCGTTGGTGGAATCGTGCCTGAAAACAAAAGCCGAGGGCTGGAAGTTTGTGCGCTGGGGGCTGCCACAAGATGGCAGTCTAATCGAGCCGCGTGATGTGGTACGGGCGGCGATCAAACAAATGCAAGCCGTGCGCGAAGCTGTGGGCGATGAGATTGAATTGACGCTGGATGTACACACCCGGCTGGATTTGCCCGACGCAATCTGGCTGTGCACCGAAGTTGAAGCCCTGCGC
>JANMVQ010000167.1:0-10969 GCA_031392845.1 Chloroflexota bacterium
GTTCCAATCCCTAGTTGGTGTTTACGGGCGCGCTTCGCTGCCAATACCAGATGGTTGGTACTATTTTTGTGCGCTATCGATTCTATTCGTGCTACCGGGAGCATATAATCTGATTCGGCAGCGCATCTATACAGGCATTGCTGCACATGCTGTATTACTCATTATGTGGATTGCTCTTGCGCCACTAATACGATCCATCGCTGCGGCAGATTTCGGATTACTAACTGGGCGTTTTCTGCTACCTGCATATAGTGCCATTTGTATCGTACTTGCATTATGCACAGAGGTTATGCCTCGATTGGCACGCAAATTCTCTCAAACGCTATTGCTATTAGCGTTTGGATGCATCGCTATATATGCGCCGACAACAGTCGTTGCGCCTGTGTTTGCCAAGCCGCCAATTTTCGTTGCCCGTTTCAATAAAAATGTATTGCCAAACCCATCTTCAATTATTTACGGCGACACAATTGAATTGGTAGGCTACTATTCGCCCTCGCCGCGTGCTGTTCGAGCGGGCTCAATCAATTTATTTGCCTATTGGCGCTTACTAAAGCCAACGACCCGAAACTATAATCTACGCATTGAGGTATTCTCCCGTAACAACACCTCGCTGGAATTGGTGCGGGAATCGCCACCTGCTTTGGGTAGTTTCCCGACATCGCAATGGCAACTGGGGGACTTATATGGTGAAGGCTTTTTTCTCCCCATCTGGGAAAAGACACCGGCTCCCACGGTCGCAGTGTTTCGCATGACCTGGATAGATGCTGAAACCGGCGCCATTTTGCCTGCAATGTGCATAGGACAGCCCTGTGAGTCTCGCCTTGGTCAAGTACCCATAGAGGTGGATGCGCCAACTGCCAATCATCTGATCGCTGAAAATACATCAGTCGCACGTTTTGTCGGTGTTGGCACGTTGCTGCGAGCCAGCATCACACGACCAATTCAGCGCGGCAAACCCATGACACTCAATATCATCTGGCAAGCTGACCATGACCACATTCGTGCACACAAAGTATTCCTACATCTACTAGATTCGCACAATAATCCGGTTGCACAAATGGATTTCGAACCTCGGCATGGCGATTATCCAGTTGAATTTTGGCGTAAAAACGAAGTCATTCCAGATGTCATAGAAATGTTATTACCGGCAAATCTTACAGATAGCGACTATACGTTGATCCTTGGCATGTATGACTCCGAAACCCAAGTGAGACCAACCGCGTTAGACATGACAGGTAAGATCCTGCCAGACGGCGTGCTGCAAATTGCACAAATTCATCTTCCGTAAGCAACAAGAAGGTAAGAGGTTCTCGCTTTCATTAAACTCGACCTCCTTGACGCTTCTCAAGCTTGTCATATCATTAGCACTGCTAATAAATCAATTCATGGTGAAAGATAAGACGATCATCCCGGATGCGTCGGCAGAAGCACTCGCCGAAAAATTGCTGGAGATTACGCCAATGTGGCTGCACGCTATGTCGGCCGCATTCCGCAATCAAGGCGAGGTGGATGTCAGCACGCTAACGCAAATGCGGACATTACATGCGTTGCAACGTGGCCCGTGCACATTCAAAGAATTAACCTCGTGGCGCAAAGTGTCCGCACCGACCCTGTCACGCACAGTGGAGGCGATGGTCAAACGCGGATGGGTCGAACGTATCCCCCACCCCGACGACAAACGCCAGATTTTTCTCAAATTAACGGCGCCCGGTCTGACAGAGTTTGAGCGCATTCGTGTCCGCATGCTGCAGCACACCACCCACATCATGAGTGCGCTGGTGAGCGCGGACCGCCAACACCTATTTATCGGCTTGAACGCGCTCATGCAACATCTGCAAATAGATTGCCCAGGCGATCCAATAAACGCCAATTCTTGGTCAAACGATCATAAAAAAGGAACCCCTAAATGAAACCCTTGCGCCGTGCATTGGGCTATCTGCTCAAACCCTATTGGACACTCGCAGCCATCGCCTTTGTCAGTTTAATATTGGCGACAGTGGCCAGCTTGATCGGACCACGCCTGATTCAGCGTGCGATTGATGACGGCATTGTCGTCAAGAATATGAATGCTATTTTAGTCGCGATGACCGGCTTGCTGATTGCTGCGGTCATCAAAGGCCTGTTCAGTTTTCTGCAAAACTATATGGCTGAACGCGCTTCGCAGAACATGGCATATGACTTGCGTAATGTCATCTTCAACAAGATCACCGAGCTCAGTTTCAGCTTCCACGATCAGCAACAAACCGGGCAGCTCATGACTCGCGTGACCAGCGATGTGGATGTGTTGCGCCAGTTTATCGGTCAGAGCCTTTTACAGTTGCTGGGATCCATCATTATTCTGATCGCCGCAGCAGTAATATTGCTGCGCACCAATTGGCAATTGGCGCTCGTTGAAATCGCGAGCATCCCTATCATCTTTGTGCTGTTGGCTTTCTTTATCCAGCGTGTGCGCCCATTATTTGGTGTGGCGCAGGGCAAGTTGGGGCAGCTCAATACCATCTTGCAAGAGAATTTGGCTGGCATGCGAGTGGTGCGTGCTTTTGCTCGTGAGCCGCATGAAGTAGCGCGCTATACCGCAATTAACGAGGAACTGAAGGATGTCAACATTGATGTGACCCGGCGATTTTCATTGAACTTCCCGATGGTCTTTTTGGTGGTCAATTTCACGACACTGCTGATCGTGCTGATCGGCGGTATGCAGGTGATTAACAACCAAATCAGTGTCGGCGAGCTGGTCGCGTTCAATAGCTACCTGGCGATCTTGATTATGCCGATCTTTCAGTTCGGATTTCTTGCATCGTTTGTGTCACGGGCAGTAGTCAGCGCCGAGCGGGTCTTTGAAGTCGTCGATGCCAAATCTGAGGTGAACGAGAAGCCCAATGCCATCACCCTGCCCCCAGTCAGTGGCCGGGTCGAGTTCAAAGATGTCACCTTCCGTTTTGCTGGTGCTGAGAAGCCTACCTTGAACAAGATCAGCCTGATCGCCGAACCGGGACAAACGATTGCGATCATGGGCAAAACCGGCAGCGGCAAGAGTAGCATCATCAATCTGATTCCGCGTTTTTACGATCCACAACAAGGCCAGATTTTGATCGATAGGCACGATGTCAAAGATGTGACCCTTGATTCGCTACGGGGGGCCATCGGCATGGTGCTGCAAGACACCATTCTGTTTAGCGGTGGTATTAAAGAGAACATCGCCTACGGCAAACCAGACGCCTCAATGGAAGAAGTCATAGCCGCTGCCAAAGCTGCTCAAGCCCACGACTTCATCACCCAGTTCCCCGAAGGCTACGACACCCAAGTGGGCGAACGCGGCATTGGTCTGAGCGGCGGTCAAAAACAACGTATCGCTATTGCCCGCGCATTGCTGGTTGATCCACGCATTCTAATTCTGGACGACAGCACCAGCGCAGTCGATGCCGAAACTGAATATCAGATTCAACAAGCGCTGGATCTTTTGATGAAAGGCCGCACGACCTTCGTCATCGCCCAACGCATCAGCACTGTGCGCGACGCCGACAAAATTGTCTTACTCGACAATGGAGCCATCGTCGCGCAAGGCAGTCACGACGAGCTGCTGGCCACCAGCGCTCTCTACGGCGAAATTATTGATAGTCAATTTAAGAGTAAGGAATCAGTACTCAACGGTCAACGATCAGTGGTTAGCGGTTAGCGGTTAGCATTCAGCTTTCAGAGCACTAAAGTGCTGAAAGCTGAGAGCGAATCACTAATGCTAAGAGCTAAAACACATGGGAATGCGAGGCGGCCCTCCGGGGTCTTTAGAATCCATCGCCGCTCTTACGGAAGAGCGAGCGAAAAACACGGGCGCGGTGGCGCGGCGGTTGTTTCAATATATAGTGCCGTACAAGCGGGAGTTAGTGGTGACTTTTGGCCTGATCGTGCTAGGTGCATTGACCCAAGCAATCGGGCCGGCCCTGATCGGACGGGCTATCGACCTCTACATAAAGCCCGAAGCTGCGGGTGGAAGTATCAGTGGGTTGCTGACGATGATGGGTCTATTGGCCATCACCCATCTGATTGGCTTTGTCAGCACCCGCCAACAGTTTCTGCAATTGGGTATTCTGACCCAGCGTGTGCTAGTAGAACTACGCAGCCAGATATTTGCCAAAGTGCAGCACCTGTCACTCAGCTACTTTGACAAGAACCCAACAGGTGATGTCATGAGTCGTCTGGTCAACGATACGGATGTGATCAACCAGTTTCTGGGGGGTGGTTTGGGCCAGATATTGGGTAGCGTGTTTGCCCTAGTCGGTATTCTGATCGCGATGCTACTGCAAAGTCCACTGCTGGCACTTGTTAGCTTCTCAGTGATTCCTGTCATGTTGATCACGACCAGCCTGTTTAGCAAGATGGCCCGCAATGCCTACCGCAAGACCCGCAGCACCATCGGCGATGTGTCGAGCGAATTGCAAGAGGAGATAGCGGGTGTCAAAGTGGCACAAGCCTTCAACCGCACCAAGGCCAATGAAGTGCGCTTTGCGCAGCGTAATGCCGCCAACCGCGATGCAAACGTTAGCGCCAACGCCATCACCAGCGCATTTACACCCCTAATCGATGTGTTGGCAACTGTGGCGACAGCAATTGTGGCCGGATTTGGCGGTTGGCTGGCGATTCGTGGCGAGGTCAGCATTGGCACCGTGGTGGCGTTTCTGGCATATGTGCAAAACTTGTTTCGCCCACTGCAAACCATCAGCACCATTTACACCCAATCGCAATCGGCGCTGGCCGGTGGAGAGCGCATCTTTGAGCTGGTCGATTCACCAGTCACAGTGCTGGACAAACCAAACGCCAAAGCCATGCCGGCGATTAAGGGCGAGGTGAAGTTCGATCATGTGTCGTTTGCCTACGATAGTGCAGCACCCGGCGAAACAGAGCGCGGTATGGTGCTTAACGAGGTATCGTTCGTCGCCACACCCGGTCAGGCTGTAGCAATTGTCGGCCCCACAGGCGCAGGCAAAACGACCATCATTAACTTGATCACTCGCTTCTATGATGTTACCGATGGGGCAATTCTGGTCGATGGGATGGATGTGCGCGATGTGCAACAAGCCACCTTACGTGCGCAGATGGGTGTGGTGCCGCAGGACAGCTTCTTGTTCAGCGCCACAATTGCAGACAACATCCGCTATGGCAAACTGAATGCCAGCGATGACGAAGTGATCGACGCAGCCAAAGCCGCCAATGCACACGAATTCATCAGCAATCTGCGCGATGGCTACAAAACGGAGTTGGGTGAACGCGGCACCGGTCTGAGCCAGGGCCAGCGTCAACTCATTGGCATCGCTCGCGCAGTGCTGGCCAACCCCCGTATCTTGATTTTGGATGAAGCCACCAGCAGCGTGGATACCCGCACTGAGCAACTGATTCAGCAGGCGCTCTCGCGCTTGCTCAAGGGTCGCACCAGCTTCGTCATCGCGCACCGCCTCAGCACCATTCGTGATGCTGATCTAGTGCTGGTGATCGATCAGGGTCAAATCGTAGAGCGTGGCACGCACGATCAGCTCTTGGTGCAAAATGGCCAATACGCCGACCTTTATCGCCGCCAGTTCAGAACGATGGATACGAATAACGTGGTGGTGTCGTAGTGTATGACGTATGGCATCGACCACGCCGCGGTCCAGTTGCGCATATGCATCATCAATCTTTTTCGCGGTGATAAGACATAGGTCTTCGTGATGGGGACATGTGCATATGCGATTATTGCTGTTTCCCACACCGAAAACCTACATCGCGATGGGAACTCCCAGCATCATTTTTGATGCGGCGTGTGGTGCGTAAATCATCTGGCCCATTGCTAAAGCTACCACCCCGAAGCGCCTTTTGGTCACCGTTCTCTGGACCACGCGGGTTGTTATTTACGTTGGGATAACTATAGAACTGCGGATCATACCAATCCTGCACCCACTCCCACACATTGCCGGCCAGGTCATAGTTGCCGGCTGCACTTAGGCCATTGGCAAACTGTCCCACCGCGGTCAGGTCTTGGTTGGATGGCACTCGCGCCGGGTCAAAATCATTTCCCCACGGATACTTGCGGCCCTCGATTCCACGTGCTGCCCGCTCCCACTCCGCCTCAGTCAACAGGCGTTTGCCTACCCAACTGCAATAGCGATCCGCATCCCACCAACTGATAAAACGCACCGGGAATTCGAAACGCAAGCCATATTCATCGGCGCGCCAGGTCTCCTCGCGCGGTTTGTTGGCTTGCTCCGCACTGGTCTTGTATTGGGTGGCCCACACAAAGCGTCGAAACTCGCCAACGGTGACCTCATAACGATCTACTTGATAGGCATTAAGGTTGACTTCGCGCTCTGGCCGCTCATCAGGCTGACCACCGTTATCGCCCATTTTGAAAGCACCTGCTGGGATGTCGATCACGCTGCCCACGGGTTCGCGCACCAGGATCAAAATCTCGGCTGAAGGTATAAAAGCGCCCGCACCATCTTTGGCAATCACCTGAATCCGATAATCGCCCACCTGTTCCGGCTTGAATGAGAAGACCGCATTGTATTCGGTCCCCCTTGCTGGCAGACTGCCCATCGGCTGGCCATTAACCTGCATTTCAAGCTGCGTTAATCCCGCTGCAGAAGCGGCATTCACTGACACATATTGCACGACACCCAAACGGCCAATCGGCGTGTTCGCTCGCCCCACTGTCACCACCCCATCCGCCGCATAGGCAACCCGAGATGAAAATCCTAGCGCAAATATCGCACAAATCACAGATAGGCCCACCGCCTTGTGACAAAATAAACGAAATTTTCGGAATGCCACGTTACCCGTTTTACCTGGGAGAGCCAAAAGGTTAACCAAGAAATCTATATGCTGCACAGCCGGTAATATCCTTCGGCTGCACCCCAAAGCTGATCCAGTTCGATATATTCGTCCGCAATATGCGCAACCGACTCATAGCTTGGGCCGTAGCCAATCGTGGGAATGTTCATGATGCCGGCGCTGCGTGCCGCGTTGGTGCAAAAAGAATAATAGCCCATTTCAGTGAATATATCGCCTAATGCTGTTTTAGCCTGTTGCACCCATGGGCTGTCCACCGCCATCTTCCAAGCCGGTTGAATCTTAAGACCCGTGCGTGTCGCACCGGTATACGTCGTAATCGTCTCAGTATCGATCTCAGCATGCGCCCTGAAGGTTGGGTCAGCACGATGCAATCGGTCGATAATCTCGTTGATGGGATTGAGAATATCGCGCTCAGTCTCACCGACCAACAGGCGTCGATCACACCGAATACGACATTGGTCTGGCAGCACACTCACGCTAGGGAATGGCCGCGAAATGATCTCGGTCGGCTCCAAGATGCCTTTGCCCAATTCCGGATCAATCGGCGCTTGCAACTGCTCCAATGCCAACACCAATTTGCTCATTTGTTTGAGGGCATTCACCCCTAGATGCGGCGTGCTGGCGTGAGCGGGGATACCCTCAGCGGTGATAAACAGTTCGGCCCGGCCACGCCCACCGATGTTCAATTTCAATCGAGTCGATTCGCATATCACCACAAAACCAGGTTGATACGCCTGCACCACATCGGCAAACGCCAACCCTTCAATCTGCTCTTCATTGACCGAGGCCGACACCTGCACTGGGCGATTGAGCAATCCATCTTGTTTAGCATAAGCTGCTGCGCACAAGCTGGCCGCCAATGCCCCTTTCATATCGCTGGTGCCACGTCCCCAAATCTTGCCCGCGCTAACGTCGCCGCCAAACGGCTGTTGGGTCCACTGTCCTGCGGCTTCAACCGTGTCGATGTGGGAGTCAAATAGAATAGACGCAGGGCTACCGACGACGGCCGACGGCAGCAACGTGCCCACGACATTGCCCAACGCATCGACATCGATTTTGTTGTAGCCCAGCGTTTGCATCGCCGCAATAACGACTTGCGCGACCTCACGTTCCTGCCCTGCCAAGCTCTTCACCCGTACCAAATCGCGGGTCAAGTCCACAATAGATTGCCGCCGATCAGCCGATAGCATATATTTCCCCCTCACTTCAACTTCGCACTTTTAACGCTCAACCCTACTTCTCAATCCGCGGCAGCACTACCCCCACCTGCCCTTGATACTTACCTTTCTTATCCTTATAGCTTTGCTCACAAATGCCATCACCGCCAAAAAACAGTAACTGGGCGATGCCTTCGTTCGCGTAAACTTTAGCCGGCAGCGGCGTGGTGTTGCTGATTTCCAATGTCAGATAGCCTTCCCATTCGGGCTCCAAGGGCGTTACATTCACGATAAGGCCGCAGTTTGAAACAAAAACACCCGCGTCAAGCGCAAAGTTGCCAGCCTCTGGCACAGTCAAACAATACACATCATGTGTGCCAGGCAACTCACAAATCGACTTAATCCGATGGTTATATGATGTTTCTGCTACCTCGCGCGTGCCGCGAAAAGACCCAATTACATTTGGGAAACGCCGAAACACTGACCGATCACAATTCAGCACACGCGCTGCGCCACGAATAGAACCGGTCGAATTCAGCGCAAAGCGCACCATTTCTTCCGTGATCTCTTCGCGCAATCGAATCTTGCGCATAATTTCTGCCTGCTGATCACGCCGATCCTGAGTTGTATGTCGCCAGTATTCTTCCGAGCGCGTTGACACTATCTCTCTTGCTTCATCATTATTCAACCAGAATTGCGCTTGTCGATCACGCTGTGCTGCGCGGTTAGCTTCATCCGCCCAATAATCCACATGGGCCAGCCGCCATTGCTCACGCATCTGTGCGTATTTTTCTTCCGCCCAAAACTGATTCGCTCGCCGACGCTGCTGTTGGCAAAAATTGCGATACCAGTCATCGTCCTTGCGTAGCTCCTGAAACGCATCACGAATTGCCGCGGCATGTTCGGCTGGATCGAATTCCTCGCCATACGAGATTGTGTTGTGCATCCGAATATGCTCGCTGGCTTCCATCCGTTGAATATTCCAAGGCGAATTATTCAGGCGATTATGATCTAGGTGATGTCGATGGGTTCCAGGTTGCTCGGCATATATGCCATTGCGCAGATTCCATTCATCAGCCAACCGATGAGTTGGATAGAGATGGCCGTTGAGCGGTTGATAGACCATCTCATAGCCACGATGCAACCCACGATACAACGGCATCAATGAGTCATTCGGTCGCAAGTCGTGGGCCTGGGCCGATCGACCATCGCGTCGAATAAACTCGTGATCAGGCGTGCAGCGAATCTTCTGCTCGTTGTCCAGCGTAATCTCAATTAGGCTATCCTGACCCACTAGACGTGGTGCGTCCAGCAATGTCGCCTCAATTCGTCCGTGGCCGCTGATACTGTAACCCCAGAACATTTCGCCATTTTCATGACGGCGTGCCATCTCTTCCAAAGACACCGCAGTGCCATCCAGCAGAGATACTTTTGTATCGCCACTAAAACACCGCGCATAGGTGCTCTTCCCCAAACACACCACCAACACCTCGCGCGGAATACGAAAATATTCCACTGTGCGGCTCAACACAAACGAGTTAGGAGGGATGATTACAAATTCTTCAACAATCTGGTCGACAAACGATCCGGAGTTAAAGCTCTTGGGATCGACTACCGTCGAATTAAGATTGGTAAATACTTTGAACTCGTTGCTGATGCGGATGTCGTAACCATACGACGACAACCCATAGCTCACCACACCCGATCGAATCGACTTCTCAGTAAACGGCTCAATCATGCCGTGTTCGTTCGCCTGTTGGCGAATCCAGTGGTCAGGTTTTATTCCCATCTTGTAAATTATGAAGTAAGAATTATGAAGTATGAAATTTGAAGGCTGCGGGACAGCTTTCATAATTCTTACTTCATCATTCATACTTCCTTTGCTACATTTTCTGCGGCGTGCTCATCCCCATCAAGCGCAACACTTTAGCCAAGGTAAGACGCACCGCATGCACCAGTTGCAGCCGACGATACACGATATCGGGTGGCGAGTCTTTGATCCTGCAATCTTCGTAAAACTTACTAAAAGCCTGCGTCAATTCACGCGCATACGTGGTGTAGTGATGGGGTTGCAACGACTGCGCAATGAGTTCGACCATTTCCGGCAACAGCATGATCTTGCGGATCAGCATCAGTTCTGAGGAATGTTCATAGACCAGCGACGCCGTGCGATCCATCGGCCAGCCTTCCTCCTCAGCTTTGCGTTCGATCGAGCACGTGCGCGCATGCCCATATTGCACGTAAAACACTGGGTTCGTATCGTTGTGCTCTTTCAACACGTTCAGATCAAAGGCAAACTTGGTGTCGATAGCACGCGACAACATAACATAGCGCAGTGCATCCGCGCCCATCTCGTCGATCACATCATCGATCCAAATCGCGTTACCCTTGCGCTTGCCCATGCGCACTTCCTCGCCGCCGCGCATAAGTGTGATAAAACGATAGACGAGGATGCGAACCACTCCATCCGGAATACCTAGCGCTTTGGCCGCCGCATATACCCGGGGCACATCGGCTTGGTGATCTTCGCCCCATACGTACACTGCTGGGTTGAACCCCCGTATCATCGCTTTGTTCCAGACATATGGAATATCGCTGGCAAAATAGGTCGCCCGCTCATCTGGGTTAGGAACCACTTTGGCCGAACGCATGACCACTGCCTGAACGGGCAGCGTTTTGCCTTTGTCGTCGATATCGGGTGCATCTTCATCATCGCTTTGAGCCAGTCCAGCAGCGGCATACTGCTCTGCAGTTTGTTTCCTGCCCTGACCACTGCGAATTGGGCTACCCTCTTCGCTAAACCAGGATGCACCCTCATACTCAAGGATCAAGCCTTTCTGACTCAACTCCTCAAGCATCTCAGCCGCTTGGCCACTCGTATGCAGGCTCTTTTCGCTGAAAAAGTTATCGTAACGGATACCCATGCGCACTAAGGTGACTTTGATGTGCTCCATGATCTGGTCAATACCCAGTCGACCGACGGCACGGACCGC
>JANMVQ010000209.1:0-2166 GCA_031392845.1 Chloroflexota bacterium
GGTTCAATCTATCTCTCCAGCGCCACCAACAACCGATCGACTTCCTCCATGGTGCTGTAGTGCGAGAGGCCGATGCGCACCATCCCACCGCGATCCTCTACACTGAGGCGCTCAGTCAGGTTGACTGCGTAGTAATTGCCATTCCACACACAGATGCCCTGTTCGCCCAAACGTTTGGCGGTGTCGGCCGGGTCTTCATCCTTGTAACGGATTGCAATCGTTGGCACGCGCTGGTTCAAGCGGTCTAGTTCGCGGATGCCAAAGAACTGCACGCCGGGAATCTTCAAGATATTCTCAATTAAGTAACGCCCTAATTCTTGTTCATACGCCTGCGACGCTTGCATAGCCGCATGAATCCGATTCGCCCGCCCGCTCCGCAACCCTGAGACCTGATCCCTGACACCTGAGACCTCGCCAACCCACTCTAGATACTCCATCACCCCGATCAAGCCGTTCTGATTCTCAAAACTCTGCGTGCCAGTCTGGAATTTGTGGGGTGGTACATTGTCGGCGGGGCGCACCTTGTAGGCGGGCAGCTTATCCAAAAGCGCATATTTGCCATACAGCATGCCTTGGTGCGCGCCCCAAAATTTATAGGGCGAGCAGGTTAAAAAGTCCGTATCTAAGTCTTGCACATCAATTGGCACGTGTGGCGCACCGGCCACTGCATCAATAAAAGTCCACGCGCCCGCAGCATGAGCCATCCCGATAATTTGTTTGACCGGGTTGAGTGTGCCAACGGCATTGCTGACCAAACCGACGCATACCAAACGGGTGCGTTTACTCAAATATTTTTCAAAATCATCCAGTTGAAGCGTGCAGTCTGCTTCATTGATGTCAACGACGTTAATTTTTACCCCGCGCTCTTGTGCCATCAAATGCCAAGGGGAGTAATTGGCATCGTGGTCAAGCTTGGTCAGGATAATCTCATCGCCCTCGCGCAAGGTCTGCCCGATACTACGGCTGAGCGCAAAGGCCAGCGAAGTCATGTTCTGCCCAAACACGATCTCGTCGCCACTTTTTGCGTTGAGGAAATCCGCGCCAGCCTCGTGTGCATCCTCAATGATAGCGTCGCTCTCATGCGCGGTAATAAACTCGCCATGGGTATTGGCATTGCAGCGCTGAAAATAATCAACAATGCGCTCGATACAGCGTCGGGTCACCTGTGTGCCGCCCGGTGCATCAAAATAAACCAGTGGTTTGCCGTTATATTCTCGCGCCAAAGAAGGAAACTCTGCGCGGATTTTTGTCACGTCTAGCATGAGGGGAGTTTAATCAAATTTTGACTTAAGGCTTTCCCGATAAAACTTGGCGAAAGTCTTGAGTCATAAGTCCGGCAAGAGTTGCTTTTTATGGCTTTCCCGACTTTAGCGGAAAGTAGCGTTGTCATGCTGAGCAAAGCGAACCGAAGGTCCCAGTGGCGAAACGCTTACGATTAACACCACTGGGATTCCTCACTGCGTTCGGAATGACAAGTTTCCCGTCAAAGCCGGTAGAGCCCTTTTTATTCAATCACTAAGCACGGGACTCAAGACTTATGACTTTGTTCCCCAGCCTCTCCGGAAGGCCGCAAGCCAAACTTATATTGTTCTCACGATATCCAACACATCCCGCAGCATGGCCGCCGCTGTCGGGGTAGCCTCAGTTTCGAGGGCGCTGGCATGAATAATGCCGGAGATGTCGGTGTGATAAACAATACCCATTTCATCGCCGCTCATGCGTGCTAGCGGGTGTGCCAAGGGCAGCGACACTGGCGCAACGCTCAATCTCCAATCTTCAATCTCCGAATCTCTTTCCGCCAAGCCCAAAAGCACAATACGTTTGCCACGTTGCGCTGCTGCATGTAAATCCCGCTGGGTAAGATCGCGAATGCCTTTGACGGAAAGATCGCTCAGCACGGTGGGGCGGCGCAATACGGCATTGGCGATGATGACCAACTTTACGGCTTCGTCCCAGCCATTAATGTCGAGCGAAGGATCCGGCTCGACCACACCGCGCCGCTGCATTTCGGTGAGCGCGCTCTCGAATGTTTGACCCTCTTCCATCAGGCGCAAGATACCCTGGCAAGTGCCGTTGACCATCGCTTCGACTTTGGTGATACGCGCGCCTGCCAGATCACGTATGCCGATATTTATTGTGGGCAATGCGCCACCGACACAGCCGGAG
>JANMVQ010000215.1:0-2007 GCA_031392845.1 Chloroflexota bacterium
CTCCGGCTGGCTTCGTGCCATTCTGGCACAGAAGGGATTTGCCTTGGATACGCCTTTGCATCAGTCAGCGCCATGTCGATGACATCGATTAAGCAGTCCATATCCCAACGATATAGCCCGATAGGACGGGTGCCGCGATAGTTCCCGATGCGTCGATCCAAACCGAACGCCTCAACCATGTGCCCAGCGAAGCGCTGCAGTTCGTCCAATTCACGCCCGGTGATAAGAATCGGGTAGCGTTTGTCGCCTGATCCAGGTTTCATTAATCTCCGTCCCCACTCCAATATTGCTCTGGCGCATCACCCTGACTATCAATGACACGCGGGTAATCACCTCTTACTGGCTCGGCATGCGCGTGAATGCCTACAACTTCGATCTCGAACCAATGGTTATCACCGAAATCATAGTTGCAGCTAAAGCGGTGTTTGAGCAGCAGACCCAATTCGCCCAGGACGGCCTCATCGGACAATAGAGGCGTACCATCGCCCTGACCGTTACTCGCCTCAAACCGTGGGTCACGTTCATTGCCATTCATATAGAAAGCGTGCAGGTGATCCCAGTCCCACGCCAACGCACGCAAAATTGCGCCGAGCAACTGGCTAAGAGTTTGCTCCGACCGCAGCTCAATGGTGCGATACAGTTGCTTAACCCGTTTGATCTTCACTTTGAATGCGTAGGTTCCACCGGGGTTATCGAGTGGCACTGGCAGGCGCAATGTGCGCAGCGTCAACCGGGCCAGATAGCGCACTGCGCTTGAAATGTCGCGAGTGGCGATGTCGGTCAAGCGTTGGGTGATCGCTTTGGCTGGCTTGCGATGCCTGCGAAGTAAGACTTGACGGATGGCATACATCGCACTTACACGCACATCATGCAGCATATGCAATGTACTCTGCCAAAGTGCATCCGTGGCGACTTCATTATCGTGAAACATCAGCAGGCCAAGCGCACTGCATACCAGATCGCGCCGCTTGTTGGCAAAGGTGTCACGCGGCTTATTGAGATCCAATAGCCCCAGCCAAAATGGGATTGTAGTTGCGTCGGCCGTCCGTGCAATCAGCTCGAGAAGCTCTCCCTGGATATACACACTCCCGGTGCCACCGGTCTCATACACACGCCGATATAACTTTTGAGCGCGCGACAAATCTTCTTTGGCGAGCATCCCACCCCAACGAGCCGACAGTCGCACATCCATCAGGTTATAGCGTTTTGGTGGCGGAGGATGGTCCAGCATGTGTTCTAGCTGATCCAACCCGGCGTGCACTTCGGCAATTCGTTGCTCAGCCAGATTGGCGGGCAGTCGAAATTCGCTCGAATCAACCGCTATCCATTCATCCAAAGGAGTTTCTTTTCGCATAATCTTGTCCCGGCGTTAAAGCCAAGCTGTTAATCGCATCAGTAGCTACTGCGCTGTGGCAAGTATAGGATTGGTATTCACATTCCATTATTTACTCTGTTACCGAAACGCCGCTGCATCCGCCCCCATCAGCGGCGACCGTTCCAGCAGCTTCTTGATCATCCACCCATCGTCCCAGGTGTTAGTCCGCAAGTGCCAACCGGCCATATCAATGAGCCCAGCCCGCCAGAGCAGCGTGAGCAACGTCCATTCCACAGACTCAAGCAGCGACACCTCACCGTAACCGTGAATGACCTCGTCGTATTTGCCACAACATTGCCACTCACCTACAACATGACCTGCAACATCACCTATCACAACCTACAACATCGGCTGTCTAGCCCATCATATCCCCGCGCTTTTATCAATGCAGCATCGTCAGGAGGACTAGCGATTTTTCACGCATATTTTGCTATCCTCAACCCGCGGTGATTCTTTTTACTTCAATCCCATTTCACCCCACAGTCGCAGCCAAGCCCGTGCGATCTGGTGGTTAATCGCCCAAATCACCAACGTGGCCAGTAACCCAAATGCGATGATCGCAGCCAAAAACAACCCCCAGTCCGTCGCACGGGTGAGCGCGACAAAAAGCCCGATGAGGATGCCCGCCAGGA
>JANMVQ010000269.1:0-10103 GCA_031392845.1 Chloroflexota bacterium
AAATCTGGTTGCCGCAAACACCTGCTATGGCTGCTGGCTTGACTGATCACGTTTGGTCTATGGATGAATTGCTCAGCTTTCGTGTTCCGCCTGACCATCTTTTGGCCTTTTAAGGTTCTACCGCGTTAAAGGGACACTACCTCACTTTCTGCCCAGGGCAAACAAGCGCGATTGAAAGCACCCCACCAACGACCGACACCCTCAGCGTAGGTTGAACCTAGAAGGGCCTGCGAGGTTTTAGCAAGTTCTTTGCCTGCGTAGACCATAAGTCCACGATATGAGCGCATATGTTGAGCATTGGTGCCCGCCTGCAAATGACGTTCATCACATGATTTGACAACCTCGTACCAGCTAGTTGACAACCATTTTTGGAAGTCAGAAATATTCTTAGTCAAACCATAAATGAGCACATGAAAATGAGGCGCACCGCGCTTTTGGAACTCGAGTCGCCAGATAAAGGCAGCCGTTGGACAAGCTCTTTTTAGCCGGGCACCCCAAACACGGAGGTCTTCTTTCCAGTCCGTAGGATTGCTACTGTAACTTTGTGGGTAGGTCAGTGTAGCAAATATGGGCAGAGCAGCTTTTGAAAGCTTGGCCATAGTGCGAAGCATTCGACGACGTGACGCACGACTAAATACAGTGACTTTATTGCGGAGACCTCTACCTGCGTTGGCGGGCGGATTACTGCCGCGCGCTGGGTTTGTTACGGACAACAGTGTTCCAGAAGGCCAAAGTGTAATAGTAGGTGTGGTAGTTTGTGGCATGGGAGTCGGGCTAATTTGAGCAGTATTAGATAAACCCCATGGCTTTAGTATTAGTGATTTCGGACAGCTATCCGTCATCTGAATGCATCGTGCAGTTATGTATTAAATCAGTGTCGATGGTATTGACACCATCGACACCTATGACACCTCCTGACACCCTCGACACTTCCTAATCGAGCTCACTCCACCGTCACACTCTTGGCCAAATTCCTCGGCTGATCCACATCGCAGCCGCGCCGAATGGCAAACTGATAGGCCATCCGCTGCATGTGGATGGCAATCAACACTGGGTAGAGCATCTCCGGCGCTTCCGGCACCCAGATCACGTGGTCGGCCTTCTGGGTCATCTGCTGGTCGCCCTCGGTCGCAATCGCAATCACAATGCCGTGGCGCGCTTTCACCTGCTCAATCTGCGAGAGCATCTTCTCGTAAACACGATCGCGCACGGCAATACATACGACTGGCATTTTCTCGTCGATCAACGCAATCGGCCCGTGTTTCATCTCGCCCGCTGGGTAGCCCTCGGCATGGATATACGACACTTCTTTCAGCTTTAACGCGCCTTCCAAGGCAATCGGATAGTTGATCCCGCGCCCTAAAAACAGGAAGTGCTCGCGATCATGATATAGATTTGCTAGTTCTTCATATACCGGATTGGCTTCCAACAACCGGCTCACCAAATTCGGCAAATGTGCCAAATCGAGCGCAGCATTGTGAACCGTCGTCCGTCGTCCGTGGTCTGTCGTCTCCTGCCCCAACGCACACGCCAGCAAGTACTGATCCACAATCGACGCCACAAACGTCTTGGTGCTGCACACCCCGATCTCCGGCCCGGTGCGCATGGGGATAAAGCCATCCGAGACACGCTCGGCCTGCGAACCGACCGCGTTGATAATCGACCAAACCTGCGCCCCGCGCTCACGCCCGCTCTGCATGGCCGCCAACGTGTCAGCAGTCTCGCCAGATTGGGTGATGCCCAGCACCACCGTGTCCGGCAGAATCAATGGGTCGCGATAGCGAAACTCCGAGCCGTAATCCACCTCGACCGGAATCTGGGCGATCTTCTCGATCAAGAACTTGCCGACCAACGCCGAGTTCTTGGACGTGCCACACGCCACGCTATAAATACGCGACGGCACATGCTTGAGGTTCAATTCTTCGAGACGCACTGCGCCGGTCTGAAAATTCACCCGACCCCGAATCGTATCGGTTAAGGCGCGGGCCTGCTCGAATATCTCTTTCTGCATGAAGTGGCGATACTCGCCCTTCTCTGCCGAAACGGGGTCCCACGCAATCGTGTGCACCTGTTTCTGAATCGCCTCGCCGTTCAGCTTGCGAAAAGTCGCCCCATCGCGGGTAGCCACCACAACTTCGCCATCGTCGAGGAACACCATCTTGCGGGTGTGCTCCAAAATGCCGGGCACATCCGAGGCCACAAAACTCTCGCCATCACCCAGCCCCACCACCACACCGCCGGCATTGCCGATACGGGTGGCGATCATTTTGTCTGGCTCTTGAGTCGAGATCACCACAATCGCTTGCGAGCCGCGCAGTTGTTTGAAAGCCTTGTTGGCCGCTGTTTCCAAATTCAGACCTTGCTTGGTGTACCGAGCGATTAGATGCACAATCACTTCGGTGTCAGTTTCGCTGGTGAAAATCACCCCTTCGACCTGCAATTCGCGGCGTAGCTCGGTGAAGTTCTCGACGATGCCGTTGTGGACAACCGCCACATCCCCATCCATGCTGATATGCGGATGGGCATTCTCCTCGGTCACGCCGCCGTGGGTAGCCCAGCGGGTGTGGCCAACGCCGACGTTCGGAAGGTTGGGAAGGTTGGGAAGGTTGGGAAGGTTCGTAATGTTCTGAACGTTCGTAACGTTAGTAACCTTATCAACCTTCTGAACCTTCTCAACCCTCTCAACCTTCTGAACCTTCTCAACCTTCTCAACCTTCCCAACCTTCCCAACATCCTGATCAATCAGCCGCGCTTCGAGATTGCCCAACTTGCCCACCGCGCGGGTGATTTCGATGCGGTCGCCGCAGATTTCGGCGATGCCAGCAGAGTCATAGCCACGATATTCGAGTTTGCGCAGTCCGCTAATAATTAATGGGATTGCGTTGCGCGGTCCTATGTATCCTACGATGCCACACATATTTTGATGTCCTCCATGAATAGGAAGAAATTGAGAATTAAGAATGCAGAATTGAGAATGCAGAAAATAACACCGCAGTTCCTGCTTTTCTCTTTCTGCCTTTTTAATTTTTAATTTCTCTTGAATGATAGTGCGCAGAATTGCAAGCTCATTGCGATACTTGCAACAAACGCGCGCCGGGAAAACGGGTAGAGACGCGAAATTTCGCGTCTCTACCTCACGGTTACTCTAAATTGTCGGCGGCGGCGATGATTTCTGCATTACGAATCATCGTAGAGACGCGCGAAGCGTGTCGCGTCTCTACAATCCCCACATATTTTGTTATTTACCCGAAATCTGTTTCAAACCACCACAGGCTGGGCATGAACCATCCGGGCGGAAGATCGAGTAACCGGCTTGTGGGTCATCGTCAAACTGGCGGAAGTCGGCGTTCCACACAATCATAAATCTGACCTTTCCGCTTGCTTTGGACAATTCTGCCGCACGCCGCAACCAATCCACTTGATTCTGCATGGTAATGCTATTGCCCCAGGAGAATCCTCCAGGTAACGATCCTGCAATGCCATCTTTAGTCACATACCCCAGTTCCGTCCAGCACACCGGGCGCTTACCACCAAAGGCGTTATAAGCGACGGCCAGAGTGCCTTGAAAGTACCATTGATGATGCCCAGCACTACCGACAGGTGCCCCGCTGACCGTATCTGGACCCACCATCGTACCGTTATGATGTGCGCCAATGCAATCCGCCCAAGCGGCTCCACCAGCAGCTCCCAAACGGTTCATAAACGGTTCATCGTCACAACCCCCGTTGGAACAGCCTCCGCCAAAGTAACCGGTAGGAGCTGGGGCCGCGCTAATGACCAATGTGTTGGGGCTCACAGACTTGATCGCACCATACGCCTTGCGTAACATATCCGCATAGTTCTCAGGATTCACCTGCCCATTGCCACTGCCACCATATTCGCGGTCGAGATTGGGTTCGTTCCACACCTCAATAGCATCAACTCCTTGCTGCGCCAATGATGCCAGCGCCCGCGCAAACTCATCGTGATAGCCCGCATCACCAGCACGTCCACGGTCACCGATCGCGCCCACCAATAGTTTGATGCCATTGCCGTGCGCGGCAGCAATCACACCCGATAAATCAGGCGCGCCACCGGGCATGACGACTTGATATTTGGCCCAGGTCATGCCGGCTTCGTTGCGCATGCGCGGCATAATATTCGTCTCTTTGAAGTGAGCGCCGATTTCAAAACCCCCAAAGTTGCCCGCAGGAGCAACTGCCGCAGGTGCGGCGGCTGGAGCCCCGGCTGCTGGCACAGCGCCACCCCCGCCGCTGGCGTAATTGGTATAAGTTGCAAACACAAAACCGGTCTGGCCATTGTATGTGATGCGCAACCACTGACCGTCGGCGGTCTTGCCATTGGCAGCCACGCTATCGCCTTGGTTGAGCCGACCAATGATGCTGTTGCCGGTGCCGGGGCCGCTGCGCACGTTTAGGAACGGCGAGGTCACCGCTACATTCACGCCACCTGCCGCAGGAGCAGCAGCAGGAGCGGCCGGTGCAGCCGCCGCTGGCGCAGCGCCGGTGGCGCAAGTGCCGCCGACTGTCGCATATGCCGCAAACACCCAGCCGGTGCCGCCGTTATAAGTGAAACGCCACCAAGCGTTGTCGCTGGTTTTGGCATTGGGTTGAAATTTAGTGCCGCAAGCCAGCTTGCCAATAATGCCGTCACCAGTGCTAGGGCCAGAACGCACATTCAAACCATCCACAATGACGGTGACCTCGCCTACCTGCTGCATTGGAGCGACCACTCCTGTGCGGGCAGATGCAGTTGAAGCCAACACAGCAGTCAACATAACTACCACCGCAACTGTTCGTAATATCTTGTTTACCTTCATAAACCTTCCTCTTAATTTGGCTGTCAGCCTTTGGTCTTTAGCTTTCAGCAATTAGCTTTCAGCTTTGAGCTGTTATGACACTTCTAATTTTGGCTCTTATTGAATAAAACGGGGAAATGTCATTCCGACGACCCCGAGCATGTCGAGGGGGCGGAGCCGAAGGTCTTTGCTGCGGCCAACATCGATGCCATCCCAGGTAAAGATTCCTCCCCCTACAGGGTCGGAATGACAAATTTCCTACCAAAACCGAAAGAGCCCTTTCAACTTTCTACTTTGCACTTTCCACTCATTAAAGATACTTCTCGACGGCCCAGCCCCCTTCGCGCACGACGGGGACAGTCAGCAGGTCGGCCTCTGGATTAAACATGAGTTTATTACGTCCGGCCAACGCATCCACAACGTCTCCCATCCAGTCAACCAACGCCACTGGGCGATTTAGGGCGTGGGCAATATCAAGCGGAGAAACGTCATCTAGAGCAATGCTGTCCGGATGATCGAACATCAGACGGGGCAAAATCAGCAATTGGCCGGTTTTCTCAGGCTCGCGGGCGCGCAATTGTCGAATGACATCTGCCCCGCTCAGCAACCCAGCCACGGTGATCGTCTCCCCCAAATGCTCGTTCGCAATCGACACCACGTCGAGCATCATCCCGGTCAAGCGGTTGAATTCTGCCACAGTCTTTTTGAGGGTGGGATAGAAGAGTGCGCCGGTGGCAAGCGTAGCCTTTTGGAATTGAAAATTTGAAAATGAAAAAAAAATCTCTACCCCAAGCGACGCTTTTTGAATTTTGAATTTTGAATTTTGAATTTCTGTCTTTTTGATCCGATTCCATTCTCCCAAAAAGTCGCGCACCATGCCCAATCCGTTGCCACGCAGATCATATTGTTCGTAGGCACGGGCAGTGGGAATAGGGAGATCGCTTACTAGATACCACTCGTCTGTCAAAAAGACAAAGGATGTGCCCAGCTTTTGCTTGAATTCGGTTTGCCACGCTTGCACCTGCTCGACGGTGGCGCGGGCTTCTGCTGGAGTGTGGGCGCGATGACCATACTTATGGTGCTTGGTTAGACCTACCGGAACTGCGCTCACCGTCAACACATTCGGATGCAACTCAGCTAACTGATGCACACTTTCAGCCAAGCGTGCCCCATCGTTCATGCCGGGGGTTACCACCAATTGAGTGTGGGCTTGGATGCCGTGCTCGGCCAGCCAACGCAACTGCGTCAGCACATCGGGTGCTTTGTCGTTGCGCAGACATACTCGGCGGGTCGCCAAATCCGTGGCATGCACGGACACATAAAGAGGGGTGAGGCGTTGTTCGGCCAAACGCGTCCAATCTTCGTCTGCCAAATTCGTCAGCGTTACGTAGTGGCCAAACAAGAACGAATAACGATAGTCATCGTCCTTGATATAGAGCGTACGGCGCATGCGCGGGGCATTTTGCAGCACAAAGCAAAATGGGCACAAGTTATTGCAGCGTCGAATGTCAATATCAAATGTAGGATGCTCGAACTCGATACCCAGGGCCTGACTGTATTGACGTGGAGCGTGGAGCGTGAGGCGTGAGGCGTTCCGTTCTATCTCAAAGACAAGCGTATCTTCCGCGCCATAAAACTGGGCGTCGATCACATCGCGCAGCACATGCCCGTTGATCGACACAACCGTGTCGCCCACCTGTAATTGAGCACGTTCGGCCACACTGCCGGGTTCGATGGCTTTTATTATTCCGCTCATTTTTTATTGACCATTTGTCATTGACCATTTGCTATTTCTCATTTGCCATTTCTCATTTGCCCTTTTTTATTGACACGCTGCGCGGATGTTTGACATTTGCCCAATGGTCAATGGCCAATCACGCATACACTCCGCGCATCTTCTCCGGCAATAATGCTGCCAGACGGCGCATCGCATAGTCAGTCATCTGATGGAGCTGTTCCCTGCCAATTTTGCCACCGGGATGGGTCAGCTTAAACGGTTCGCCAATCGAAACATCATAGGTCGGCCGCTGAAATTTCGAGAAGCTGTTGCCAATGTCGGAGGTGCCAGTCAACGCGACTGGGATAATTGCGACATTGTTGCGAGTCGCTAAAAAAGCTAAGCCTTCCTGGGCTTGGATCAGCCCGCCGGTCTTGCTGCGGGTGCCCTCTGGCGAGATTAGGATCAGCCCGCCCTCGTTCAGCACTTCGCTGGCGGCGCGGATAGCTTGCAAATCCACCTCGCCTCGATGCACCGGGATAGCTCCATATGGCTGCACCATGATCCGGGCGGGCAGAAATTCAAACGCTTCAACTTTGGCCAGCGGCACAATTGGACGCATTGTGCAGGGCAGCAACAGCACTGGGTCTATCCAGTGCACATGATTGATGATGATGATGCCGCTGCCAGTGGCAGGGATATTCTGCATGCCGGTAATGCGCACTCGCACAAACATCGATAATAAACCGCGCAGCACTGTGTTGTAAATATTGCGCATAGGAGCGGCCTTGTTCCATTTATGGCGTCGGCTAAACACCGATTGCTTGCCCTTGGAACGAGATTCGCGCTGATTATTCGCTTTATTGGCCTCGCCGGAATCGCTCATTTAGATTTGCTCTTGGTCGAGGCTTTTACTCGCTTTTTAGCCATAGAAGGTTTTGAATTTGAAGCTGAAGGGGACTTAGCTGAACGGGCACGACGATTCGATTTCGGAGCGGCTTCGGGTGCATCACTTTCAGCGGGAGCAGGTGTTGACCCCATCTCATCACCCATGCCTTCGCCACTGCCAAACAGATCGCCCATATCACGCTCAATCTTATCTGGATCTTCACCTTTCTCCAGCCGCCCGACCACCTCATTAAATTCCGGCCCCAATTCCTCGCCCGTCTCGGCAGCCATCTTGCGCATAAAGCGGCCCAATGCGCGCGGGTTGTTTTCGTCCAGGCCTTCCATCTCGCGCATCAGCGATTCGTCGACATCGCCGTTTTCGCCTGCACTGGCCAATTCGGCACCGCCGCGCAACACACGCACCCGCGAGACCAGCCGTGACATATTCTTATTGCCACATTTGCCACATAGTAAGGTGCTGTCATCCACAGCCGATAAGCTGCGCCAGAACTTTGATTCGCGTTTGCCACACTTTACACATCGATATTCATATATGGGCATAAGCACCAATTATCATACAAACACGCTGCAACAAAGAATGTTCCGGGTGCGACGCAGAATTTTCCACGGAGGCACACGGATAACACGGAGGATATGTCTTTTGGCTTGCTATACCAAGCACGGGTAAGAAGTGCGGTTTTGCGCCAGCAGAAAAAGGCAGGTAAAACCTTTGAATAGCATATATGCCCTCAATTTTCGAGTGGTTCGAAAACCGCAGAACTAACCCGTTCTCGGTATATATCCGTGTATCTCCGTGTTACTCCGTGGATGAGGGAAACTGTGTGCCACATCCGGGTAAAATCCTTTGGAATTCATGCAAACAAATTCCCTTTATGACTTTCAGAACCCGCCCATGCTGGTGGTGCTGTCCGGCCCATCGGGCGTCGGCAAAGATGCGCTTCTGGAAAAGCTCAAACTGCGCGGCTACGACTTCGCCTTCATTGTCACCATGACGACCCGGCCCATACGGGTCAACGAAATAGAAGGGCGCGATTACAACTTTGTCTCCAAAGATCAATTCGCCCAGCTCATGATGAAAGACGAGCTGCTAGAACACAGCATCGTCTACGGTGATTACAAAGGCATTCCCAAAGCCCAAGTGCGGACTGCCTTTGCCAGCAACAAGGATGTCATCATGCGGATTGATGTGCAGGGCGCAGCTAAAATTCGCAGCTTGGTGCCAAATGTCGTTACGATCTTTATTTCAGCCGAGAGCGAAGCGGCTTTAATTCAACGCTTGACCGAACGCAAGACTGAAAATGCCGACAGCTTAAAAATACGAATCGCCACCGCCCGCGAAGAAATGAAACGAGTGTCCGAGTTCGATTATCTGGTGGTCAACCAGGATGACTGTCTCGATGAGGCGGTCAACAAAGTGGTGGCCATCATTGCGGCAGAACACTGCCGGATTGGGCGTAAGCCAGTCAAAATCTAATGCATGCAAACACCTCCTCATGATCCCAACCCCCAGACCGTACGGGTGCGTCTGCCGCTGGCTCGCCCGCGCTGGACGTATATCTTCCTGATTATTAACGTGATCTTGTTTGCAGCCATGCTGCTGGCGGGTCTGCTGCAGAGCAACAGCGTCCAGACTGTCTTTCAACAACTCGGGCGCGGTTTACAGGGCGATAGCAATTTGCTGATCGTCTTTGGGGCCAACTACGCCCCGCTTGTTTCAGACGGACAATATTGGCGTTTGCTCACGGCCAACTTTCTGCATGTCGGCATCGTGCATCTGCTATTTAACTCGTATGCTTTATATGCTTTGGGGCTGCAAACCGAAGCGATTTACGGGCCGCGCCGTTTCGTCGCGCTTTATCTGCTCAGCGGCATCACCGGAGCTACATTTAGTTATTTGTTTACGCATGGCTTGTCGGCGGGCGCATCGACTTCTCTATTTGGTTTGTTTGCTGCCCAGGTCGTGTTCTTGTATCGGCAACGCAAGCTGCTGGGCAAAGTGGGTCAGCAGCAATTGATTCGGCTGGGGGTGACCTTGGCGGCTAACATCTATCTGGGTCTCAGCCCGGGCAGCCGAATCGACAACTGGGGACATGCGGGTGGGTTTGTCGGCGGCGTGATCTTGGCTTGGTTCTTCTGCCCACGCTACGAGCGCACCAATCCATTCGTACAAGCCTTCGAACCCGTCATACGCTCGGAGCGCAAGCCTGAACTGAGCAACGATGAAATCACCGACACCAATACCCTGGCCCGCCAGAGTTTTGTGGTGAGTGTGTTTGTGGCCGGGTTAATCGTGCTGGTGGCGCTGGGCACGCTGATGCCGCGCTAGGCTTCTGCTTTGAATATCGGCGTTTGCACCGCGCAGGGGCGAAGAAGCGAAGATTTTTCTGTCCTTTCCCTCATTCCGGGTTACTACTCAGCCCAGTCTGTCATTCTGAGGGCGTAGCCCGAACCGAAGGTCCCAGGTGCGTCGCACTTGTGTGGCATCGCTCGGTCAGCCGGGCAAAGATGTGGTTGGGTGCGGGGGTGCATTCGCCAAAAGGGGGCTGGCGACTGAAGTCGCGCCTATGGGTGCCTTCGGGCCGAATGTCCGCCCCTTCGGGCGGACACAGATCATCCGTCCGCCCGAAGGGGCGGACGCTCAGCCGTAGGCCTTTAGGCGCGACCTTGGTCGCCAGCCGC
>JANMVQ010000280.1:0-12285 GCA_031392845.1 Chloroflexota bacterium
CTTAGTAAGGCACATGGTATGTCGTGGTGGCTCCGCTATGCGACAGTCTTGTATGGCTGTGCATTGTTGAAGAGTGGGCAATTGACAGAAGGTATTACGGAGTTAGAACGAGGTATTGCTGACTGGCAGACCTTGGGCAACAAGATTAACCATATCTTGCTTTATGGGCATCTGGCCCCGGCTTATGCAAAATTAGGCCGACTAGATCGAGGAATTGATATCTCGGAGAATGCCATAGCGCTTTGTAAAACACAAGATCGCTGGTATGAGGCCGAGATGTATCGTGTGTATGGCGACCTTCTGCTATCAAGCAATATGCAACAGGCTGAGGCAGCTTTTCTGCAAGCTATTTCGATTGCTCTGACCCAATCTGCCAAATCTTTTGAGTTGCGGGCAGCAGTGAGTTTGGCAAAACTCTGGAAATCTCAGGACAAGGTGTTAGCGTCCTCACTAAATGGAGGCGCACATCCGAAATAAATGGCGCGGGCCAGTGAGACAGGAAACAAGAAACGGGCACCAAACGCTGGTGCCCGTAATGCTGTAGCCCGCCCGGCAAACAAGAATCAATCCTGCTCAAGATGATTGATGGCCTGACGGACGGGCGTATCGTCGATGACTTTTGATTTAGCGATGGCCCCGGCGGTGAGTGCGGCGATGCAGATCTGGTTAATCTTTCTTGGGATGCCCTGCGCCCATTCGGCAATGCGCTTGAGCGCATCATCGGAGAAAAGCGCCTGATGATCATGAATGCCAGCGACTTTGAGGTGATGATGGATGTAGGCAAGGGTGGCCTCAAGATTGAGAGGCTCGATATGAGCGCGATGCGAGATGCGTTGAGCGAAGGCGGCATGGGTGGAGAGTTGCAACATGCGTTTGAGTTCGGGCTGGCCAATGAGAATGAGGGCGGCGAGTGACTGGCTGTCGAGCTGAGCAGAAATGAGGGTGCGCAGTGGATCGATGAGGGTATGGGGCAAAAGATGAGCTTCGTCGATGACGATGACGGGGGTCTTGCGATGGGATTGAATGAGTTCGGCCAAGGCATTGCGCAGAGCGGCGATCTGAGCGGCAGCCCCGAATGGCACCGGCTGATTGAGGGTGACCAGCAACTGGCGATACAAAGCAGTTGGTGAATTGATGGGCAGGGTTAAATACAAGAGGGCATGGCGATTGGCATCGAGCGAGGCGATGAAGGCGCGGACAGCGGTGGACTTGCCGCTGCCGACTTCGCCGGTAACCAGGGCGATGCCTTTCTCGCGAACGGCAAGGGTCAAGCGAGCATGTAGTTCTTTGACACATGGGGTGGCGAGCACATCGTTGATGGTCAGAGTGCGGGCGAAGGGTGTGGCTTGAAAGCCATACAGTTGTTGAAACATGATTAGTCCTGAGTTGTTTGATTGGTCTGATTGGTCTGATTAGGTTGATCCAGCGCGGCGAAGCGGATGCCGCCGATTTGTTTGCGCAAGATTAGGTCGTGTTCCTGGCGCAGGGTTTTAAGGAAGTCGGCTTTGGCCGGTGGATTGCGGCGCAACACTTCTGGGACAAGGCGTTGGACATCGAGGTGATATTGCTGTTTGTGGATGGCCAACACGGCCAGACCCAAATGCTGCCCATTGGTGAGATACACATCCATGCGAGAAAGATCGAAAGGATCGAAGCGTAGCTCGATAGTCTGACCGCACCAAGCCGGATCAACATGATAGGTGTTGCCTTGAAACTTGATGATGGCCTGACGCGAGACCGAGCGAGTGGCGCGCCATTGAAAGGCGCGTCGTAAAATCTCAAGATCGACGGAGCGAATCTGATCGGCACCAGCGGCAAAGCGATCAAAGGGGGTTTGCTCGGTTTCGCCGTGTTTGCGAACATGATAGATGCGATCCAGCCACGCCCACAGCGATTGATTTAAGGTGTCGAGATCGGTGATATTTGAGGCAGCCACTTCGGGGTAGAACGACATCTGGAGTTGATTCCATAGTTGCTCGATCTTTCCTTTCCCTTGTGGGTGATACGGTGTCGCGTAAATCACTTCGGTGCGCAGGGTCGCACAAGCGGCCCGAAATTGATTGGCGTTGAAGATCGCGCCATTGTCGACCCTTCGACCCTGCTCAGGGCAAGCTAAACAGCATCTGGCACACCGTGTCGCAGCATCGCCACTTTGAACACCCGCTCCAAGCGCGGCAGGGCTTCATCAAAGAAGAACTCGCCATAGGTCACCAGCCGCGAATGATCATCGATAAAGGCGATCAAATGGGTTTTACGCATCCGGCCCAGCATGATTCGATCTGGGTCGGGCAGCCACGGTCCGTCGGACGCGTGGAGTAGGCCGCAGGCGAGTTACTGATCGTTGTCGATCAGCACTTTTCATACGGCCCCTCCCCAAACCGCGCGTGAACCTTTCAATTCACGCGGCTTTCCGATGTTTTACTTTCGTGCTTGGCTTTCCGAGGATCACGACCAGCATGAATGTCCTCATGACACTTTCGACACACCATGAGCGTCTTTCTTTGCCGTGCAACCATGAGTTTTACCCATTCCGGCTTGCGGTCGCCTTGTTTGGCAAAAGGCTGTAGCGATTTGAGAGCACGAATGTGGTGCACCTCAACGTTTTCATGTGAGCCGCATAGCTCACATGTATCCGCTAGCAGGCGTTGCACCAATTCCGTGCCGGTGCTCCAGATGCGAGTCGGGTGATCATTAAGAACCGCATGTGAATCCCGTTTCAGAGAAATGCCGCCCCAACGTGCTACCAGTGGCTTTTTGTTCTCGCCGCGTTCGACGATGACCTGCAACCCTTTGCGAGGGCCATTGGACGTTTGAATGATGGTTTGGTATTTCTTGACAACTTGATTCACCGTCAGGCGAAGTTTCGCCGCCAAGGTTTTGAGTAATGATGACCCCATCACCCAACACAGTTCATCCAACACACCAAGATTGTGAGCCCGCCGATAGTATTCAACAAAGCCGCGGTATTCGTTTTGATAACTGGCTACGATGGTGAAGGGTGAATCGAGTTGGCGTTTGCGGTTGTTAATTGATTTTTCGCCTTGTTTGTAGCGCTGACATTTCTTGTGTAGTACTTCCGCAGGCACGCGCAGATAGATGCGTCCATTGATGGAGCGACGGCGGGTTACGCTGCGCTTTTGATTGCACTGGAATAGGGAGATGTCGTAGCCAAGAAATCGCGCGCTTTCTGTGCGGGCGTGGGTGACGAGCGTTTTAGTTTCGGACAGTTCAAGTTTGAGGTTGTCGTTGAGAAACATTGCCAGTTTGCGTTTGATTTCTTCGGCTTCGACATATGGCCCGGCAAATCCCAGCAGCACATCATCAGCATATCTTACGTAACGCAGACGACGATAATTCGGATCATTGGGATCTTTGCTCGGCAGCTTCTGAAATTGCTTGCGCGTTTCTTCGGCTTCAGCATAGCGTCCTTTCTTTCTCAAAATCATCGCCTTCCAGTTCAGATGTTGATATGCTGGGTTTGTCTTTCTTCCTTTACCGCGGCTGTATTCAGGAATTAAGGTTTGTTCTACAAATTGATCCAACCGGTCGAGGTAGATATTCATCAGCACCGGGCTGACGATGCCACCTTGCGGTGTCCCGCTCAGTGTTTGGTTGTAGCGCCAATCTTCCAGATATCCTGCTTTGAGTAAATTCGAGATCAGACGAATGAATCGGCCATCATGAATCTGCTCTGACAGAATATCGATTAGTACTTGGTGGTCAAGCCGGTCGAAACATTGGACCACATCCCCCTCTACAAACCATGTCGTGCCCGGCCATTCGGCTTGAATTTCCTCCAACGCAGTGTGACACCCTCGCCCAGGACGAAAGCCGTGCGAATGCGGGCTAAACTGTGGTTCGTAGTAACTTTCGAGGATGGCTCGAAGCACTTCTTGTAACAGTTTGTCCCGCCACGCCGTCACACCCAAGGGTCTGGTCTTCCCGTTGGATTTGGGAATATAGACTCGGCGTGCCGGTGTCCAACGGTAACGTTCGTAACGCAGATCGTCGATGATGGCGTTGATCCGTCCCATTGTCATCGCATCAGCAGTTTCGTCGGTGCTTCCCGGTGTCATTGCCCCACGATTTTGGGCAATCTTGCCGTAGGCCCGCACAAATAGTTCCGGGTTGAATAGTTGTCGATAGACCTGTTCAAGCGGCAATCCTCTTTTGCCGCGCTCACGAATAATCTCAAGAATTGTTTCGGCTCTACGCATCTCGCGCACCTCCCATTTCCTTTGATTGAAAACATCTGCTTTGCTTCGCCATGTAGATGGCTTTCCCATCCGCGGACTACTACCAAAGCTCCGTCGCCGCACGCCTTTCGGCGCTTAGGACTCGCGTCCCTTAGGCGATCCCATATTTACGCTGAGTGGACGTCATAGCGCAGTTTAGGTGCCTGATTCGACCCCTTGAATGACATCATTTGTCATCGCTTGCCGAGCAGAATGTGATGACGACTCAGACGCATCCGTCATATCCCGGCAACCTCGCATTAGAGGCGTTGTAATCGAGGAGTGTGGCATTGCACCGCTGGGTTCTCAGATTCAAGCAATTCAGCCTTCACCGTGCTGCGCAGGTGTTGCGGAGCGAAGCCCTAAACGCCTTCAGTTCTCCCTCCGCGTCGGCGGCATGCTACTGTCCCGTCGGGCTTTCACCCTTGGGTAAGCCGTTCACCTAAAGGTCTTCTGTTCTGAACCTTTCCCTCCTTTGAAGAGAATCTTCACTCAGCGCCAAAATGGCGCACGTCGGATTGCCACAACGAGTTGACATGATCGCGCTCGAATCGCCGGTATGGTGCAGCGCTGGCCCGCAGCAGCCGACGGGTTTTACCGGCCATGCGCAGATGGGTCGTCAACGTATGTGGGTTCACCAACTTGCCAGCGCGCTTTAAGATTTCCGCGATCATCGGGGTGGTGCGACCGGGCTGTTGTTCGCGCAGCGCAATCGCTTCTGCGATCACCGCCGGATCGATCACCCGCGGCTGGCCAGCATCCCGGCGGGTTTTGGGCATGAGCGCCTCGAACCCGTGTAATTGGTAAGCGACCAAATACCGCCGCACACTCGTCATCGACACCCGTATGCGTTTGGAATGTGGGATTTGATAGGTCTTGGCCGCAATCAGTCGCAGCGCATCTTCCAACTCGCCGTTGTCAGGTGGGTGGTGGATCAATTGGGCGATTAAGCCATGCCGGAACAGCGCAATTTCGAGATCGGGATCGTCAAATTCAAGCTTTATGGGTGAATGTGCCATGCCCCTAATCGTCCGACTTGCCTAGCGCATTGTCGAGATGGCAAGGTGTGTTGGCGGCCTCTCCCTCCGGAGGGAGAGGCCGCTGGCGCCTGCTCCATCAACAAATTCGGCTGATCGGTTAAACCAAGCGCCCAATCCCCATATTCCAACCCCAGCACCACATCACCCGTAGGGCGGCATCAACAGCATGCAGGGGATTGAGCCAACCCGCTAGCGTAGCGCTGCTGACCAACAGCTGCTGTGCCACATCTCCCACCGTGCCGTGGACATCCAGCATTGTTGCGCTTGGCATGGCCAGTGCCAGCACCGCCCATACCGCGCTCAACCAGCGTATCGCATTCATCACAAATGCCGCGCACCATCGCCGCAAGCTGCGCAGACTCGCGCCCGTCTCGATCTCGATCCGCCGCCAGGTCAGCACCAACCCACCGCCCAACCGTCCGCGCAACACCACCTCAATCACCACCAACGCATAGTGCCGGTATCGGTGCACCACACTCGGCAGCATCGAGATCGTCCCCCCACAGTTCTTGCATCGCCAACGCCGCACCACGATCAGCACATCACGATCTACACGCCCAGCGACCACCCACCGCTCGTAGCTCCCGTGCCCGTTGATCTCACGTCCCGCGCACCCAGGACAGCGCGGCGGACGATGCTGCGCCAGCTCTGCATATTGGGCTTGGTATTCCTCCGCCGTTCCAACAAACTCGATTGTGATTACAATGACACTTGTGTCGGTGGCGGGGTGATGCACGCTGTTTATCGATTGTCACCCTGCTGCCTGCCTCCCTTTCAATTCACCCCAGCTTAACCCATCAAAAAAGCCACCCTTTTTGCAGGTGGCTTTCTTTACCCAGTCATTTATTTCGGCTCGTTTAGGCTGTTTTGTGCTCAATCATTTCGGACGCGGACAACAAGGCATCCGATGCCCTCAATATACTAAAACCCATTTACGAGTGGTTCACGGAAGGTTGTGACACCCATGACATCAAAGAGGCAAAAGCGTTAATTGATCAATTAACGCTTTACTAACGCTTCTTGTTGTAGATTGATCCTGATCGACTAGTGGATGATATGCAATCCATACTTATGAGTCTCTGATTTAGAAATAAACAGTAACTATTCAGTCCAAATTTGGTTTTTGTCCGCGAATAACGCGAATTTACACTAATTTTATTTGCGAAGATTAGCGTGATTAGCGGATTTTAATTGTGGCTGAATAGTTACAATAAACATGTCAATTGAAACAAACAAAGCCATTGCGCGACTCCATTTTGAAGAAGCCCACAACAAAGGTCGTGTCGAGCTACTTGACGATTACTATGCGCTTGATATTCCTGCCAGCGAATGGAATTCAAAAGAGGAATATGGAAATCGAATACTGTGGTGGCGTAAAGCCGCGCCTGATATGCACATGACTATTCTCGATATGGTTGCCGAGGGTGAAAAAGTATTTGTGTATCACAAAAGCAAAATGACCTACAGTGTAGTCCCCGATCCACCTCCTAATTTTCCTATGCCGCCATTGGGTAAACCCGTCGAATTTCGTGGAGTTGAGATCATGACTTTTTCGAATGGGAAACTAATCGCCGTAGATTTTGTTGCTGAATGGATGGGTATGATGGTAGACGCCGGTGTCTATACTCTTGCGAAATCTGAGCCAGCATGAAAAGCTATTTATGAACTTTACCGTCAGAATTACTAGGAAATAGACCGTGAAAAAGCATTCACTTGTCACAATCCCATCAACTGAGGAACGATTGGTAAGATCCTCAACTATCGATCAGGAATACGTGATTTCTGTTGCATTGCCGTATCACTATCACGAGAATTCAGACAGGACTTATCCTGTCCTTTACGTCTTGGATAGTAATTGGAACTTTGGATTGGTTGTTGAGATGGTACGCACTATGAATACACGCGTGTCATTTTGTAATGAGTTACCCGACGCAATTATTGTCGGTATTGGGTACCCAAATGGTGAGACTCTTGCTGAAAAACACGCACAAGTGTGTCATCGAAGATTACGTGATTTGACGTCGATGAGAGATGAAGCTCTAGAAGAATGGCATCGTACTACGGTTCCTATCAATGAGCGTATACAGTCAGGTGGCTCAAGCAAGTTTTTGGAATTTATCAAATATCAAATTATGCCGCTGATTGAGTCCGAATATCATGTTGATGCATCTAATCGCACCTTGCTTGGTCATTCACTGGGTGGTTTGTTTGCGCTTAATGTCGCCTTTATGTATCCGGAACTGTTTCAGAAATATGTGATTTCGAGCCCAGCTGAGATTTATGAAAACGAATCCTGGTTTAAAGGAACCTCTATAAATCTTTCGGCCCGAATGTATTTGTCGACGGGTGAAGCGGAGCTAGAGTTGGAAGAGAATGGACGTACTAGATTCAATCAGCTCGCTCAGCTGCTTAGAAGTAGGCTTACGGGTGGAAATGCGCTTGTGGAACAGATATTTCCAAAACTTACTCACTGCGCTGTTGTAGCTCCCGCGTATCAAGCTGGCTTAGTAGCGGTTTTGCCTTGAGATAATTGACTCATTCAACCTTCTCGGTCTCCAAGACCGAGAGGGTTTATGCGCCAAGTTTAATAGGTGAATCTATAAAGAAAAGCTTGCACCTGCGCCAATGTAGGCGCACCGGCTTGTCCGCCGCGTTGTTGGGCTTTGAGGGCAGCGGCGGCAGAGGCAAAGCATATGCGCTCTGCGGCGGATACATCTTTGGCCAGCGCAGCAGCATAGGCCCCATGAAAAACATCGCCACATCCGGTTGTGTCTATGACAGTCACCGGGAAGGCGGCTTGATGTTGGGGCGCTCCGTCGCGGGATGTTTTGAACCAACAGCCTTGATCCCCACACGTTATTGCGACCAACGCTCGCGTGTCGCTCCACAAACCATTCAGCATGCTTTCTGGGTTGGTGTGCCCGGTGAAGCGGGCGGCGAAATCCTCGGATGAAATCACATGATCGACCAGCGCCAGTAGCTGGTCGAAGCCAGTCAAATCCTCACGTTCCACATCGCTGACGACGGGGATACCGGCCGCACGGGCAATTTTGGCGGCGCGGATTTGGCCGGGTATACCCACCTGATCGACAAACAGCACCTGGGTGCTACGAATAACTGCTTCGGCGGGTTGCTCTGGATCGGCGCCATCGATTGCGGCGTGAAAAGGGAAGATGTTGCGGGTGCCATTGCTGCCGACGATGATGGTGGAGACTACTGGGCGTGCCTCGGGTACCGAGACAATGTGGGTGGTGTCGATGCCTTCTTGGGTGAGCGTGTGCCGCACCATTTGCGATAGATCGTCGTCACCCAACCGCGCCCCATAGGCACAGCGCGCGCCCAAGCGGGCCGCAGCCACTAAGGCGGTCATGGTTAGTCCACCACATTGTCGCTCGCGGCGACGGACCGGCGTTTTGTCGTTAGGGGGTGGGAATTGATCGACATAGATCAGCTCATCCACGGCGGCAATGCCGAGACCCAGCACGTCATATTGTTTGAGTGATTGCATGGAGGGGAGGGTATCACGTCATGCGTTTTTAACGCAAAGCCGCAAAGTTTTCTTCTTTTCTTTGCGGCTCTGCGTCTTTGCGTTGATACGCGAAACTTTCTATGTAGGACGTATCTCATGCAATAATCGTCCATATGGCAACAGACGATGGGATGCGCTCGGATATTCACGCGCGGGTGATTGAGCAGATTAAGCGGCGGGTGGATCGCGATGAGATCCGTGAGATTCGGCAATTGTGGATGAAGCATTCGATTGCGGAGGACAGCCGCGATATTCCCGGTCTGATGGCGACGCTGACCGAGGATTGTGTTTACACGGTGGTGACTAACAATGTGTCATGGCATGGCAAAGAAGGCGCTACCCAGTTTTATTTGCAGTTGCTCGGCGCATTCCCCGATATTCACTTCGACTTACAAAATATCGTGATCGGCCCACAAGGTGTATTTGAAGAAGCCCATGTCACGGGTACATTTGAGAAGACCTGGCTCGATATGCCGCCCACCGGCAAGCTGATTGAGTTTGATGTGTGCATTTTGTTCCCATGGGATCAGGAGCGCAAACTGTTTACCGGCGAGCGGGTGTATTTCAGTATGTAGATGGGGGGATGAGGCTGCTCTGCGAATTAGCGCAATCTTTCGTGAGGGTTCGCGGAAAACCGCAAAAAAGCTAGAATCCGCGCCATGACCAGTCAGTCCAACTCAAAATTATCAAATCACTCATCGAATCACTCACCCATAACGCTATTTAACGAAATACGTTCGCAACCACAGGTGTTACGCGACACGCTCGCGGCGTTGTCGGCCCAGATGCATCAACTTGATCCGATCGTGGCGCAACTGGCTAATCGCCAGATCAAGCGAGTGGTATTTACTGGGATGGGCGGCTCGTTTCATGCCACTGCGCCGGCCATCTTGCATTTGATTCAAAACGGCATTCCATCCTTTGCCATTGAATCATCCGAGTTGCTCAATCATGCATTGCCACTGTTGGATGAGCACACCCTATGCATTGCCATCTCGCAATCGGGCGGCACGGTCGAAGTGGTGCGGTTGCTGGAGGCTATCGACAGCCAGGTGCGGGTGATCGGTGTCACCAATACGGCCGATAGCGAATTAGGTCGCCGCTGCGATACCACCCTTTGCCTGCAGGCCGGGCCAGAAGAAGCGGTCTCTACCAAAACATACACTTGCACAGTGGCAGCGTTGCATGTGCTGGCCCGCAAGTTGACCAGCAGTGATTTGGATGAAGCCATTACCCAGGCCTTGGGTGCGGCAGACTGTCTGAGCAGCCAGCTCGATCTGTGGGATGCGCAAATGCGCACCTTCGTGCAGCAACAGTCTGCCAAACAGGAGATTCGCTTTGTGACGTATTTGGGACGGGGTCCGTCACGTGCGTCCGCCATGACTGGCGCATTGGTCACTAAAGAGACGGCTAAGGTGCCAACCGAGGGAATGGTGGGCGGACAGTATCGGCATGGTCCGCTGGAAGGGCTGGAACCTGGCATGATCGTGGCCATTTTTGCTGGGACTGACCATGTGCGTGAGCTGAATATTCGTTTGGCGCGTGATCTGATCGAGATGGGTGGCAGCGTATTGTGGATCGGCGAAGATGCCGGGATTGATGGGGCGACTACAGTGGAATTAATATGTAATCTCGATCAATGGGTGCGCCCGATCGCCGAGATTGTGCCGGTGCAGTTCTTTGCCGCTCATTTGGCGCAGCAGCGCGGGTTGGTGCCGGGCAAATTTCGGTTTATTACGAAGGTGACGACGGTTGAGTAAATCGGGGAAATTGGAAATTAAGAAGGCAGAATTAAGAAAGGTGTGTGGCTGGATCGCGGCACTTTTGATTTTGCCTTCTTTAGGCAGGTGTTGCTTCACTTTGCTGTGTTTCAATAATGGCGATGGCTTCTTTCAAGGTTGCGATAAAGGCATCGGTAAAAATGCGCGGACTAGCACCGGGTGCCATGGATCCGGTTTGGAAACGCGGGTAGCTGCGAGTCTCTTCTTCGTCGGCAAGACGTTCGCGCAGTGCGAGCAAATTCCAGCCTGTCTCGACAACAAAATTCCAGGCGTCTTGCTGACCATTGGCGGTTATCTTCCGCCGTCGAGTTTCCCTTTGCTTTTCCATCAAAATAGCAGTTTGACTCATTGTCAGAACTCCAATTCAAGGGGCAAGAAATACAAGAATTCGAGAGCCATTTATGGTCTCATAAATCCATTCGCCCATTTCGTCAGTATAGCCCAAGTATCCATCACGCATTACATATCCCCCCATTTTGCTTTCGTTAACGGGCACTTGTAACTTGCTAAATTGATTGGAATTCGTATAGACACGGAATTCCGTGTTAGCTGGGTTGGCTCCCATATTTCTTTGCCACAACCGTTGAGCGGTATTGTCAAGCTGGCGCACAGCCGAGCGCAGATCACCGCCTTTGCTTTCAGCCACCAACCACCGATCATTCGCGGAATTTCGCCCGACGAAATCTGCAATCTTGCCCTCATTTGCCTTCAGACCAAGATTCTGACGAATCGCCGTGTCGATGTTACCCAAGGGCTGCTCGTAGCCTTCTTTTTGCAACACTTCGCGCACGCGTAATTCCTGGGCCTGCCCTTGTTGTGCGCCGCCCTCGGAGACGGGTGGGCTGGGTTGAGCTTGAATCGTCTGTGCAGGCACATTCCAACCGATCATGCGCCCATAGGTGAGTGTCAGCAAAAGCACAAGTGCAGCGATGATCACGCCGATTATTGGGCGGCGATAGCCCTTGGTCTCAATTGGTATCCGCATAGGACAACAGGATAGAGACACATTTACAAACTGTCAACAATCAGCCGCACTGGACAGCAATTGTGCCGCCAATTCGCGCACGGCCGCGCGCAGACTTTCTGGCTGATGCACCTCAAACCGGAATTCGAGGCTTGCCAATTGATGGGCATACCAAACCACATCGTCGGTGCTGCCCCGTAGCAGCACACTATCGGACAGAGGGGTGAGCAGGCCCATGCCATCCAGCAATTGGGCCTGCGCGGTGGTCATATCGGTTTTGAGCAACACTTCGACGGGTGTCTCACGCGGCAACGTAGCAATAGCCACATTCATGTAAGCCAACGCATCGAAATTGTTGGGGCGAATGAACGCCTCCTCACACAGATCGACGCTCACAACCCGATCCAGCCGAAACGAGCGCAAATTATTGCGCAGATGGCAATGGCCGACCACATACCAGCGACCTTGGCGATAAGCCAAGCCATATGGGTCAAAGTCGCGCTCGGATTCTTCGTCTTGCGAAGATTTGTAACGCATATGCGTCCGGCGCAGTAATTGCGCGGCAGAGCTCATGCTTAGCATCACTTGGCTGGGCGAGGCGATTGGCATATCGCGCAGGTCGAGGGCGATGGTCTCGCTGAGCGCACGCACGCGGCCTTTCAATGCACGCGGCATCACCCGCTCTAACTTGGCCTGAGCGCTTTCTACGGACGGCGCAGCTTCGGCCAGGCCCAAT
>JANMVQ010000286.1:0-20289 GCA_031392845.1 Chloroflexota bacterium
GCAAGTTTCGTTGCGCACAGATCAATATCATTGTGGCATTGACGGATATCGGCCCAGGCGATGGCGGCACCGCGATTATTCCAGGCAGCCACAAATCGAATCTTGCCCACCCAGCCTTCAGCTTGCCGTGGAACGAGCGCCAAGGCATGGATATGACCGAAGGTGCAGTTGAGCTGCATCTAAACAAAGGCGATGCGCTGATGTTTGTCGATGCGGTGTCGCATGGTGCAACATCACGAACGAATCCGGGTGAGCGCCGTGTCGCGATTTATCGCTACGGGGTGAGTTGGGGCCAGACTCGGCATGGGTATCGCTATTCACAAGCCTTGCTAGACCGACTGACCCCGCGCCGCCGATCCGTTCTGGAGCCGATTCCACCGCGCACTCCGGATAGCCGACCGCGCATGCCCGATGCCCATGTGTTTATTGAAGAGCCGGAAGCAAGTCTGGCCCCGCGTGCCTGAGGAATACGGGATGCGGAAGAAAATATGCTGTGATGTCTTACACACTCTTCGCAAAGAGCATCGCGCATATTTGTAGGCAGAAACGAGCGCAGGCGAACCTGCGCTTGTATGCCACACGCGCTAAATCAGGACTTCTTTTCCATGTCGTCTAAATCAAGCGAACCCAGAAAATCTTGGAAGGCACCTAAATCCTCGTTGGCTACAGCGGCGGCTGTGCCTTCTTCTTCGGGCATCTGTGCGTTGGCGAGCATGATCTCGTCTTCGACATAAATCGGGCATTTCACCCGCACAGCAATATTGATAGCGTCACTGGGGCGTGAGTCGACGTTCAGTTCATTACCAGGGCGGGTCTCCAGAACAATCCGTGCGTAAAAGGTTTCGTTCTGCAAGTCGTTGATGACAACATAGCGCACCTTCGCACCCAAGTTATTCAACAGTGAGGCGATTAAGTCGTGGGTCAGGGGGCGGGCAGGCGTTGTGTCGGTTAGCTGCACGGTAATCGCGTCGGCCTCTGCCGGACCAATCCACACGGGCAAATAACGTTCGCTGTCCACATCTTTCAAAATGACCACACGATGTGAGCCGATTAAGTTTACCCGAATAGCTTCGATCTTTACTTGCACCATTTTTATTCTCGCACTGTAATGCCAGTTTACAAACAGATGATCTGAATGGCAAACGCACTTTCTGGTGCCTCGTTATTTTTTATCATCCAAATCCAGATCCAACGAATCAAGAAAGTCTTCAAATGCGCCCAATTGTTCTGTGCCAGTGGTATCGTTTTCGTCCGAGCGCACCACCCCCACTTCTACCATAATGTCCTCTGAAACAAACATTGGACAATGCGCACGCACCGCCAGTGCAATGGCATCGCTAACGCGGGCATCTATCACAAATTCTTGCTCTTTGGCTTCCAGCACAATCTCAGCAAAATAGTGATTGTTGCGCAGCTCGTTAATTTCAATCCGCACTAACTGTGCTTCCAACGACTGGATCAGTTGGAGAGCTAGGTCGTGGCTCATAGGACGACTTGGCTCTTCTTCGCGCAGATGCACCGTAATAGCGTCGCCTTCGGGTTTAGCAATGAAGATCGGCAAAAAACGCTCTTCGTTCACATCTTTGAGAATTACAACCTGTGTTGTGGTCATCAAACTGACCCGTACGGCCTCTATCTTCACCTCAACCATCCTAAGAATTATACTCGTCGAGTCATGCAAATAACATTTTGGGGCGCGGCCCGTACCGTGACCGGTTCACAGCATCTCATGCAAGTCGGAGATCGTCGTATCCTTTTAGACTGTGGTTTGTATCAAGGTAAGCGAGCGGAAGCGTACGAAATTAACCAAAAACTGCCGTTTGAGGCAGGCCGTCTCGATGCCATGATCTTGTCGCATGCGCATATCGATCACAGCGGCAACATCCCCAGCCTGAGCAAAAATGGCTATCGTGGACAGATCATCTGCACCCACGCCACGCGCGATTTGTGTGCGGTCATGTTGCGTGATTCCGGCATGATCCAGGAAGAAGATGTGCGTTTCTTGAATCGACACGGCAAGAATGCTGCACAAACAAAGCCGATCTATACGCTTGTCGACGCCGAGCACGCCTTGCATCAATTCGTAAGCTACGATTACGAACAAGCGATCGAAGTACAACCGGGTGTGCGTCTGACCTTCAACGATGCTGGGCACATGTTGGGGTCCAGTTGGGAGTTGCTCGAATTGAGCGAAGGCGGACGCAGCACCCGGTTGTGCTTTAGCGGTGATTTGGGGCGGATTGGTCTGCCGATCTTGCGCGACCCATTGCCCATGCCCGAGTCAGACTACCTGATCATCGAGAGCACCTACGGCGATCGGTTACACGACCCTATCGCCGATGCGTTGCCAGAATTAGAGCGCGCTATTAACGACACGGTGCGGCGCGGCGGAAAAGTAATTGTGCCTGCTTTTGCCGTAGGGCGCACGCAAGAGTTGGTTTACTTCCTGAATGAGCTCATGGTCAAGGGTCGCCTGGCCAATGTGCCAGTGTTTATCGACAGCCCACTCGCGATTAACGTGACTGAGGCCTTCCGAACCCATCCGGAATGCTACGACGATGAGACCAATGAGATGTTGCGCAAAGACCCGGATGGCGATGTGTTTGGCTTCCGACGTGTCAGCTACACCCGCGCAGTAGAGCAATCTAAAGCCATCAACACAATGAAAGGCCCGGCCATCATCATCAGTGCCTCAGGCATGTGTGAAAACGGGCGCATTCTGCATCACCTGCGCAATAGTATTGAAGATAGCCGCAATATGATTTTGTTTGTGAGCTATCAAGGACAGGACACACTGGGCGGAAAGATATTAAATGGACAGCAGTATGTGAATATTCTGGGCGATAGTTTCACGGTGCGGGCAGAAGTGCGCCGGATTGAGGCCTTTAGCGGCCATGCCGACCGCAACGATTTACTTAATTGGGTCAAGCCACGCGCCAAAAATCTCAAAAAGGTGTTTTTGGTACACGGCGAGTTGCCAGCCCAAAAAGCGTTGGCCGACGGTCTGACTGAACTGGGCGTGCGCGAGGTGATTATCCCGGCGAAGGGGGAAGTGGCGGTGCTGGAGTAGCGGAAAGATTGGACGCGGATTTACCGGATAACAAGATTTTTAGTAACTATTCAGCCACAATTAAAATCCGCTAATCACGCTAATCTTCGCAAATAAGATTGGCGTAAATTTGCGTTATTCGCGGACAAAAACCAAATTTGGACTGAATAGTTACGATTTTTAGGATATTGTTAGCCTGATAATCCGCGTTCCATGTATTTATTGGGGTAGCGCGGCTTGGAAACGCACCAACTTGCCACCATGCACAGCCAAAAAGTCGCCGCTGCCGTAAAGTTTTTCTGCGCCAGTGGCGGGCATACCCGAAGCTACGCGTGCATCGCTGGCCGAGTTGACCCGCCCAATCAGCCGCAATGGCAAATTGGCGCGCAGCAGTGAGCCGATGGCTTGTGAACTGGGTTTTTGAGTGCAGCCGACCAAGTGAATGCCTGCCTCGCGCCCGCGTTGAGCGATACGCGAAAGTGCCTCGACCACAAAAACTCCGCCCTGTTGGCACAGATCGGCCATCTCATCGACATACACTACAACGCGCGGCAGCGGATTGCTATCGACACTGCGCTGCTCCATCACTTGTAAAACGCGTTGAAGAGTACTTTGCACGTCTTCGACTGTTTGCGCGACAGGTAACATCAGATGGCGGTGGATGGCATGCATAAATACATCGCCATCGCGCTTCTTAGGGTCGAGAATCACGCAGCCCAACTGATTCGGTCGATTGGCCCGCGCTAGGCTGAGCAGCATGGACTGGGCGAGGGAGGTCTTGCCGGAACCAGTTGTGCCTGCGATCAACACATGCGACACTTCGGGTGCGCTCAGGCGTGCCATGAGCGGAGAGCCATCTTCCGACAGCCCAAGCACGGCAGTGTGGGCTGGAATATGCTCGATGCCAGCAATCAGGGTGGAGAGAAAAACTTGCCGTCGCTGCTCGGTGGGAATTTGAATAGCCAGGTGGATGCCGCTCTGGGCTACCCGCACATTATTGTTGCCAAGCGCCAGCGCAAGGTCGGCCTGCAAGGCTTTTACTTGATTGACTTTGGTCCCAGGGTCGGGGCGCAAGAGCATTTCGACAAATCCCGGCAATACCTTGCCACCGACGACAGACGCGGGGGCACGCCTGTCGCGCAATACAGCTTCGATCCGGTCAGCCGTCTGCGAGAGTTTTTTATACATTCAGGACCTCCTTTGCGGTTTGCAATTTGCATTGCTTTCATACGAAACAAAAAACGCGACTGAGATGATGCGTCTATCTCGAAACTTCGGGATAGGTTTTTAGATCATTTGTTCTATATTGGAGTGCAAATATAGAACGTATGTTCTAGTCTGTCAATATGCTTTCACGAAGAGGCAACACAGAAGCTGCAAATAAGATAGCTCTAACATGGTTGCGCTACACTGTGAACATTAAAGAGTATGTGCGGCAAGAGTGACGCAATGAGATATCACAGGACAGGATATGAGGAGTAACACAATGAGTGAGACAAAAGAGACTGCAACCAGTAATGGCGTCAGCGAGGTGTCTATTACCGGCAACCATGAATTTGCTGCGTTGGATGAAAAGCTGCGCACAGCCCTGCGCGAGGTGTATGACCCAGAGCTGGGCATGAGTGTGATCGAGCTGGGATTGATCCGCAAGATTGAATGGCCAGAAAAAACTATTGTGGATGTGACCATGATCTTGACCACACCTTTCTGCCCCTATGGTCCGGCCATGATCGAAGAGGTACGTAAGAAAACCCAAGAAACTGTCGAGCGCACCGCCAATGTCACCTTGGGTCTTGAGCAGTGGGAGCCCACCATGATGGAAGATCAGGCAGCCGCCAATTGGGGCTTGTATTATTGAGTAATTAGTCCGGAGTGCTTAGTCCTTAGTTCACTGGCGCGACTAAGGACCAAGCACTGGGCACTAAGCACTTTTGGGCAGGATGAACTTTTCAAACGCTTCTGCCGTCCAGGGGAGAGCAGGCTTGAAGAAGTGTTCATGGATGGCTTCGGCATAGGCCCGAATTTCGTATTGCGCTTCTTCCGCCATGCGCAGACCGAGAAAGTGCATGAGGTTATGTGCATCGACTTTGCATACCCACGTGTAATAGACCGAGAAACCGGGTAAAAAGACGCGAGCTTGTTCGCGCGCTATACCGGCAGCGATGGCATTCTGGTACAGCGCGTAGCCTTCTTCGTAGTGTTTGAGGAGCGCCGCAGTGAACGGTGCGCCCTCTTCCAAGGTCAGTTCGCCCAGGCTGGCCTGCTTATTGGAAGGCGATTGCTTGCGCCAAACCGTTGGTGTGTAAAAGTCATTCTCTTCGAATGCTACATAGCGCCCCGACTGCGCGTTGAAATTCCATGTGCGATGGCGCACCCATTGCCACCAAGTAACGACAGGCGCACGCACCCGAAATTTGAACTCAACCTGCTCAAAGGGGCTGGTGTGATGGTGGTTCAGCAGATAAAACAAGAGCTTCTTGTCCTTGTCATCGCCTTTGCTCTCACCCAAAAATGAGACACGCGCAGCGTTCACGATGGCCAGGTCGTCACCCATAACGTCCTGCAGTTCAATCCAACCTTGGTCCAGCACGTTGATTCGTTTACCCAGCAGCGATGAAATTGAGGGTGTCAGTGTTGATGTTGATGACGGCGGGGAGGCTTCGGCCGGTGCTGGAGAATTTGGGTTTGTGAGCATGCATCAAAGATACGCGATGCTACAATTTTTGCAAGGGTGCTTTGCCGCCCTTAAGTTGTGACGATTTACATGCGGTTTTTGACCACCTGAAGTTTTTCTAAGAATCTGACAATATACAGAAGATGCTTATGGCTGCGAATGCAAATCTGGCTGCGTTTGAGAGCGCAGTAAACCGCCCGGAACACGAGATCAGCTTGGCGCTGGCCGGGTTGACAATGTCTGCGTTTGAATATCCAGACTTGGCAGTGTCGCACTATGTCGATCGTTTCGAGCAACTATCCCAAATAGCTCATGAGTCCATTCAAGACAAGGACGAACCCGCTGTCGCCCTGGCCACAGTTTTGTTCGATGACATGGGTTTTAGCGGCAACACGCAGGACTATGGCGACCCACGCAACAGTTTTCTGAGCGAGGTGCTGGATCGACGGATGGGCATTCCAATCACACTCTCGGTAGTTTATTTGGAAATTGCACAACGGCTTGGTTTTCGGGCTAAAGGAGTAGGGCTGCCGGGACATTTTATTGTGGGGGTTTATGCCAGTGATGATGCGCAGGTGCAACCGATTTACCTCGATCCATTCCATCGTGGACAGGTGCTATCAGTAGAGGATTGCAAAGCACGTGTGCGCGCGATCACCGCCGACAAGCTTCCCTTCAATTCCAGTTTTCTTAACCCAGTCAGCAAGCGCTATATCCTGACCCGCATACTCAATAATCTGAAAGGGACATATGGCTCAATGCAAGATTTGGTGCGCACGGCACATGTGGTCGAGCGGTTGTTGGTACTGGATCCAAACGATTCTGGCGAAGTACGCAATCTGGCTATGCTGTATGGGGCCACTGGACGCCAGCGCATGGCCATTGAGACGTTTGAACGTTATCTCACGGCGTGGCCAGATGCGTCTGATCATCAAGCAATCAAAAGTTATATGAAAAAATTGGCCGCAAATCTGGCGCGACTAAATTGAATCTACGTCCGAAATGGTCTGAACCCTAAGCGCACCGCTTGCTTGAAGTCTTCGATGACTTGAGGCCGATCCACAATATGCCAGTCGTCGATACGCGGCCAGCGATAGAGTAACGCACAATGCACCTGCTGGCCACCACGCGCATTCCATTCGTTAACGGCTTGATACATCTGCCATACCCAACCACGATTCTCATCTAACCAGCCAAACTCGCCTTCACGCACAGGCCACAGATGATTAGTCTCGGTGATATATACCGGCAGTCCACGGAACTTGGCCGGGGTCTTGGCCAGCACATCTTGGAACACGCCGAAGTTCAACCGTAGTCCTAGCAGCGGAGCGTTGCCAAAGGTGTCGCGGCTATCGATCAGTTGGGGGTCAGGCCCGCGGGTATAAGCGTGCAGTGCTAGCCCATCACACACCGCGATCTGTTCCAGCATCACTTGCCAATAGATCCGCACATCGCCTTGGGCTAGATTGTGCGGGGCAAAACCCAAGGCAGCGTTATAGGGGTCGATTGCACCCGGACAAACAATTGCCTCAGGTTGCTCCGCCTTGATGGCGCGATAAACTTGGTTAAAGCATTCTGCATAAAGCTCCGCTGTAATTGGCTGGCCTAAAGGCCACTCCCGCGGATTATTCATTTCGTTGCCGATGACGAAGACACGCACGCCCCGGCTGTTGCGGGCAAAGTTGGCGCACCGCTGGGCAAAGGCTGGATATTTGTCGGGAGTGGGAATCGTCCCAGTGTTGCCGTAATCGTTATTCAACCGAACAATCGTATTGTGTCCACCTTGGGTGCGTTGCACATAGTCAACGCCATGTTGGTCGTTGGGGTCGCTGCCAATGCTCTCGGTCCACAACACATAGCCACGCACACCGGCTTGCTGCATGATGATGCCTGCTTTCTTAGCAGTCTCAACTCCTTCAAAATCTTCATGTGTGCCATAGATCATAGGCAAATCAGTGTCGGCAATAAGATGACGGTCAAGCTCGAGAAAGGGCAATGGATCGATATAACGTTCGTGAAAAGGGGCACCAATTTTGTCGGCCCGTTGCAGGTGTAAATGCAAATGTGCGCCGTTACTGTTGCCGGTACGCCCACTCAGACCCAATTGTTGGCCCGTGCCGACTTTTTGCCCAAGCCGCACATCGACGCGTGAGAGATGGGCGTAGACAGTCTCGTAGCTCTGCACTGGCAGGATATGGCGCAGCTTCACATACATGCCATAGCCACGCGCGTTGGGATCAGTGCTCAGCTCAACGACCGTGCCATCTGTGCAGGCTAGTATTGGCGTGCCGATTGGCGCCAGCAGATCTATGCCCTCATGACCCAGCAGCGTCGGGCTGATCTGGCGGTAATACCACGGGCGGTCGGCAAACATTTGGCTGATGTTGCTTAGGCGAGCGGGTAGCTTGGTGGGGTCGCATGGCCAGCGCAAACGCGGCAAATCAGTCAGTGTAGATGAGGGTGTGGCAAAACGCTCGTTTAGAGTCACTCGATAGTTAAACACCCGCGTCAAGTCATCGGACGAATCCACCGGCAAATAATCGATCCGAACTGCGGGATAGTTGGTGCGAAAGAAAGCGCGGATATCGCCACCGTTCCAAGCGCCCGCATAGTTGATCGCAGTAATCGTATGGTTACGCCCATGAAAACTGCCGGCATCATCGGCCGATTGGGTCACGGTGACCCGATAAGTCAGCAAGTATTCGCGGGCGGCTTGATACCAGCGCCAGTCGCTGCCATTGGGAATAAGGACGATGTGGCTGTCGTAGACAAACGGATTGGCTGGCTTGGGACCCACTGCCTCGATGAACTTGGCATTAACGAAGCGCCCCTGCGGGATGCCGCTAAATTGCACCCGCCGTTGCAGGGTTTGGGTCAGTTCACTCAGCGTTTGATACGCAATCACATCTAGGCGCACATGCGGATAGCGCTGCTGAAAGAACGGAACAATGCCACTCGGCCAAGCTCCCGGAGCCTGCAAGATAGTTGCGGTGTGCTTGCTGCCGTGAAAGCTACCAGCGTCGTCTGCGCTTTTAGTTACGGTGACACGATAGGCCTCGATGTACGGACGTATCGCCTCGTAGGTATCCCAGCCGGCATCTTCCGGGAGGAGGAGGATGTGGCTTTCGTAGTTCATGGCTGACTATTGTAGTGTAGGCCATTTGATTGCAAAATCGTTGTTCCAATTGCTGTTTCGATTCCGATTCCTGTGGTCCTGCACAACCAAACGTATAGATATATCAGGCGCTGAGTTTGACAACGGTGTCATGTCGATCACGCTGTTCAGCGGGTACCGTCAACAAGATTAAGCCATCTTGATCAACGCTGGCTTTGACCGATGCGCCATCCCGTAACAAAGTCGCCTTGAGTTTGCCCACATCAATTGAACCAGTCAGGTCTTTGAGGCGAACGCAATCGCTGGTGTAGTTGACGATATGGATGTAATGAGTGTCGCCATTGCGCGTGCTGACCGCTTCACCACTGGGAGTGAATGCACCTTTGGTAGGCGAATACCAAGGCGCAGTTGAACCAGCAGCAAATGCGCCTTTGCGCGTGTTGTAGATGGATTCGCCGTTTTTGTTCAACCAGTGCCCCATCTCGCGCAAGCGTTGCGTATGGATCGGCAGAATTTCGCCTTCGGCCGTTGGCCCGACGTTTAGCAGGTAATTGGCCCCAGCAGCTGCGCTGCGGATGAGGTAGTGCAGCAGGGAGTGGGTCGACTTGTGATCTTCATCTTCGTGGCTGACACCCCAAAATGAATTCACGGTCATGCAAACCTCCGATACCATTTCGTACACCGTAGCTGGGTTGAACCCGGCTGTATTTGCACCCGGCAAGTCTTGCTCGAAGCCCTGCACGTCTTCACCCGGCAGTGGTTTTTCATGCCGATTGTTGTGGATCACGGCATCGGGTTGTAGGGTGTGAATCATATCGTAAAGCGCGTCGTATTGGAACGAACCCCCGGCGGCAAAATAGGCGTTGCTTTCGTCAAAATTGTGGTGCGGCCAATCACCATCAAACCATAGACAGGCGATCTCACCAAAATCGGTGCACAACTCGCGTACCTGGCCGTGTAAGAAGGCGATGTAGTCGCTCCAGGCTAAACCGCTTTCCTTGCGGAAGCGATACGCTGGATGGTGCCAATCCATTAGCGAGGAATAGAACCCCAACTTCATATCATTGCGCTTGGCCACTGCATTGGCCAACTCGGCGATCGGGTCGCGCTTGAAGGGTGTGTTGGTGACTTTGTAGTCGCTGAGTGCCGTGTCGTACATACTGAAGCCGTCGTGGTGGCGGCTGGTGACAACCATATACTTCTGCCCAGCGTCAACAGCGATGCTGACCCACTCGTCGGCATTGAACTTGGTGGGGTTAAATTGTGGCGGGAGCTTCTCATAGTCACTCACAGGGATGTGGTCGGTATGCATGACCCATTCGCCACGGCCGAGTAACGAATAGACACCCCAATGGATAAACATGCCGAACTTGATATCTTGGAACCACTTGAGGCCTTTGGCTGAAACTGGTTTTGCAGTTGTCGTAGACATACAGGGATTGTGGATGAAGTAATCGTAATCGACAAGATGCTAAATTGCGAGAGGCCTGACTTGGCATAACAATAATTAATTGCGATCTCGTCAAAAAACGCGGCGTCAGTGCGGCGTCAATGCGGCGTCAATGTAAAGATGACAACACCGGTTCACATTTATACTGTAACTGTTCAGTGAATATATTTGTCGTAGGCTCCACCAACCCTGTAAAACTACAAGCCGTGCGTGATGGAGCAGGCTTGCTACTGACCGAAATCGAGGTGGTCGCCGCCAGTGTCGATAGCGGGGTGAGCGCGCAACCGATTGGCAACGAAGAGATGATCGCCGGAGCCACCCAGCGTGCCCAAGCTGCGCTGGTCGCCCATCCGGTTGCGCACTATGGGGTAGGGCTGGAAGGTGGCGTGGTCGAGCTGCACGAGGGGATGTTCGCTACCGCTTGGTGTGTGGTTGTCCAACGCGACGGCCGCCAAGGCATGGCCAGCACAGGTAACTTTTTGCTGCCGCCGCAAGTGGCCGACTTAGTGCGGGCGGGGGTGGAACTGGGCCACGCCTGTGATCAAATCTTTGGCACACGCAACAGCAAACACAATTTGGGCACCACCGGCATCCTCACCCACGGCAAATACACCCGCACCGAATACTATGCGTCTGCGGTCACGCTGGCGTTGATCCCGTTTGTGAATAGCGAACTGTTTCCAAGTTAAATCAAACTGAGGTGTTCTCTGAGACCACCTCGGTTTTTGGAAATTAAATCGGATACGTGGCGATGCGTTTGGTCGTGACCCGTTGATTAAGCCGCGTCAGGCGCGAGCGTACTTCGCGCTTCACCTCGGCTAGATCAATTGTCAGCAATTGCTTGTCCTGCATCAGCAAGTTGCCATCGCAGATCACGGTGTTGACATCGCTGCTCTTGTGCGCATACACCAAGTTAGCCAGCGCATCGTAACGCGGGAAGACATGCGGGCCTGTTTGATCGATTAACACGATGTCGGCACGTTTGCCGGGGGCCAGCTCGCCAATCTCCGGCAAGTGCAGGGCTTGGGCGCTGCCGCGAAAGGTGATATCCAGCACGTCCTGTAAGGGCATAACCGTACTGTCATGGGCGGCTTGCTTTTGGTCAAGCGCCAGAATGCGCATTTGCTCTAAGATATCGAGGGTGTTGCTACTCACCACGCCGTCGGTCCCCATCCCGACTTTGATGCCCTCCGCGCGGAACTCGCGCACGTTGGCCGTGCCCATCGCCAGCTTAAGATAAGTCTTGGGACATTGCGCAATCGAGACATCATAATGTCGCAACATGGCAATGTCTTGTTCGGTGATGCCGATGCCGTGCGCGATGAGCGTCGGCACCTCTAACACGCCACAATCTTCCAGCATTTTGGGCGGGGTTACACCGTAGCGCTTCAGGCTTAGCTCCACTTGCTCATGTGTTTCACTGCAATGGGTATGAATGCCTACGCCCAGCGCCTTGGCCCGTGCCGCGGTGGCCCGTAAAAATTCGTGGTCACACAAATAGGGTGAATGAGGGGCCAGCCATGCTGAAATGCGCCCCTCACCCCGACCTTGCCAACGCTGCACATACTCTACCGTTTGATCGAGCTTGCCCAACCCCTCATGCCCAAACACCGCCCAGCCGATGTTGGCGCGCATACCGCTTTTGAGCGTGGCCTGTGCAATTTGGTCGCAGAAGAAGTAATGATCGGCGACGGTCGTCACGCCATTCTGGATCATCTCGGCCATGCCTAACAACGTGCCCCAATACACATCTTCGGCTTCTAGGTTACTTTCTAAGGGCCAGATATAGTCATTGAACCAGGCTTCGATTGACACATCTTCGGCCAAACCCCGGAACAGCACCATTGGCACGTGGGCATGGCAATTGATGAGGCCGGGGATGGCGAGTTGCCCGGCAGCGACGATATGCTGTTGGGCCTGAGTTGGGTCAATTTGACCAGCTGGGGTAATAGTACTAATCGTATCGCCGATGATCGCGATGTCGCAGTTTTCGTCTACACGATAAGCGCCATCTGTGTAGCGCAACACGTCGCACTGGGTGATGAGTTGAGTGAGCATAGGGGGAGTTTATCAACGAATATAAACGAGTAAACGAATAGGGTCTCACCGATGTAGAACGAGGACGTTTTGTGTACAGATTGAGATTGAATGGATTAGCGCGGATAATCGGAGCATGAATACCATCCCTGATATCCTGGATGAACTGTACCAGCGACCCTTGCATAAGATGGATTTCCCACTCATCAAAGGGGGCCATGGACGAACGCTGACTCCTGAAGAACTCAAGGAAATCAGTACTGAAATGGATGACGCGGAAGATATTAAGCACAGCAAGGCTAATGCCGCTGCCCTGTTCCACGGCTCCGTATAATCATCATCACAAAATCATGCTCGATCAACTGAATCAGCTCGAACGCGAGGCATTGGACGCCCTGACGACGATTACCAACACCGAAGAACTAGTGGCCTGGCAGGGCAAGCACTTTGGCACCAAGCGCAGCAAGGGGAAGCTGGATGAAATCATGTCGGGGCTGGGCAAGCTCACACCTGAAGAGCGTCCGGTCTTTGGCAAACGTGCTAACGAAGTGAAGCAAGCCCTGCTGGCGGCGCTTGCGCAGAAAGAGGCGGTAGTCAAAGAAGCCGAGTTGGCTCAGCAAATGCAAGCGGGTACCATTGATGTGACGCTGCCCGGTATCCCGATCAATCGGGGGCGACTGCACCCCAGCACGCAGGTGATTCGGCGGATTAGCACGATCTTTGCCCAGATGGGGTTCGAGGTGTATCGCTCGCCTGATGTGGAGACCGATGAGATGAACTTCGGGCTACTCAATATGCCGGAAGAACACCCAGCCCGCGACATGTGGGACACGTTCTATACGACCCAGCCCGGAGTAATTCTGCGCACGCACACCTCGCCCGGCCAAATCCGCAGCATGCGCGAATTTGGCGAGAACGGCACGAAGCCAATCCGGTTTATTCTGCCCGGCATGTGCTACCGCTACGAACAGGTGACCGCCCGCAGCGAGATGCAGTTTAATCAGATTGAGGGCATCGCCGTTGGCAAAAACATCACGCTGGCTGATTTGAAAGGTACCTTTCATCAGTTGGTAGGCCAACTTTTCGGTGGCGCACGCCAGATGCGCTTTCGTGGCAGTTACTTCCCGTTCACCGAGCCGAGCGTTGAGATCGATGTGTGGTGGGGCTTGGAGACCGAGCGCGACCGCATGATCACCAAGGGCACCGGCTGGCTAGAGATCAGTGGCGCGGGCATGATCCACCCCAATGTGCTGCGCAACGGTGGTTATGACCCTGCACAGTGGTCGGGCTTTGCCTTTGGCATGGGGCCGGAGCGCATGGCCATGCTGCAATATGGCATCAGCGACATCCGCTATTTCTGGCAGAACGACCTGCGCTTTTTAGAGCAGTTCTGAATTTTCTGGACACGGAAGTACACGGACGCTTCGCACACGGATTAGGTGTTGTAGGTGTTTGAAACCGTGCGCGAAGCGTCCGTGCGCATCTATGTCCAAAATTAGCCAAAATCACATTTCACGCTAAACTCAGCTTGTCTTCTCAGTAGATCAAGATAAAAAGGTGGGATGTGCGATGAAAGAGCCGAGTTTCAACATCGGGATTGAAGAAGAGTATCAGATCATTGATCCAGAAACGGGTGAGCTGCGTTCGTATATCACGCAGTTGCTGGAACATGGCAAGCTGACCATGATCGAGCAAGATATCAAGCCCGAGCTGCACCAGTCGATTGTGGAAGTCGGCACCAAGATTTGCAACAACGCTGCTGAAGCCAAGGCCGAGTTAATACGCCTGCGCAAAGGGGTGATGGAATTGGCAGCCAAAAGCAATCTCAAGATTGCCGCAGCAGGCGCACACCCGTTTAGCGATTGGGCCAAACAGGAAATCACCCCTTATCCGCGCTATCACGGCGTAAAGAACGACATGCAGATGCTGGCCCAGCAACTCTTGATCTTTGGCACGCATGTGCACATCGGCATCGAAGACCGCGAATTCATGATCGATGCGATGAATGTGTGTAAATATCTACTGCCGCATATTCTGTGTCTGTCGACCAGCTCACCCTTTTGGGTCGGGCAGAACACTGGCCTGCATAGCTATCGCAGCGTTATCTTTCGCAATTTCCCGCGCACCGGCATTCCGCCGCATCTCAACTCCTGGTCGGATTTTCAGTACTACATCGATACCCTTGTGCGCACCAATTCAATTCCCGATGGCACCAAAATCTGGTGGGACGTGCGCCCCAATAATAAGTATCCAACCCTCGAGATGCGCATCTGCGATGTCTGCACGCGGGTCGATGAGGCTGTATGTGTGGCTGCGCTCTTTCAAGCCATTTTATATAAGTGTTGGAAGTTGCGGCGCAGCAACATGACCTTCCGGATCTATCCCGCTGAGCTGATCGAAGAAAACAAATGGCGCGCCGTGCGCTATGGACTCAATGGCAAACTCATCGACTTTGGCCGCCAGGAAGAATTGCCTGCCCGTAAACTCATCACGGAGCTGATCGAGTGGTTTATCGGCGATGTAATGGACGAATTGGGCAGCCGCAAAGAGATCGAATACGCCTACAAGATTTTGGAGGAAGGCAGCAGTGCTGACCGCCAACTGCGCGTATTTGAGCAGACCGGCAGTTTGAAAGCCGTTGTTGACCATCTGATCAAAGAAACCGAAGAAGGCGTGTTGACTTAGCATTCATGCCACTATCCGCCTGCAATTGTCCGGACTGCGCTACGCACAACTATCACGATGGTGAAGACCTGCGCATCAGCGGCGAAATTCATGTGGTTCTGGCGCTGGGTTTGCGTGATTTTATTCACCCTAATTCTCTCGACATATTTGACCGCTTTCGCGGCGGCCGTTTTTTTGCTGAGGCACTGCGTGGGTATGCACCTGCATCCACCGAACACTTTGAGCCCGATCACGAGGAAAATGAGACGGTTCGACGCGGCTATGCTTATTCGTTGTATCGTGCCCATTTGCAGCGGCACTGGCTGTTCGATACGTTTCGCATGCGCGACATGCCGGCCAATCAACCCAGCGCTGCGCACCTGGGTGAGATGTGGCCGAAGTTCGACTACCGTATTCGCCTATCGCGCATGGGTTTGCTGGAAATCAAGCTCACTCAAGCCATTCCATCCACCAGTGAAGGCACCGAGCCACTGAATCAGGCACTGACCAACCTGCTGGAGATACGTTCGCAGGCGGCCCAAATTGCCAAAGAACCGATTCAGTGGGCTTTGGCCTTGCACTGTGCCAATCAATTTGTTTCAGCGCTGCCACCACTGGAATTGCACAATGAGCATGGACAGTCTTTGGGGCAGCTGCGTTTCCAGACGGTAGAAGCGACTCGATTGCAAGTGCGTCAGCGCTATACCGTCCTCATGCTGGATCAAATCGTGTGCGCACGTTGCGGGCAGCGGATCGTAGGCGATCATTTTTGGACAGCCAACCGGGTCGTCATTGGAGCCATTCTTGAAGGGGGTCTCGTCAAAAACAATGAGGGGCGCTATGTGTTGCCCCGTTTACATGAGCCGAATCTACAACACCTGCACGAGTTGGCCAGTTGGGAAGATGAGCTGTGCGTGTTCTCACCGGAACGTTGTCTTATCTATTACCCGCACCGCGAAGTCCTCATGTCGGGCTTGGGTGACTTGGAATCTGCGCCTAACGACGCCTACTGGCGCTGTGTGTTGCGCGGCATCGAGCACACCGTTGCTGCCCGCACCGCGCTGCAAATTCTGGAGTCACGGACGACCAACGAGCTGGGTGCAGTGTCGCAGCTGAACAAGCGCATCACCGATGGCAATATCGATGTAAATGACGTGCAGGATATGCGCGTGTTGGCTCAACATGTGTCCGACAATTTCAGTATGTTGCCGCCCTTGCGCGATGTGTTGGTACCCACCTCGGCCTTTCGCTCTGGTGACGCTGTGCGCATGTTCGGTTATCTCAACGAGAACATTTTTAATCTGCCGGATGCGCTGAAACATATTGAGCGCAACATCGATGAATTAACCGGCTTTTTACAGTATTTCCGCAGCATCCAGTTGCAGGAGGAGATTCGGCAGGATGGCAGGCGTGAGCAAATGGAAGCCGCCCAACTGAACCGGGTCGGGGCTGCGGTGGCCATTGCGGCACTGCTGATTGCGGCACCCTCGTTTTGCTGGGACTTGTTCTCTTTCACCAAAGACTTAATGAGCGACCCTGCCGATAGCCGCTTTATCTGGATTCGCCTGTTGGCCACCCTGGCCTACGGAGTAGCATTTACGGCGCTGTTGGGGTTTGTAATTTATTTTGTACGGCTGAAGAGATCAACGAATGGGGCAACGAAGGGGAACGAATAAACGAATAAGCGAATGATCTATTCGTTTATTCGTTCCCATTCGTTGACGAGTGTTACCTTTCCCCCACTGCAACGACATTACTACAGCCCGTCAACTCACGGCGTTCAGCGGCGAACATGCAATCAGCAATGAGCGGTTTTATTCGGCCAGTCCAACCGGCAACACTCGGTTGCGACGACGACTTCACCTTGGCACGTGCCGCGCAGATCGATCCGCAGGCATTTGCTGAGTTGTATCGTCGCCACCTAGATCGAGTCTATCGCTACCTGTTGATCCAGTCTGGTCACAAACAGGATGCCGAAGATTTAACCGCCCAGACCTTTCTCGAAGCGCTGCAACACATTGGGCGCTTTCGCGGCGAGGGCGAATTTGCCGCCTGGCTGTTGAGCATTGCCCGCCATCGCTGGCTGGATCGGCTGCGCCAGATCAAACGCGATCCATTGCCGTTGGATGAGGCGCTGGATCTGCCGGACGGCCTGCCCACACTCGATGTACAAATCGGCGAGAAGTTGCAAATGCGTGCGGTATTGCAGTCGTTGCGTGCGCTCGCGCCGGAACGGGCTGAAGCCATCACCCTGCGCATCTTCAGTGATCTCAGCATGGCGGATGTGGCTGGCGTAATGGGTAAAAGCGAGGCGGCGGTCAAGATGTTGGTCAGCCGTGGCCTGGCCGAGCTGCGTAAACGACTGGCGAATTCCGAATGACTCACGAGTCATAGCTTGGGTGCAGATGATGAACGAATTGAACGAATTTCGACAAACCTTACAGGCGGAATTGCCCGATTTGGATGCACAGGATGCGGTGTTGGCGGTGCAAATGCAAAGCGTCGTGGAGCAGGTGCAACCGGATGCCGTGTTTGCCGCGCAACTGGAGCAGCGCCTGCTTGCTGCGCATGTGCCACGCCAAAACTCGATCTGGCACCGGATTGTGCAATCTATCTTTGCCCCAGATACAAAGGAGACTGCAAGCGGAAAGGTGCCCTCATCAGCAGAAGATAGCGCTTGGCAGACGGCCACAACCAGCCGGGCCCAGCCGTACCAATCGCGCTACACCTTAGGCGCGTTAGTAGGGCTGGCCGCGCTGGCATTGGTGGGAGCGTTCCTTTGGCCGACGATGACGCCATCGACTGCTCCGCAAGCCAACAAACCCAGCGCACCCATGCAAGTAAACCGTGCAACATCTATGGCAAGTAGGCCAACAGCCAGCCCAACACCACGGCTATCCTCAACCCCAAATCCGGGCCTCGCGCAAATTGGCGAATTAAGCCTGCTACATGTGGAATATTTGTCATCCATTGAGGTGGGCAAGCCGTTCACGGTGAACATACATTGGCATATCAATGCGGTACCAAAGCGTAATGGAACATTTTTTGTACATCTGACTAATCCCTTGGGTAACTTGATATCGCAAGTGGAAATCGACTCCAGCGGTTATCAGTCGGGAATCAGCCCCATAAATCCAGGTTTCCCGGCAGGAATTGATATGATACGAACATATCAACTCGCTATCCCAGCCAATGCACCTTTTGGCGAATACGATCTAAACGTTGGGATTTACGATCCAGCCAATGGGGAGCGCTGGTCGGTGATCTCGAAAGGCAATGCGGTTCCGGACCAGCAAGCATTTGCTGACAGTTTTCTGCTCCCACGCAAAGGCTGGGGGCCGATGATGTGGCCGGTGCAATCCCGCAGCATTGTGCAGGGCTATTGGTCGGGCCATCAGTCGCTCGATCTGCAAGAAACAGAGGGACAACCGGTATTTGCAACAATGCGCGGCTGCATTATTCGCACGAACAAGAGCGAATCAGAGTATGGCAATGTCGTCGTGCTTAAGAACGATGTTGAACCGGCGGACTTGCAGGTACGTTACTCGCATCTCGGTGCGTTGTATGTGCGCCCTGGCGACTGTGTCGCGCAGGGGGATATCCTCGGCGAGGTGGCAGTCTCTCCAGATTCGACTGTTTGGCCGTATATCCGCTTCGAAGTGTTGGCCGATGGTCAGACACAAAATCCATGGGACAGTCTGACAGATCCGATATCGTATCCCACCAGCAATGGAATTGTCACTACACCGGTCGTGCGCAGCTATATCGTTCAGGCAGGGGATACCTGTGCTGGAATTGCACACCGATTCAAGATCGACCTTGAATCGTTGATGGCCCGAAACGGTCTGGATAAATCCTGCGGGAATCTGTTCGTTGGACGACAATTGATCTTTCCCGCACAAATAACGCCGCAACCGAGAATTGTAGTAACCGTTTCACCTCATGCCACTAAATAAAACCAACAAGTCAAAGCGGCTTGCGATAAACGCAAAAGCCGAGGTTCTAGACAATCAACGAATGATCGATGTCGACAACGGACGCGCACCCGGCCAGCGCCATGGCAATGCTTAACTCATGCCCCAGCATCTCCAACACCTCGCGCACACCGTCTTCGCCATTCACACTCAGTCCCCACACGGCTGGGCGGCCAATAAACACACAGCGCGCGCCGAGTGCCAGCGCTTTCAACACGTCGGTGCCACGCCGGATGCCGCTGTCCAAATACACTTCGGCATACCCTTTAACCGCGTCCACCACCTCCGGCAAAGCCCGGATGGTGGGGATAGCTCCATCCAGCTGGCGACCGCCGTGATTGGAGACAAACACACCGGCCACGCCATAATCCACGGCCTTGGCCGCATCGTCACCGCGCAAAATCCCCTTCAACACGATTGGCAACGAGGTGATCGAACGCAGCCAGCGCAAGTCCTCCCAATTAAAACTGGGGTCGATCTGATTCGTGACATATTGAATCAGGCTGCGGGCATCTATTTGCAACGGATAAGCTGCGAAATTCCCCAGCACCATGTCTGCGGGCGGGATCAACGGGGTTCGCAGATCGCGCTCACGACGGCCGGAGACGGCTGTGTCGACCGTGACGCAAATTGCCGTATAGCCCGCGGTCTGCGCTCGCTGCACCAGTGACCGCAGCAAGCCGCGGTCGCGCAACGGATAGAGTTGGAACCACAATGGCGCAAGTTTGTTGACCCTATCCCGCGCAATGGCGATTTCTTCCAGGCTATTGTTAGAGAAGGTGCTGACCGCCATGAGTGTGCCCAGCGAGGCTGCTGCCCGGACCGTGGCCAGTTCACCGTCTGGATGCGCTAGCCTATGAAAGGCCGATGGCGATATTGCGATTGGGAATCGCAGCTTGCGCGCCAAAACCGACACTTGCAAATCGCGTTGACTGACATTATTGAGTACGCGTGGGCGTAGCCATACCTGCGAGAACGCAGTATGGTTCTCGCGCACAGTCACTTCGTCCCATGCCCCGCCCGCGTAAAAATTCCATAGCATCTCCGAGAGATTGCCTTGCGCTGCAGCTTCGTAGTCAAATAGATTGATCATGTGGCCTTGTTACAATGCGAGCATCTTACTGACAAATTAGGAGTTGTAAAAATGACTATAGCAAATGCAAAAGCGGAATGGAAAGGGACGTTGAAAGAAGGCAACGGCCATATGAGTGTCGGCAGCGGCGCGCTGAATGGCCCGTACACTTGGGCCTCGCGTTTCGCGGACGGCAAAGGGACCAACCCCGAAGAACTGATCGGGGCAGCCCACGCGGGCTGCTTCAGCATGTT
>JANMVQ010000315.1:0-4580 GCA_031392845.1 Chloroflexota bacterium
GCTGGAAAAACCGCATTCTGAGGCTGACTCACATGCAGAACTATAGCCAACTAATTTTGTTATGTCAATTTTGGCTCACTATTTGAGATCTGCACCCATGTAGCATTACGAACCATTGTGTTGGTCTGCGGCATGTATTCATAGAGCGAGGCACGGGCGGCTTCCTGCGCCACCTCGGTGCGGGCCGCCACAATCCTCAATTGATCTTCCGTGTGTTTGCGTTCGGTGATATTGATGTGCGAAACCACCGCGCCACCGTGCGCGGTGTCCAGTGGGTTGACACTGAGCATAAACCACTGCTGTTGGGTGGGCGAATGACAGGGATATTCGCCCACAAATTGCGTGTGCCGACCGGTTAGCACGGCTTGGATTCCCTCCAACATCTGTTGTGTGTTTTGTTCGCCGTCAGCAGTGGCTCGTCGTACCACATCCAAATAATTGATGCCGATGCCATCCCGCGACATGCGACTACCGTTTTCTTCCGCGAATTGCTTCCATGCCCTATTCACATCCAGAATCGTGCCCTCGTGATCCAGAATGGCGACGCTGGGCAAGAGCGAATCCAGCGTAGAACGCAACAGTTTTTCGCTCTCGCGCAACGAGTCTTCGGCCTGCTTGTGGCTATGGCGCAGGGCAAAGATTTCCATGGCCTGGCGAATCGCCAGATGAATCTCGGCGGGCGTGCTGCGGCCTTTGACGAGGTAATCTTGCGCGCCGCGGTTGAGGGCTTGTGCCGCGAGCGACTCGTTGCCCGCACCCGTCATCAGAATTACGGGCACAGCGGGCTTAAGCGGGTCGGGGTTCAGCGCGGCCAGCAGCCTCAGCCCATCGGTGTCGGGCAATTGGTAATCCAGCAGGACGCAATCCGGCTTATGTTGGTGCCAAAGATGCAGCCCCTCCGCGCCAGTCTCAGCTTCGAGCAATGTGTAGCCGTAATCCGCATCCGCTATCAGCGAATGGCGGATCATGGCCCGGTCTTCGGGCATATCCGCTATCAGCAGCAGCGTGCGTTTCTGCTGGGTACGGTCTCGAAGCGCAGTCATGCTCATACGTTGAATCTCGCGGTCAGAAAGTCTGCGGCAGGCTTCCGTACAGGTGGGGAGCGAAAAGACAGCGGGCAGTGCAGGTAAGACTCTTCAGCAGCGTGTTAGAGGTGATGGCTTTGCCGATCAAGTTTTGATGTGCTGTTTGTATGTTACTACCATTAATAAGGTCTGCCTGAAACAATCAGATTCCGCAGCAATTCTCAATCTGAAATTACTTTCGTAGCAATGCGCAGCTAATCCGTAACACTCTGCTCAGAAGTTCCAAATTCGGCCTGCACGCGGCCAAACCGCACGGGGATAAATCGCTGCGCCTCACGACACACGGTTGCCATGAATACGGTTATGCGCACGGTTGTGATTGCGAAGACAGACTCTCCATGCTGTCGCGCGCCAGTCTGATTAGATCGTATTGGTGTTGCACCTTATCTCGAATGTTCTGCGGCAATATTTCCTGATGCAAGACTCGCTCGTAAGTGTCTACGGCAATCTGATCGCCAGTGTGGCACTCTGCAAGAATGGCTTGGGCGTCGCCGTTAGTGATGACGGATTTCAGATTCATCCAACCCCGATGCGCTGCGGCGCGGGTTGTGCCACTTGGCTCGGGCGTCTGGCCCATGCGCTGCACCTCGTCTTGCAGCTCAATCACAAATTCGCCGCGCTGCTTGGCATACTGGCTGCATACGCCCTTCATCGCATCGTCTTTTAGGTGTTCCCAGGCTGCCATATAGCCCTCGGCACCATCTCGACAGACATCAATTAGGTCGTTTAATGCAGTCAATATTGCTCCATTGGTTGATTCTGGGGAAACTGAAGCCATTGCATTAGTCAAAGCTTTGGATGACACACTCATGTTTTTCTCCTTCGTCTGAAACCAGCTAACCCTAACTTCTAGATTGTGACCGAAACCACAGATCCGCACATTACACCTTGAACCACCACAATTTATGCGCTGATCTGAGCAAGATTGCCATCAACCAACGTCGCAACTGCGTGTAAGCAAAACAGAGAGGACTGTCCGTGGTTGTCTGACAAAAAATTCAGCAAATACCTGATAGAGGTTGCTTAATTTGCTCTGTAGCATGAAAACACAAACAGATATTCAATTTCAGTAAGCAAAGTAAAGCGATTGACAGAATATCAGCCGTAGAGACACAGCTTCTAAGCCGCGCGTCTCTACAGAAAAAATCACCACACTCGCAGGAAGATACATTTATGACATATCAAGAGTTGTCAAAGTTTGCCCAATGGTTACGACGCACTCACTGCAATGAGTTGGTCATCGTCTCATATTGTGGCTTTATCAAAAGGTTTGAAAATTGGTTTTATGAAGCTTGGGCAGAACCGATCACTTTGGAGAGCATTGAACGCACCCACGCCTTACAGCAATGGCATGCAAAACGAGAGCCTACGGCCACATCATCTACTTTGAATCGCGAATTGATGATTTTGCGTATGTTTGAGACTTGGTTGAAAAATCCTACACCCGCTACAGAACGCATCGCAAGACGAATGTCTACTCAAGTTTTTTGTGCCAAGTGAGATAGTGCCATGCGCGATATAACCTGGTCGAAAGCCGATCTGCACATCCACACGGCACACAGTGATGGTTTGGCCACCGTGCCAGAGCTGCTGGCGCATGTGGCAACGAAGACCGATCTCAGATTCGTCGCCATCACCGATCACGATAATTTTGTAGGAGCCAAACAAGCGGCCCAGTTGGGCCAGCAATTTGGTATCGGGGTAGTGCTGGGCGAGGAAGTCAGCACCGCCGATGGGCATCTGCTGGCCTTGTTCACCCACAAGTATTTGCCACCAGGCCGACCCATAGCCAAGATGCTTGCGGCGATTCATGCACAAGGTGAGTTGGCGATTGTGCCACATCCATGCGATCACAGCTTTCCCTCGTTAGGCTGAGGCAATGCGCAATCGCAGTTCAACGAATTACCTCTTGATGGCCTAGAAGGTTTTAGTCGGGTCAGACCCGGCAGATGGGTCACAGCTATTAATTCAGCCGCAACATCTGATCGCCTGTGTAGGACAAATGCCGACGTTTAGTGTCCTATGACTGACAGCAAAGTAGTCTTTCGCTGATTTCTTTGCAAGCCCCTCGTCGTTAAGCTATTTATTCACAATGGTTTGTTGCTCGCTGAACCCCCTTATGAGCGGCAAACCAGATTAACAAAGCTCTGCGCAATCCATGTCGCTGAATCGGCAGAGCGAACAAGCCAGCGGCTATTCAAACCCCAGGAGGGTAAACCCATGAACAGCGATATTTTGAAAGGCAAGTGGAACCAGATTAAAGGTGATGTGAAGAAGTAGTTTGGCAAGCTGACCGACGACGACATGCTGGTGATCGAAGGCGATGCCACCAAGGCGACTGGCATTTTGCAAGAGCGCTATGGCTACAGTCGCGAAGAGGCCGAGAAGAAGTGGAATGAACTCACGAGTCGCTTTGGCAGTGCTGCTGAGGCATTGAAGAGCGATGTAAAAGATGCCGTCAAAAGGAATAAACACATGGACAACAAAGAAGTGGCAGCGGTATTGAACAGCTTAATTAGCATTTGCAAAGATGACGTAGAGGGCTATACCCTAGCCGCCAAAGAAGCAAAAGACGCAGGGCTAAAGGCATTGCTAAACAGCTATGTGGCGCAGCGCGCACGCTTTGCCACCGAACCCTTCAGCATCAGCACCCAGCGTACATTTTCGCAACATCCATCTTTAGAGACTGCCAAGCTCCAAGTGATCGTTGTAGATGACATTCTCATGATCCGTGAGCACATCACCGAGATATTGATGGAAACAGGGTTGGTTGGCATCATTGGTTGGGCCGCGCACGTACGCAGCGCCATCGAAGCTATTCACGAGGCCCGACCCGATGCCGTGATTCTGGATATTGGCATCCCCGGCACACTCGAATTGCACAATGGCATAGCTGTGCTGAAGTGGATCAAGCGCACCTATCCACTCATCTATGTGGTGATGCTGACCAATATGAGCGACCCGGTCTACCGTGAAGAGTGTTTGCGGGCAGGTGCCTTTTCTTTTCTGGACAAGTCGTGCGAATTTGACCAACTGCCTGAAGTCATCAAGGGCATTGCGGGTCTTGTTTTTGTGGCTCTACTGGCTTTGACGGGAAACTTGTCATTCCAAACGCAGTGAGCCGAAGGTCACAGTGGCGTTAATCGTAAGTGTTTTGCCACTGGGACCTTCGGTTCGCTTTGCTCAGCATGACAACGCTATTTCCCGCTAAAGTCGGGAGAGCCGTTTTTGTCGCATGCGCAACGGGAGACTTGTGAGCAAGATTACAGCGACCTTTACCACCCGCGCGTTTGCCCGGCAAGCCGAGCAGCAATTGCGCGCGGCTGGCTTTGAGGAAGTCAGCATTGACGTTGAGATAACACCCGAAGAAATCGAAGCTGCCTCATGAGCGAAGTCGAAGATTCTCTCTAGTTTGTCAAGCGTTTTGGAGCACATTTCGAAGGATCAAAGTAGGTATGCGAGCGAAAGATAGCCCAAGCCCACAGCAGGTCTTGC
>JANMVQ010000102.1:0-9157 GCA_031392845.1 Chloroflexota bacterium
AAAGCAGCGCCATGTGGGTAACTGTAGCAATGACAGATAGAAAATTCGGCTAATTCCAGACAAGTTCCATGGAGAGTGGAACTATGTAATCAGGCCAAGGCGATCGTAATGGTCAAGTTATTGTTGCGCGCTGCCTAAGCAATGTTGTCTTTTGCACCTGCCAGATAATTGGCCTGAGTTAGCCGATACAGATCATCTAGCACAAAGGTGCGCGAGTCATCGTCGGTGGGTGTGCGCGCTATGCGCAGGTCGTCAATCTGGGTTATGTTGCTCGCGCCATCGAAGTGATATCCAAAGTCTTGTAGTGCGATATTGTTCGCTGCTACCGAGCGCAGCGTCTTCAGCCGCAGACGATTGTCGTAGGTCTGCGCGGTGGTCACGCCATCGCTCGTGGCTTGGCGCGTCATCTGACCCGTCGCAGCGTAATCGAGGTTGCTCACAAAGCTGGGGATTGAATCCAACAACGATTGTGCGTTGTAGCGATAAGTGACGCTGAAGCCATCGGGGTAGGTCAGGCGCGTCGGGCGATCCAGCGCGTCATACTGCGTCAGCATGACAAAGTCTTGGGTGTTGCCGTCATCGGGTCTACGCACACGCTTGATCTTGCCGACGACATTGCCGCGTGCGTCGTAGCTCACATATTCACGCCCGGACTCGTCGTCGATCCAGGTTAAACGCCCCAGCGTGTTCTGGGCGTCCGCATATTCTGTCGCCTTGTCGGCATCGTAGTGATAGGTGATATCAGGCGTGACATCGCCCGTCGTCAGTACAAAGTTTTCGGCCAGTGGCCGGTTCGCGCCATCGTAGGTGAAACCAATGCGCTGACCTTTGGCATCCAGTGTCTCGGTCACGTTGCCCGCCGCGTCGTAGGCAAAGGTCTTGATCCCAGCATCGGGGTCATCAATCTTGAGCTTGCGCTTGAGCGCGTCGAAGCTTTGGCGCTTGACGTTGCCTAGCGTGTCTGTAATCACCGTGAGATCGTCGAGCAGATCGTAGCCATACGTGGTGGTGTAGACCGCGCCCGCGTTGCGCTCCAGTACTTGCACCAGCCGCCCCAGCCCATCAAAGCGATATGACATGGGTGTATTGAAGTGATTTGATGTTGGGGTGTTGTCCTCTTCGTCAAAGGCACTGTTGGCCAGCGGCGCGAAGACGGTGCGGGTAAAGGTGTTGTCGGGGTTGGTGAGTTGAACCGGGCGCAACAGCGGATCGTAGATGAGTGTCGCTTTGAGCTGGCTGGCTTCAGGTGCAATGTAACTCAGCGTGGGCGTGAGCGCAAAATACGGCAACCATTGTTCGCTGGGGGAGCCACGCCCCTTGAAGCGCACACCGTCTTTGACAATAACCGCACCGTCTTCGCCCTCACCACGCGTTTGTAAGGCACGGCCCAGCCCATCCACATAGCTGATCGTGCGATAGACATCGCCCGTGCCCGAAGTCTCGCGGCTGGCAGTCTCGACGGAACTGAGGCCGTTGCCTAGCGTGTAGATGAATACCTGCGTCGGCAGTGTCAATGTGTCGCCCGGTTTCGCGATGGTGCTCAAGCGTGCCAAACCATCGTAGGTGAACTGGGTGATTTGCCCATTAAAGTCAATTGCACTCGTGATCACCCCAAAGCCAAGGTCATACTGCGCCGTCATCGCGAGCAATTTGCCATTGCCGGTGTAAATGCGTTCGCTAATGGGATAAGCATGCCACATAGAGTCAAGTGTCACCTCGCTCCAGTGACCACTGGCATCGGGGTTGCCATTCGCGTCCAGTACACCGTTGGGATCCATGCGCCCAATCGCATTGCCATACACATCGTATTTGAAGCGCTGGGTGTTGACCCACTGGTTGCCGCCATTCGGGCCAAGATTGCCTTGTTGGCGAGTGATCTTGCCTTGCGTGATATGGCCCAGCGGCAAGCCAATATAGGCCGCACCGTCATAATAGTTGCGCTGCTCACTGACGAAGTTTCCGGCAAGGTCAGTCTGGCGCACATCGCTGACGCGATCCATGATCCAAGCCGTAGGCGAGAAAGCGTAGGTGTAGTAGGTCAGGCGTTCGTCGTTGCCTAGCGCCGGGTTACTCTCGTCAGGAGCGACCTCACCATAATCAAATTCTTGTGACTTGTTGCCATAGTCGTCATACGCCATCGTTTGCTGTTCGCGGCGCGGGGTGTTGGTATTCTCAAAGTACAGCACATCGGCCTGTGAGATCGCACTGAACGAGACCACACGGCCATCCGTTCCATTGAGTAAGGCGCGTGTGGCAATCTGGTTAATGCTGCGGTTGTAGCAACCATTCACGAACGGTGAATTAGACGACGAATGACTCTTGTCGAGCATCGAAGGCGCTGCTTTTGTCTGCAACATCTGCGCGACTGCACCTGTATTGGGGCCGCACGAGCCCCCTTCGCCCACAACATCCTTCTGCAACAACATGCCTTTGCGGCTCTCATTGTCTTTGCCCGTGTCGAAGACGAGTTGGGTTACTTGCGGCGGCGCAGTAGCATTCGATGCAGCGGCGTCACCGATGTCTTTTTGTTCGGCTAGGGCAAAGCCACGAAAGGTTTTCTCCGCGCCGTCGTAGTAGGCATTGCGATAGGTGTAGTCGGTGATGTAGTTCGCGCTGCTGTGCTTGTCGAAGACCGTGCTGCGTGAGACGACAGGCACCGCCACAGGCGAGCGTTGTGTCCATTGTTGGCCAGCATTCCAGTCATCCACATAGTAATCGGTCGAAGTGCGATACGTGAAGCTGATGACTCGGCCCAAGCCATTGTCGATGCTCGTCAGCAAATTGGGCAGCGTGCCGCCGGTGAAGTCCAGGTAGCGATAGGGTGTGGCGCTAGTGGAAGGCGCAGCCGCATACAACAGGTCGGTCGCGCCATCGCCGTTCATATCGGCCAGACGCAAGTTGGTCTCGCCAGCGATGTATTCTGGCACATCGGTCAGCACGATTTCATCAGCAAAACCGCTACTGGCCTGGTTGAGCCAGACCGAGACGGCGAAGCGATCCACCCGCAGCACGTCGGTCAGGCCATCGCCATTGACATCGGCCAGTTGAGTGACGCCGGAGCGGCCAGAGAGGGATGGACTGTTGCTCATGGACACGGCTGCGTCAAAGTCGCCCAACCCTTTCGACGGAAAGTAAGCGACTTGATCATCCATGACAAAGACCATGTCCTGCAAGCGGTCACCGTTCATGTCGGCCAGCTTGACGCGCGGGTCGTCGAAGGTCAGTGCTGCGCCGTAGGCAAGTGGTTCGAGGATGCGATTGGGGCCGGATGCCCAGCCGCTGGGGCTATTGAAGTAGATGTAATACGCGGTGGGCGTGGTGCGCAGCACATCCACGCGCCGGTCGTTGTCGAGGTCAACCAGTTGCACATCCGGGTCTTCGTAGCTGAAGTCGGGACTATTGGCAAAGTCGACCCGGCTGTTCAGTTCCCAGGCGTTGCCGCCCTTGTTGGGGAAGTAGTAGAACGAACTGCCTGTGCTGCCAATCTTGGCCAGCAAGTCGGCGTAGCCATCCCCATCAGCATCGGCCACTTGCACACCGTTGGTGGCAAGTTGCACCGAGGGCGATTGAGCCGGATACACCGGCGTGCTGTCCCAATTGCCTCGCCCGCGATTGATAAAGAAGCGATACCCATCGCTGGGATCGCTATGCACGATGTCGGGCAGGGCGTCGCCGTTGATATCCACTAGGTCAACGCTAGATTGGCCGACCTGCACGATGGGTGGCTGTGCCATAGTGACGTTGGCGGACTGAGTGATTGGCGAGGATGAATAGGTGAACTGGATGGTGGGCATGCCGCGGGTCGGATCGTCCTCCCAACGAACGCCATCCCGCCCCAACAGCCGCACCGACTGCAAGAACGACAGGCCGTTTTGCAGGACATAGCCAAACTCATAGCGGCGCACGCGTTGACCGAGCGCGCTGATCTGGATGGCTTTGAGGCGCTTGTCGGTGCGCACTAGGTTGCGGCTGCGGTAATCGTTGATGGGATCGGGTCGCGCTTCGTATTCGAATTGCATTTGCACCCCAGCATTGGCGGGTTCGCTGCCATATGGCACAGCGCGATCCAGGTTGTAACGAATGGCGCTCAGGTAAATTTGGCCGCTGTCCGCTTGGTAGAAGTAGCGAATCTCGTTGCCGAGGGTGTCTATGCTGCGTTGGGGCAGCCAGGAAAACGTGCCGAGAGCATTGGTCTGTCGGCTAGACGCAGTCTCGCCCATCAACCAGCGCGTGCCATCGCGTTCGGTCGCCTCCCACCCATCACCGATGCGGCGAAAGCGGGTGAAGGCGCTCTCGATCTTGAAGCGGTAGGTGCCGTCGGCCAACGGCACGAGTTCTTCGCCGTTGCTATGAATCAACTTGTCGGTATCGGTGTAAACGGGCAAGCCCTTGTCGGTTTGGCGCTGAATGGCTGGCAACTTAAGCTGCCAGCCCATTCCCAGCACCCCATTGCCATTGCCACCGTCGTAGGTCAGCGCCAGTTCAGGCGTGTGGCCACCGGTGCCCGCTGGCAACACCAGCGGGACGCGGTAGCTGGCGGTGCCGGTATTCAGGTGTGGCTCGAACGATTCGCCTAAGCCTTGCACCGAGCCGGGTTTACTGGGCAGGTTGATGGCTTGGGGCGTGACACCGGATTTGTTGGGCGGGGCATCTGCAAGTGCTTGCCGCGCCCCACTAATCAAGCAGGTTGCTATCAAACCCACACTACCTATGCAAATGGCTACCCTCGTTTTGCGTCTCATAAAATTTCACTAAAAATCTATGCGAACACAATCGGATGGTTTCGGCAATTCAGGTTCGCGTGATGCCTTCACCGTACTCATATGAACCTCAATATCTCTCAACAACTGAAGATCCATATCCGCCTGATCGTTCTGGGGAGCACCTGCAAATAACTCGAATTGCCATTCAGTTGCCGAGACAGGTCGCCCTAAAAAGGCAGGGCTTCGCTCGCTTGAAGTGAGTGCATTTACACCAGCCTTGAAGTTTGTAGTCGCCGACTCAGGGGGTTGATTACTTGGCCACTCCAAACCAAGAAGTGCTGCTGGGTGAATCAGTCTGTAGTCGAATATGCAACCGCTCCGCGCACGAAGGTGAACAATCCCACCTTGTGTAACGGCAATGCGCCGATAACTCAGTCCCTGTGAACCAGTAGTTTGTTGGTCTGATTGCAACAACACCGTGAAACCGCTGCTGTCCGATTTTGGCTGTCCAATCCCCCCCATCTTGTGCAACCAGAACCGATCGTATCCTTGTTGAATGACAGAAGAGAATATCCCCTTATCCACCAGAGACGTGCTGACCGTAAACCGCAGCACATCTTTGCCATCTGTGCCTTTCACTGTGTTTGCAGCCACCCACTTTCGAAACCGGGCTTTTCGCTCATTCACTATTAGGTTGGCGGGTACACCTTGCTTGATCAAGAAGTCGTCCGTCAAACCAAGAACATTCTTGGCAATAGAGATGGCAAAATCTTCTTTTGCAGTTTCTGCATCTAGAACAAATAGACCATCTGTGATGGCCTCCAATTTGATCAGAAATTTCTTGATGTCGTCGGCGGTACGTGCCCGGTAGATATCCGAGATGCGAAAGGTGCTGCCGCTTAGACGCGCTGCGTATTCATATTCTGCGCGTTTGGCAGCCAAATAACTAACACGTGCGGCATATTCAAGTTGGCCTGCAAGACGCAGGCGCGCTGAATCTCGGACGAGACGGTAGCTAGGATCATTGGCGGGGCTGTTTTCTATATAAGATCGTGATCGCTTGGCTTCAACAGCAATATCTTTGGCCTCGGCAGCTAGTGTTTCAAATTGTACAGCCTGTGCATCAAATTCATTTACGGCCGAGCGTCGATCAACATCCAGCACAGATTGGTCGATTAGTAAGTTGCGGATCAGTGCTTCGCTATTGGTTGAGTTTATGCTGATCTCAGACATTGTTTGAGCCATGGTGCCAATTTCACGCAGTGCTGCAATATATGGGGCATTAGGGTTAAAGCTTACGCTTCCGGAAGAGGGCAGACAACACGAAACACTTACAGTTACGCTTTCAAGGAGTGTCGTTGTAAATTGGATAATTGATTGGTCTTTGCCATTAGTTAACACTTTGTCATTAACAGTTGCGCTCCTATCAGTTTCAACTTGCATACGTTGAAAGGTGTTGTTATATGCAGTAGTGGCGCGTATGTAGCCCAGATAAGCACCTCGAAGACTATCCCATGCTTGGCGGAGTAATCCCGTTGGAACTGCTGCAGCGCAAGCCTTATAGATTGCATCCGATAGCGTGATGACATTGCAGTTGCGCAGAATATTGGCTCTACCTTGCACACAGTCAAAAAACGTAGCGTCAGTAGGGTAAGTGTTACGGCTGCAGCCCGTCAAATCCAACAACCGCTTGTCATAGGTAATCTTTACTTCCTTAATCTCAGCCTTTAGTTTGTCCTCTTTCATGTCAAACTCTCGGCTATTGTTGCTCTCGTCAATTTGCCACTCTTTTGCTTGATTGGCTGCAACTTTGGCTTCATCTAATAGGCCCCTATCACCACTACCAACTGCCGTGCGGTATGGACGCGCTGGCGTGAATTGGACGTTGAAACCAAAGACATTGCGACCCTCGGCCAGTGATCGTGATTGCTGTCGCGTGTCGAGCATTTGTGCAACCATTTTGGCGATGTTATCGCCGTCAGGCCGTACGCCTCGAGTGCAACTGGCTACGGATCTTGAACTTAGCCCGGCGTTGCCTATCAATTGAACATACTCACCTGCTGCCGTCATCTGATAGGTTTGCATCGCGGCTTTTGGTCCAGCGTCATCGAGATAGCTTTTGCGGATGGCGACTTGGTGCTGCGCACGTTCAAGCCCCTCTATAGCACGAGAAACCAGTGCCCATTCACGCTGCGTGTAAAAGTCGGACACAAAGCAACCATCGCCAATAGCAGTCCGCATGCCTTCAGCCATAACAACCTCAGCAAGCTTGTATTGTTCGGCAGCTAAATCCAGTTTCTTGACTTCATCGCGGACAAATGCTTCACCGCCAATAATTTCACCTGCATCGAAGTGGAGACCTATTGCATCGGCTGTGAATTGCTGTCCAAATATCATCCGCAGATAGGCCAGCTCTCGGACGCTCTCACGCATACGTTCTGCAAAATTGCAGCGATCTACCGTGGCGGCGACAACGTTTTCCGGTGTCTTGCACAACGTGAAATAATCAACAGGATTTGCTGTATCTGGGTCTGTCGCGGCGGTGGTTGATCGAAAGCGGTTCTCTTCTGCATACACAGCTAAATGTGCGTATAGATCGCGCGCTTGCCGCAAATCCTTGTCAGCTTCATCGAGTAATTGCCTCAAAGATTTTCCCGCTATCCCAAGAGGCTTATCAAATCCTGTTAGGCCGTTAACAGGTTCATCAAATTTTCTGACAAGCTTATCAAAGCTATCTTTTTCGAGATGAGGCGAAATTTCTAGTCGCCATCTCTTATATTTGTCTAAAGTCCCAAATGCTTGCTTCTCAATTTTCACAAGATCTACAAATGGCAATTTGCCACCCACCGGCATACTGGGCTTCTCTACCCACACATTCGGACTTGCGCCACTCGTCCATAGCGTGCCTGTGATCGGTGATGCGCCGTCGAAATCCAGAGTGGTGTCTTGCCGGAAGCTTGGCGAGCAAAAAATACGCCCGACTGGATCGCTTACGCCAGAACATGGCAAAAGGCTTTGCGCCATCACGACACCGCCAACGACGAATGTGACAATCAGCAGAGTCATAGTCAGGGCGCGGATTAGCTTTAAGTGTTGCATGCTTACCTTTCAGTGAAACGAGCCCATCAATAAACTGTTCCAGGGAATATCTCGCTCATAATTAGTTCTTCAGGAAGTCTATTATGGGGGAAAGAGTTGACCCTCTCTGGATGCACCATTCCACTGAGCCATGCCCTCATTAATGCAAAGCACATCTACATTCCAGTTATCAGGTGCTCCTTCTGACACAACGTCTCCCTTCAGTCTCCAGTCGTTGCCAACAAGGTAGGTATAGAGGTAATGGTTAGTTCGACCAGCTCCCTCGTTAATATCGGCTGTAACAGCCCATCCGGTTGGAACACATTGCCACTCCGCGCCCATACCGATAGGCGTATCAAAAACGTCTCCAAGATTTTGCAGGCGAAGTATCTTGATGGGAAAGTCGCCATTCAGTCGATAGTTTGAAGTATTGATGGCTCCCCCTGGAGCAGTCACAATAGTGCCGCCTGATTGAATATCACCTGCTACAGAAACATTCTTGTTGAAGATGGTATATCCCAAAAATGTAGATGTAAGGGCATCTTCCCCTGCCGCGTTTCCCCGCCCAATTTCGGCAGCAACTTCGTTTGGGCGAACATAGAATTTATGCCCAATTATCGCTGAGGAGTTACCTGCTGGTCCATAACGGTTGTAATAGGGTTCCGTGCCAATCGCATGCGGCGATCCACCAGGAACGCCCGGCCACATTTCAATAAGCGCAGGATCATGCGTAGGTGCGCCATTTTGGTCCGTACCCCACAAATTAATCCCGCCATTAATATACGCGTTAGGAACTAAGGTGAGTGCTCTTGGCACCGAATGAATCCGCTGGCGGGGTTGCATCTCAGTATCGTTGCTTACCTGAATCCCAAGAAAAAGTGTGGGGAGGGCAATTACATCATTGCCAATCGTGTTTGTCGTAACATCGCCCAATAACACATCGAATATGCCATCGCGTACTGCTACAGACGAAATTGTGTCAGTGAACTTAGCCGTACCACCAGCAACCGTATCGTAAAGCCGGAACTTCATCGAATAAGTGCCACTTGCCAGCGTGCCATCTGGCTTGCGCAAAACACCCTGATAGTTGAAGATATTTGTGTTGGTCGTAACCGCCTCAGGGCTATTGGGCGCAGCGGGTTCTAGAACACCCACACTCTGCGCCAAGCTAAACCCCTTGCTCAGCACAGGCTTGGCCGACTGCGTGTTCATCAAGAAAGACATTCCCGAGGCAAGTAAGGCAGGGCGCAACAATAACCTGATTGAAATCGACTTGCGTAAAGCAGGGCCATGAGGGTAACTGTAGCAATGACAGATAGCGGAATGGTAAAAGGGTTGGGGCTGAAGTATCAAGTTCTGCGTGGTGTGTTCGATGA
>JANMVQ010000340.1:0-2651 GCA_031392845.1 Chloroflexota bacterium
TTGAGTGTGGAAATCTCACCGGCATGGCAATGCGCGTTTAGCACCCACAAGCCGATGAACTGCCCCAGCGGCATCTTGCCAACCGGGGTCTCAATCTCTTTGGCAAGCGCGGCATCGCTCAGCGTAGCGAGATGTGCGTCCACTAATTCATAAACTTTTTGGGCGTAAGCGCGTTGCGCCCCAATATCAGCTTTGACGCCGCGGCCCCACTCGCCCCACGTCCCCATCGGCGGCGGTTCGCTGATGCCAGGGTTCATGCTCATCATCAGCGGCGCGCCGCCCTTCAGCATCACGTTCACGAAATAATCCTCGGCTGTGGTGACATGGGCGTAGTTCGCGCCGATGGTGGCGACTTTGCCAGCGGGCGGCACATCGTTCGCCAGGGCATCGTCCACGCCCATCAGCGTGCCCTCCAGCCAGTCGTGGGCGCCTTTTAGTTGCGCGCGTAAGTTATTGATGACATCGTTCTTTTCAGACATGGTTGTTGCTCCTTTTGCAGATCAGCCAAAGCGGTCATCTGCGTCTTGATTTTGCCACAGACGACCGCTCGTTACCAGATCAATTTTGCTCATTCCGATGCAAATCGGAATACATATTCAGGTCGCTGCAGCTACAGCCCCGGTGGCGGCAACACGTCCATCCCATACTTGCCGAACAATGCTGCGATCATGGGAAAGTCGGGTGGGCCGGGCGGCACCTGCGCCAACTCGTGGAAGAACTGCTCGAACGATGCGCCTGGGGTGACGACCCACAGCGTGCGACCCGTCGTTGTGCCCACGTTTTGGAAGCCATGCGGTGTGCCGCGTGCAAAGTTCAACAGGCTGCCCGGCCCAGCGCGAAACACTGTGCCGCCCAGAAAGACTTCGAAGTCACCCTCGATCACGTAGATCACTTCGTCTTCGTGGCTATGCACATGCGGCGGGATGCCCATCCCGGTTGGCGAAGTCACCTCGAAAGCGTAATACGCGCCGCCCGTGTCGGCGCTGCACACTTTCTCGATGGCGGTGTGACCCAGCTCGTTCATTTGTTGGCCCACGCCGGGCAATACGACGAATGCGGGATTTGCGATTGTGGTTGTGGTTGTCATTTCTTTACTCCTTATTTTTTACGTTTGAATGTGACACCACAATAGCGTTGGCGATGGCGCGGAGAATCGGTGGCAGTACGGAGATTTTGCGGAGGATGTTTTCTCCGTACGGATGCGCCGATATTACATCGCGGTTAGCGCAACCCTTTCTCGGCGGCCCACACAGCCACCTGTGCGCGCGAGGTGTAGACCAGTTTGGAAAGGATATTGGCGACATGCGTCTCGATGGTGCGCTCGCTCAACACCATCGCCACTGCAATCTCGCGGTTGCTCTTGCCATGTGCGATGTGGCCCGCCACTTCGCGCTCGCGTGAGGTCAAGCCTTCGAATTGCGATTTGGCTTTGCGGCGCGGCGAATCCAGCGACATGCGCGCCATCGAAGCAGATGCCGCTTTGAGCAAACCCTGACGCAGGACGCCCTCCTCCAGGCCATTCGCCAACCGCTCGGCCAATTGTCGGGCGTGGGTCAGCGCCAGCGCAGCCTCGTCGCGTTTGCCATCGGCCAGCAGCGCCTTGCCCAGCAACACGCCCAGCCGCCATTCCAGCGCGGGCAGGTCGCTTTCGCGCGCACCCGTCAAACCTGGCTCAATCGTTTTCACCGCATCGCGGGCACGCCCGCTTTCCAAAAGCGCTTGGCCGCGCAACAACACCAGATACGGAATCTTGTCGCTGCGGTGCATGCCAAAGTTTGGCACGGTGCTGATAAGGCTCTCGATCAACTCAAGCGCGCGCTTCGGTTCGCCCTGCGCCAGCCATAGCTCGGCACGCGCGCCCCACAGTTGCCGAAACCCCACACCGCTCAGCGGCGCGTCCTCGCTCCAAGCGCTGCTCAATATCTTTTCGGCCTCGGCCAGATCGTTCAATTCAATCAGCGCCGACGACAGATAAGCCGTGCAAAAATGTTTCCATATCGTCGAGTTGGTTTCGCGCGCCAACGCCAGCGCGGTCTGCAAATGCACACACGCGGTGTCCCACGCCGCCACATCCCAATGCAAGGTGCCCAGCACCATGTGCGCTGTGCAAGTGAAATGCCGATGCTCAATGGCCTCGGCGATGTCCAGCCCGCGCCGCGCATGATTCAGTGCAGGTGCATACTCGCCCGACATGGCGTAGCTCAAACCCATCCACGTCTCGGTGAGTGCCTCGACCGGGCGCACGCCCACCTCGATAGACGAGCGCAACACTTCCTCGCAATCGCGCAAGCGGTCTTGTAATGCAGATTGTGTGGGCAGCACTGTGCGCCCCAGCCATGCAATGCCGCGCGATGAGCCAATCGCCAACGCGGTCAGCAAGCCACCTTTGTCATTCAACACGCGAAACAACGCCACCGAGCGGGCATAGAACTCGGTGCTGCGGTGGTATTCGCCTGCGACGTAATGACTAATGCCCAACAGATCAAGCGTGGAGGCGATGCCTGGCTTGTCATCCAGCGTCTCGAACAGCCGCAACGCCTCGTTGTGATACCGAATGGCGTCGAAAGGGCGCTCGGCATTCATGTGCCAGTTGCCAACGCGGTTCAGCGTATGCGCCGCCGAGCGTGGGTCATCCAGCCTCGGCGCAATCT